>DAOTYD010000178.1:0-28016 GCA_034435295.1 Anaerolineae bacterium | reverse complement strand
GCGGACCGCCTGATAACGGCGCGCCTGCTGGCAGGCCTGGCGGACGTGGGCACGGTGGCGCTGGCGGCGGCGCTAGGCCGTCGGTTGGGCGGGCGGCGGGCGGGGCTGCTGGCTGCGGCCTTCCTCGCCGCCATGCCCCTGCACGTGCAGCAGGCGCACTTTGGCGCGGTCGATGCGTTGCTGGCCCTCTGTGTCACGGCGGCTTTGCTCTTTGCCATGCGCCTGGCGCAGAGCGGGCGCTGGCAGGACGCGGCGTTGGCGGGGCTGTGGGCCGGGCTGGCGCTGGGCTGCAAGGCCGCAGCGGCGCTGCTGGCCCTGCCCCTCGCTGCGGCCTGGGCGATGGCGCCGGGCTTGCGCAGAGGGCAACTGGCACGGGGCGCGTTGCTGGTCGGCGTGGCCACGAGCGCCTTTGCTGTGACCAACCCCTTTGCCCTGCTGGAGGGCAGGCGTTTTCTGGGCAACGTGGCCGCGCAGGCGGCGCTGGCGCGGGGGGCTGTGGCGCTGCCCTACACGCTCCAGTACCACGCCACCTGGCCCTATCTCTACCCCTTCTGGCAGCAGTTCATCTGGGGGATGGGGCCGCTGATGGCCGTGCTCTGCTTTGGCGGGCTGGGGCTGGCGGTCTGGCGGGCCGTGCGGCGACCGGCTGGCCCGGCGGCATGGGTCGCCCTGGCCTGGGCGCTGCCCTTCTGGGCCTTCACGGCGGGGCTTTATGTCAAGTTTCCCCGCTACCTGCTGCCGCTGACGCCGCTGCTGGCGGCTTATGGCGGGGCAGCGGCAGTGTCGCTGCAGCCGCGCTGGCTGAGGCGGTTGGCCGCCCTGCTGGCCCTGGCGCCGGCCCTTCTCCTCTCGCTGACGCTGATCGCCTCGTACCGCCGCCCCCACCCCTGGATTGCGGCGTCGGCGTGGCTGCGGGCCAACCTGCCGCCGGGGTCGACCATCGCCGTCGAGGCGTGGGACCATCCCCTGCCGCTCGACGCAGCAGGCTACCATGTCAGAGTCCTGCCGCTGTTCGACGCCGAGTCGCCGCAGAAGTGGGCTGCCGTGGAGGAGGCGCTGGCGGAGGCAGACGCGCTCGTCATTGCCAGCCGGCGCGGCTACGGGGCGCTGGCGCGCTGGCCGGAGCGCTTCCCGCAGACGGCGGACTATTACCGGGCGCTGTTTGCTGGCGAACGCGGTTTCGCTGCCGCGGCCTGCTTTGAGCGCTGGCCACGGCTGGGCATGCTGGCGCTGACCGACGACCCCTTCCGCGCGACAGAGCTGCCCCGTCCTCCCCTTCCCTGCCTGCAAACGCCTGCTCTCCCCCTGCCCCGTCTGGACGAGAGTTTCGTCGTCTACGATCAGCCGCTGGTGCTTGTTTTCCGCTGACCGTTCGCTTGCAGAAATTACCAGACGATTTATAATAAAACCTATGGCAAAGCAGGTGAGGGGGATCAACCGCCGCGAGTTCTTGAAACAGAGCGCCGTGGCGTTGACCTGGCTGGCCCTGCCTTCGCTGGCCCGTTCCGGCCTGGAGTGGCCCTCCCAGGACCCGCCGGCATCCCTGGGCCGCATCTCGACCTGGGTGCCGCAGGCCATCCGCAGCGAACCGTTGCCCGATGCCAGGCTGGTGGCCTGGAAATCCTACGACGAGATCATCCCCCTCTACGCCTCGCTCATCAGCAAGGGACCGTGGCCAACCAATCCGATCTGGTACCAGACCGAGGGCGGTTTCATCCACAGCGGCTATGTGCAGCCGGTCGAGGATACGCCTGCCCAGGAGGTTGTTGACCCCGCTGAAGAGGGGGATTTTTGGGCGCAGGTCTGCGTGCCCATCGCCGAGGCGCGCTCGCGGCCAGAAAGCCCCTACGTCCTGCGCAAGCTCTACTATGGCACAGTCTATCGCGTCGTCGCCGTGGCGGAGGACGCGCAGGGTCGCAAGTGGTATCAGCTTCGCGAGGGCTTTGCCTACTCGCCCAGCGCCTATGTCCTGGCAAGCTCCCTGCAGCCGATCCCGCCAGAAGCGCTGACGCCTATCTCGGACCGGCCTTCTGACGAGCTGGTGCGGGCGCTGGCTGCCGCCAGACGACGGCGTTTCTACAGGCTGGTCGAGGTCGATGAGGCAGCGGACGCCATCGCTGCCCGCGCGCCGGAAAAGCGGATCGAGATCAACCTGGCGGAGCAGTCTCTGACCTGTTTCGAGGACGGACGGGCTGTTTTCACGACGCTCATTTCCTCGGGGATCGCTGGCCTGGTCACGCCACGGGGCGAGTTTCGCGTCATCTACAAACGGCACACCCAGCGCATGGTCGGCCCTGACTTTGACCTGCCGGGCGTTTCCTTTCCCACCTATTTCACCCCGTCGGGCGTGGCCATCCACGGCACCTACTGGCACAACGACTATGGCCGGCCGCACAGCCACGGCTGCGTCAACGTCACCAACGAAGCAGCGCGCTGGATCTTTCGCTGGAGCCAGCCCGCGGTGCCCTACCACCTCCACACGCTGGTGGTCCCTGCGGGCGAAGGGACGCGCATCATCGTCTACTAGACGCCCACGCCTCTGCGGTTGACCTGGCCGTACATCTCCCAGCGGCGGAACGCCTCGACAAAGCCAGCGCGGTAAAGGGCGGGCAGGTGGGGACTGCTCACCGCGACGTTTTCGATGACCGACCCCATGGCGGGAAAGCGCTCGTAGAGGCGGCTCATCAACGCCTCCGCCACGGCCAGAGGATCGCCGCAGAGGGTGGCCATCGTCATCCTGCTGTGGGCGCGCTCCTGGAAGGCCAGCCAGCCGCTGCTGCCGTCGGCCAGGGTGACGGCCAGGCCGGCCAGGCAGGCCATCTTGACCAGCGAAGGCAGATCGTTGACCCAACTCAGGGGCTGGGGGCGGGCGCTGGCCAGGGCGATTGTCTCTTCCCGCCCCAGCCAGCGGAATGCGCCCGCCGCAGGAGAGGATGAAGGACCGGCAGGGCGGCGCAGGACAATCAGCTCGCGGGTCTCCCGAAAGCCCCACTTGCGAAACAGCCGCCGGGCCGGCTCGTTGTCCTTGATGACCTCCAGCGTGATCCGGTCGATGCCCATCCCCTGCGAGGCTGTCATCAGGGCCAGCAGGATCGCCTCTCCTGCGCCGCTGCGCCGATGGTCGGGCAGGACGCCCAGACGGGTCACCCAGGTGCAGGCGGGGCGCACTCCCAGCATGCCCAATCCCACGGCCTGCGCGCCGCTGAGGGCGACAACCGACTGATCCAGGTTGATGTCGTAGGTGTGGATGTACTCCTCCAGCCGGGCGGCATCCATCGGCATCGGCACCAGGTAATCGGCGCGGGTCTGGTTGTAGATGTGGGTCAGTTCGGCGACGGTGAAATGAGAGGCTGGCACGAGCCGCAGGCCGCGCGACGCGGCGACCTCGGCGGGATTGGGCAGGGATTGGGCGGCTGTCTCGCTGGCCATTTGGCGCGATTGTAACACGGGGGCAGCGGCGGGGCAAGTGCTCAGCCATTGCCCGGCGGCGTAGGACAACTGCGAGCAGTTGTCCTACAAACCGGGCGCGTCACAGAGCCAGCATGAGCAGTTCGGGCGAGGCGTTTGTTCTTTTCTCTCCAATTTGTGTTATAATCTACGTGGAGGGAGCATGCAAAAGGAAGCTGTTCTGTGCCGTCCGCTTCGCGATGACACGGTCCAGTGCCGTGTCTGCGAGCATTTTTGCGCCGTCCGGCCCGGCGAGACGGGCAGGTGTGGCGTGCGGCGCAACGAGGGTGGTGTGCTCTATCTCACCGTTTATGGCGATGCCGTCGCGCTCAACCTGGACCCGGTGGAGAAAAAGCCGCTCTTTCACTTTCTCCCCGGCGAGCAGATCCTCTCGCTGGGCACCTATGGCTGCAACTTTCGCTGCCCCTTCTGCCAGAACTGGTCCATCTCCCAGCCGTCGCGCCTGGAGGGACGGGCTTCCATCGGCGGGCGTGAGGTCATGCCGGAGATGCTGGTCGAAACCTGCCGTCGCTACGGCGCGCGCATGATCGCCTACACCTACAACGAGCCGACGGTCTTTTTCGAGTACACGCTCGACACGGCCCGCCTGGCCCACGAGCACGGCATCCGCAACGTCTATGTCTCCAACGGCTACATGTCCCAGGAGGCGCTGGAACTGCTCACGCCCTATCTGGATGGCATCAATGTCGATCTGAAAGCGTTTACCGAGACATTCTACGGCGAGCAGTGCCAGGCGCGGCTGGAGCCGGTCAAGCGCAACATCCGCACCATCGCCCAGGAGACAGACATCTGGATCGAGGTGACGACGCTGCTCATCCCCGGCCTCAACGATTCGGACGAAGAACTGCGCGCGATGGCTGCCTGGCTGGCGGAGGTCGATCCGGCGATGCCGTGGCACGTCTCGGCCTTTCATCCCGATTACCAGATGACCGACCGGCCACCCACTTCTCCTGCGGCCCTGATGCGCGCCTATGAGATTGGCCGCAAGGCGGGCCTGCACCACGTCTACCTGGGCAACGTGCTCGACGCCGACCGCAGCACGACCTATTGCCCGAGCTGCAACGAGCCGCTGATCCGGCGGCAGTGGTACAACACGCGCGAATTGTGGTCGCAGCGCGGCGTGTGCCCTCGCTGTCAGTATGTCGTCCCTGGTGTCTGGTCGTAGGAGGTTGAAATGCGCGTCCGATCGCCTGTTGTAGCGGGGAGATTCTATCCCTCCCGCCGCGCCGACTGTGTGCGCGAGATCGAGAGCTGTCTGCCTCAACGTCTCCCCTCCGATTTGCCGTCGCCCATTGTCGCCGGCATTGTCCCCCACGCTGGCTGGTCCTTTTCCGGCCCGACCGCGGCCCAGGTCTATGCGGCCATCCACAGCCAGCGCAATCCCGCCACCTTTGTCCTTTTGAGCGCCATGCACGGCTGGAACGCCCTGCGCCCGGCCGTCTACGGCAGCGGGGCCTGGTCCACGCCCCTCGGCGAGGCGCCCGTCGACGCGGAGCTGGCCCGGGCGGTGCTCGATGCGGGGGGAGGGCTGCTGGTCGATAGCCCCGCCGCCCATGACGGCGAGCATTCGGCGGAGGTGCAGGTGCCGTTCATCCAGCACCTTTTCCCGCAGGCCCACATCCTGCCCATCCTGGTCCCGCCCGACGAGGGGGCCGTTGAGGTGGGGGCGGTGCTTGCCCAGGCGGTTGCTGCAGCGCAGAAGGACGTGGTCGTGATTGGCACCACGGACCTGACGCACTATGGGGCGATGTACTATGGCTTTGCCCCTGCCGGGAAGGGTGCTGCGGCGCTGGAATGGACCCGCACCAACGACGCGCGGATCATTCGCCTGATGCTCCAGATGAAGGCGGAGGACATTGTGGCCGAGAGCCGCGCTCACCGCAACGCCTGCGGCGGAGGGGCGGTTGCGGCGACCGTCGCGGCGGCCCGCGCCCTGGGGGCGCAGAAAGGTGTGCTGCTCGAATACACCACCAGCCACCACGTCATGCCCCGCGGCGAGGCCACCGACTTTGTCGGTTACGCCGCCGTGGTCTTTTAGCTGCTGGAGGAAGCCATGGCCCTCACCGCTCAAGAACGCCAGATCCTGTTGGAATTGGCGCGCCAGACCATCGCGCGCGTCGCCAGGGGGGAGGCGCCGCCGCATGTCGACCTGAGCAGACTGCCGGAGGCGCTGGCACGGCCAGGCGCCTCTTTTGTCACCCTCACTGTCGATGGAGAGCTGCGCGGTTGCATCGGCACGCTCGAAGCGCATCGCCCGCTGGCGCAGGACGTGCAGGAGAATGCCATCGGCGCGGCCTTCCGCGACCCGCGCTTCCCGCCGGTCAGCGCGGGCGAGGTCGATGACCTGCACATCGAGATCTCGGTGCTCACAATGCCACAGCCGCTTTCCTACAGCGACGGCAACGATTTGCTGTCCAAACTCCGCCCTCTCGTCGATGGCGTCGTCATCGAGCAGGGCTGGCACCGGGCCACCTTTCTGCCGCAGGTGTGGGAAAAGCTGCCCGACCCGCGCGAGTTTATGGCCCACCTCTGTCTCAAGGCCGGCCTCCCGCCTGACGCCTATCGCCGGGGGGGCCTGGAGGTGCTGACCTACCAGGTCGAAAAGTTCGAGGAGGAACCCTCATGATCCAGCGTGCCCGTTCCCTGTTGCTCTTGACCGTTTTGTTGCTTGCTGCCTGCCTCCCCACACCGACGGCGCCTCCGCCGACCGTGCCTCCACCGACCGTCCCCTCTGGTCCGCTGTTTCAGGACGATTTCAGCAATCCGGCCAGCGGCTGGCTGACGGCAGACGATGAGGGGGGCAGCATCGCTTACCGCGATGGCGCTCTGCTCGTCCGCAACCAGGGGTTGGGGACGGCGCTCTTTACCGATGCCGGCCTGACGGTGGACGACGCCACCATCGAGGTCGATGTCGAGTGGGTCGATGGCACGCAGGACAACTGGATGGGCGTCTCGTGCCGCATGCAGGAGAACAACGACAACTATGCTTTCCTCATCAGCGCCGATGGCTTTTATCTGCTGGCGCGCTACAGCGCCGGCGTGGCGCAGCCATTGGACGGCCCCAACCCCGCTGCGGCCGTTCGCACCGGCGCGGCGGTCAACCACATGCGGGTCGAGTGTCGCGGCGACTCCCTGCGGCTGTGGGTCAACGACACGCTGCTTTCAGAGCAGCGCGATGGAACTCTGACCGAAGGAATAGTTGGCCTGCTGGTGGACTCGCTGGACGGCACGCCAACCGAAGTGCGCTTTGACAATTTCGTGGTCTCCCGTTAATCGCGTATCGCATATCGCGTATCGCATATCGCTTATCGCTTATCGCCAATCACGCATCGACCAATGCGCGATAAGCGATAAGCGATACGCGATAACAGTCTATCGCTGAGGCAGCAGAACAGTTTTCTGGGGGGCGGTCTGCCTGGAAGGGGATCGCCTGTCCGTCACCGGCAACCAGAAGCCGATGGTGCTGCCCGCGCCGGGCGCGCTTTCTACCCAGACCTGGCCGCCGTGAGCCTGCACCACGTCGCGCACCAGCGCCAGGCCGATGCCCATCCCGCCAAAGTGACGGGTGGTCGAGCCATTGACCTGGTAAAAGCGCTCGAACAGGTGGGGCTGTTTTTCTGGCGCGATGCCGATGCCGTGGTCGCGGACGGCCAGGCAGACCCGCTCGCCCTCTGACCAGACAGAGACCTCAACAGGGCCTCCCTGCGGGCTGAACTTGACCGCGTTGTCCAGCAGGGCGCGGATGGCTCGCCCGATGTAATCGACATCCAGCTCCAGCTCTGGAATCTCGCCCTGTACGGCGAGGGAGAGAGGGCAGCCACGGCTGCTGGCCCATTCGCGCAGGTTTTCCACCTGCTGGTGGACCACTTCGACCGGCTGCGCGAGCTGCCAGGCCAGGTTGCCCTCCTCGACGTGGGTCAGGACGGTGACCTGCTCCACCAGCCAGGTCAACTGGCGCACGCTGCGGCGCATCCCTTCGGCTGCTTTTTTCTGCTCTTCTGTCAGTGTGCCCAGTCCTTCTGATGCCAACAGGTCGGCATATCCCATCAGGATCGCCAGCGGCGTGCGCAGTTCATGGGAAACGTTTTGGATGATCTCGGCCTTGAACTGATCTGTTGCCGCCAGCTCGGCGTAGACGTGTTCCAGCTCCTTGAGCCGTCCTTCGGCCAGCCGCCGCTGCTCGCGCACGTTTTCGGCCAGCTCGCCGACAGCCATTGCCACCAGATTGAGCAGCAGGATCAGCGCCACTTCGTGGGAAGCCTGGGCCAGCCCCTCCCTGATCACGGTCAGGCCGAGGAGGAGGCTCAGGCTCAGGGCGACAAGCCAGCTTTCCATCGCGCTCAACTGCAGCGCGGTCAGGACGACGGGCACGATGAAGAGATAGGCGGCGACCTGGACGCCGCCCAGGTATTCGATGCCGAGAAAGAGAGTCAGCAGGCCGATGCCTCCGCCGATCAGCAGCAGGTCGCGCCCGCGCATGTGGTCACGGCGCGGCAGCCAGTATCGTTCCTGAAAGCGGTGGAAGACGTTGAGGCAGAGCGCGACGGCGATGATGCCGACTGTCGCCTCGGCAATGAGGCCGGTCCAAAAGTTCGGATCGCCCAGCGTGGCAGGAGGCAGCAGCCCCAGCAGGAGATAAACCAGGATGTTGAGGCCGTGACCGATGAGGAGGGCTGTTCCGGCGCTGATGCGATTCTGTCGCCATGGCATGCTGCCGGCCGCCGCTCCCATCACCGCGTGGGGAATGACCGCCGCAATCTCGTAAGGGTCCGCTCCCCAGAGCGGGATTTTCAGCCCAAAGTTCAACAGCGTGCCCAGCGCGCCGGTCAGTGCGCCGGCGAGGGGGCCGCTGGTGTAGCCGACCAGCACCGGCACAACCATGTTGAGGGCCAGGATGGCATGGGGCACCATCGGGTTGGGAATGAACTGCACGACCTGTCCCAGGGCAACATAGGCCGTGATGCCCACCGTAACCCATGTCCACGGCACTTGAATGGGTCGCGGGTCCCCTTGTTCGGCTTCTGTGCACATCTCAGACCTGGTAATCCTCCCGTACCGGATGCCATGCGTCGAGGGCGACGGTAGGCTCATCCAGCGTGCGGGCGCTGTGGCGCACGCCGGAGGGAATGCAGACGCCCTCGCCGGCGTTCAGTCGGCGCGTCTCGTCGCCCAGGGTGAACTCGAGCGCGCCCTGCACGACATAGGTAATCTGCTCATGCGGATGCTCATGGGCAGGGATGACCGTGTGCGGTTCGAAGGTGAAGAAGGTGAGCATGACGCGGTCGAGCCACACCGCCCGGCGCACCAGACCCGGCAGCATCTCGACTGCCGGTAAATCGGCAACGCGGAAATAGTCCATAGAGTCTCCTGATAAAGGCCATTGTATCTGCTTACCCCTACCCTCCCGCAGGTTAGAAAGTGGCTGGCAAGAGGGCAGGCAGCTCATTGCGGCGCACTCCAAAATGGAGATCGCGTCCAAACCTGCGGGAGGGTAGTCAGTTACAAGGCCGGTTGGCCTTCCCTCCTTGTTGTGCTCCTCAGACGGTAGCCAGGATACCCATCACGGCCACCCACAGCAGGAGCTGCATCACTGCTGCGCCGCTCCAGAGCAGGTAAGCCAGCAGGCGCTCGCGCCGGTAGAGCAATCCGCCCAGGATGCCGTTGGCCAGCAGAACCAGCAGGCCGATGAGAGGCAGAAAAAAGATCTGGCCCTGCGGCGCCAGCACGTCCGGCGCCCCCTTGGCGTCGAAATGGAGCGGCAGCGAGCGCGGCAGGCTGGGGAAGCGGGCGGAGAGGAAACCAAAGAGGGCCAGCACGGCCACCAGCGCTCCTGCCAGCAGCGCCAGCCCCAGCCGGTCGCGCCAGAAATCCCACTGCAGAAAAGCCGGTCCGCTCGAACTCGGCTCGACCAGTTGAGTCGGCCCCATCTCGATGCGGCTGCGCAGGGTCTGCAGAAACGCCTGCGGGTCCTCCGGCGAGATGCCGTAGGTCAGCCCCGGCGTGACGATGAAAATCTGCTGCCGTGGCGGCACGGTGGCGTAAAAGAGCGTCGGCCCCAGCCCTTCGATCTGACCATAGCCTCGCCAGTGTCCAGGCCAGCGGACGCCGCGGAAATGAATGCGCCCCTCGATCTCCTCTCCGGGCAGAACGCGCTCGATCTGGGGGGTAGGGATGACCTGCTCGTTCGGCCCCCAGATGATGGTCAGGCTGTTGCGGTCGAGGATGTAGCCCGATTGCACCAGCCCGTTCAGCCAGTAAGTCAAGACGCCGACAAAGAGCAGGCTGCACAGCAAGAGGAACGCCGCGACAAAGGTCCAGATGTTCGGCGGGTGTGAGGCTGCCCAGGTGACGAGGCTTGCGTCCACCAGCAGCACGGCGACAAGGAGGGCCACGCCGACGCGCAACCCGCTCTGAGGATCAGTCAGCCATTTGGTCATCGTTGCCTCTGTGGAAAATTATATCCCGCTGCCCTGTCCTGTCAAACAGAGCCGCAGACAGTTACGTTTGACTTGTTTTTCTCTCCGTGGTATACTGCCGCCCACAATCGAATACAGCTTCGGCACAGGTGTCCCAAGCCCGGAAGCGAGGGACCCAAGGGGGGAAGCCGGTCAGAGTCCGGCGCTGTCCCGCAACTGTAGCAACGGCCTGCCGTTGGAGCCAGGATACCCGCCTGTGCCGGCGCTCACAAGACCTTCGCGGAAAGGGGGTGGCGCATGAAGGGACTCTTGTTTCAAGCCCTTCCCCGCATCTTGACGTGAGGGAAGGGTTTTTTCGTGTCAGGACCAGCTTGTCCAATTCACCAACGGAGGTTGAGATGTTTCGTCGTTTTGTGAGAGCTATTCTGATCCTGGGCCTGCTCGCTGCCTTTGCGATGCCGGCCTGGGCTGATGATCCCGTAGAAAACGGGCTGGCCTATCTGGCTGCCCAACAGCAGGCCGATGGCGGCTTTACCAACGGCTTTAGCGAAGGCTCCGACCTGGGCACGACCTGCGACGTGATCCTGGCCATCGTCGCGGCGGGCCGCGATCCCCAGTCCTGGCGATCCGCCGGTGGCCGCTCGCCCCTCGACTATTTGCAGGCGCAGCTCGATGCCGGCAACGTCAACACGACGGGCCTGCGGGCCAAGCTCGCCCTGGCTATTGCCGCCGTGGGCATCGACCCCGCCGATTTCTCCCCAACGCTGTTGGATGAGATCGAGGCGGCCTACGACCCGGCCAGTGGCAGCTTTGGCTCCACGCTCTTCGACCAGGCGCTGGCGATGCTGGCCCTTCATCACCACGGCCGCTCCATCCCTGCGCAGGCTGTTGCCTATCTGCTGGACAACCAGACCGAGGATGGCGCATGGGCGCTCTTTGGCGGCACGACAGCGGACACTGGCGACACCAACACCACCGCCCTGGTCATCCAGGCGCTGCTGGCAGCCGGCAACGACGGGGCGCTGGACGGGGCGCTGGCCTACCTGCAGCGGGTGCAGAACCAGGATGGCGGCTTTCCTTACCAGAACCCCTCTGACTATGGCACCGATACCGATGCCAACTCGACCGCTTATGTGCTCCAGGCGCTGACGGCGGCCGGCCAGTCGCTGGACGACTGGGCGCCGGCGGGCGTCGACCCGCGCGGCGCGCTCGAAGCGCTCTACGATCCCGCCAGCGGCGCCTTTTTCTGGCAGGCCGCCTACGCCACGCCCAATGTCCTGGCGACTGCCCAGGCGATCCCCGCTCTGGCCGGCTACACCTTCCTCGACCTGCCGCGCCTCCGCGCCGCTTCGAGCACGCCGACGCCCGCGCCGCCCGTGCTGCCGGCAACGGGCGGGGTGGCTCCCCTCTGGCCTGGGCTGGCCCTGCTCCTGGCAGCAGCGCTTGGCGTCGGGCTGGCCCTGCGGCCTTGGCGGCGTTGACCCATGCGGCTGAAGGCTCGCCAGAGCGCGCTGGCGCTGCTGATCGCCCTGCTGCTGACGGCGGCGGTCGCCGCCCAGTCTGCGCCACCCCACCGCGCCGGGCTGGTGATCGTCCACGGCGACGGGCGGGTGGTCACCCGCTGCGTTGCCTTCGACGACGAGACGATCAGCGGCGTCGACCTCCTGCGCCGCAGCGGCCTCTCCCTGGTGCTCAGTTCCTACGGCGGCCTGGGCTATGGCGTCTGCGCTATCGACGGCGAGGGCTGCGCCAGCGGGCAGGACTGCTTCTGCCAGTGCCGGAGCAACCCTTGCAATTACTGGACCTACTCTCATCGTCAGGCCGATGGCTCATGGGCCATCTCCGGCCTGGGGGCCTCGGCATGGCAACTGCACGATGGCGATGTCGACGGCTGGGTGTGGGGCGACGGCAGCGTTGCCCCACCCGCCCTTGCCCTGAGTGACATTTGCCCTGAGCCGTCGTCCGCCGCGCCCACTGCGACGCCGACCGCCACGACAACGCTGCCCACTCCGCAGGCTGCCCCCGCCGCCGCGTCTCCCACCCCCAACGGCTATCTGTTCTTTGTCCTCATGGTTGCCTTCTTGCTCGGCGGGCTGGTCTGGGCCATTCTGCGGCGGAGGTAGGGTGCGGCGCGTCCTTTCCGCCCTCATCTATGCCCTCGGCGCTGCGGCGGGGTTGCTGGCCTTTGCCACGCCCTTTGTCCCTGCCGTCCACGCCGCCGGCGCGTTGCAGGGCGAGCGCGCTGCGCTGGTCACCACGGCGCTGGTGGCGCTCGCCCTGCTCGCCCTGCTGATCGACCTGCAGGGCCAGGCGCTCAACGCCAAAACCGTCGCCCTGCTGGCGACGCTGGTGGCGATTGCCAGCGTCCTGCGTTTCATCGATGTTGCCTTTCCGCTCCCCGGCGGTTTTTCGCCCGTCTTTGTGCCGATCATCCTGGGCGGCTATGTCTTTGGCGCTCGCTTTGGCTTCCTGATGGGCGCTTTGACGCTGCTTGCCTCCGCGCTCGTCACTGGCGTCGTGGGGCCGTGGCTGCCGTACCAGATGTTCGCGGCAGGATGGGTCGGGCTGACGGCAGCGTGGCTCGGCGGACGGCGCGCGTCGGCGACCGCGTTGAGCCGGGGCGAACTGGCGCTGCTGGTTGCATTCAGCGCTGCATGGGGCTTTTTCTACGGCGCGATCATGAACCTCTACTTCTGGCCCTTCCTCGGCGGAGCGGCAGAGCTGAGCTGGCAGCCAGGCCTCTCTCCTGCCGAAATCCTGGCCCGCTACGCTACCTTTTACGCCGTGACCTCGCTGGGCTGGGACGCGCTGCGGGCGCTGGGCAACGTGGTCCTGACCCTGCTGCTGGCGCCGGCGACGGTGCGCGTGCTGCGCCGCTTCCGCCGCCGCTTCGATTTCGAGGTCGTTCCCCATGCCTGACGCCCGTCTCTGGCTGCTGTGGGCGCTGACGACGCTGCTGGCGGCGACGGCAGCACGCAATCCGCTCTATCTGTTCCTTCTGCTGCTCGTCGTCCTCCTGGTCGGGGTGACGACCGCGCCGGCTGGCCGTCGACGCGCCGCCCTGCTGCCGCTGCGTTTTGCGGCGCTCGCTGTCCCTTTTGCCGCCCTCTTCAACGGCCTGACTGCCCACCTGGGCGACACGGTTCTTTTTCGCCTGCCCGCATGGCTGCCCCTCCTGGGCGGGCCGGTGACGCTCGAATCGCTGGCCTATGGGGCGATCAACGGCCTGGCGCTGACGGTCATCCTGGGCGCCTTCACGGCGCTGAATCAGACGGTCCCCGTGCGCGAGCTGGTGCGCCTGGCGCCGCGCGCCTTTCACGAGGCCGGCGTGGTGCTGGCCATTGCGCTGACGCTGCTGCCCCAGACAGCGCAGGCGGTGGCGCGCATCCGCCAGGCGCAGGCCGTGCGCGGTCATCGCCTGCGCGGCCTGCGCGACTGGCTGCCGATCTACCTGCCGCTGCTGGTGAGCGGGCTGGAGCGGGCGCTGGCGCTCGCTGAGGCGATGGTCGCGCGGGGCTATGGTGCGGTCAGCGAGCGGGCGCAACCGTTGCCGCTGCGCGCCCTGCTGACGATGGGGCTGCTGGGGCTATCGGGTGGCTGGCTGACCTGGCTGTTTGTGCCGAACCGGGCAGGGATTGCGGCCGGGACGATGGTCGCTGGTGGAGCCTTGCTCGTCGGCGCGATGGTGATAGCGGGCCGCTCGACCCGCCGTACCTCGTATCGCCCCCGCCGCTGGGGCATCCGCGAGACGATGGTCGTGCTGGGATGCGGTCTGGCCCTGGCGGCGGCGCTGACAGGCCACCCTTCGCTGGCCTATGCACCCTATCCCCGCCTGAGCTGGCCTCCTTTCGACCCGTTGGTTGGGCTGGGCCTGTTGGGCCTGCTGACGCCGGCGCTGGTCAACGGGAGCGGGAGCGAGGGGCGATGATCCGGCTGGAGCGTCTGACGTTTACCTATGCGGGAGCATCCGCGCCGGCCTTGCAGGATGTGACGCTCGAAATCCCCGCCGGCGCTTTTGTCCTGCTTGCCGGACCTTCCGGCGCGGGCAAATCGACCCTGCTGCGCTGCCTCAACGGGCTGGTGCCGCACTTTAGCGGCGGGACGCTGCGCGGGCGGATCTCTGTCTTTGGTCACGATCCAGCGGGCGAAGGGCCGCTGGCGCTCAGCCGCGTCGTCGGCTTTGTCTTTCAGAACCCCGAAGCCCAGTTCGTCCTCGACCGGGTGGAGGACGAGGTCGCTTTTGCGCTGGAGAATCTGGCCGTGCCGCCAGCCGAGATGCGCGCCCGCGTGACGGAGGCGCTCGATCTGGCCGGGCTGACCCCGCTGCGCGACCGTCTGCTGGAGACGCTTTCCGGCGGCGAGAAGCAGCGCGTCGCCATCGCGGCGGCGCTGGCGCTGCGTCCGCGCGTGCTGGCGCTGGACGAGCCGACCTCGCAGCTCGACCCGCAGTCGGCGGAGGAGGTGCTGGAGGCGCTGGTGCGGCTCAACCGCGAGCTGGGCCTGACGGTGGTGCTGGCCGAACATCGTCTGGAGCGGGTGCTGCCCTATGCAACGCAGATGGTCTACCTGCCGGCGCCGGCTGCGCCCCTGCTGAGCGGCCCGCCGCGCCAGGTGCTGCCGCACGTCCCCGACGTGCCGCCCGTGGTGGCCCTGGGCCGGACGTTGGGCTGGGACCCGCTGCCGTTGACGGTCGCTGAATCGCGTATCGCGTATCGCGTATCGCTTATCGCTTATCGCGTATCGCCTGTTGCCTGTCGCCGATTGCAGCGGGCAGATCGAAGGCGAGGGAGGGGACTCGGGGAGAGGCGATCCACACTGCGCAACAGGCGCCACGTGACACGCAACACGCAACACGTGACACGCAACACGCAACACGCGACACGCAACACGCGACACGCGACACGCGACACGCAACACGCAACACGCAACACGCGATTAACGCTCCGCGGCCTCTGCTTCCGCTACGACCAGACTCCCGTGCTGCGCGACGTGAGCCTGGAGGTTGCAGCGGGGGAGCTGGTCGTGCTGATGGGCCGCAACGGCGCGGGCAAGACGACGCTGCTCAAGTGCATCGTCGGCCTGCTGCGCCCGCAGGCAGGGACGATCGCGCTGGATGGCGAGCCGCTCGTCGGGCGGGAGACCGCCGACATCTGCCGCCGCGTCGGTTACCTGCCGCAGCTCCCTGATGACCTGCTCTTTGCCGACACGGTGGCGGAGGAGCTGGCGGTCACCCTGCACAACCACGGCCTGCTCGACCGCCCGCCGATTGCCCCGGACGAGCTGTTGGCCCGTCTGGGCCTGGCAGAGCTGGCGTCTGCCTACCCGCGCGACCTGAGCGTGGGGCAGCGGCAGCGAGTGGCGCTGGGCGCGGTCACGGTCACGGCGCCGTCGCTGCTGCTGCTGGACGAGCCGACGCGGGGGATGGACTATGCGGCCAAAGCGGAACTGCTGCGCCTGCTGCGCTCGTGGCAGGCGGAGGGGACGGGCGTGCTCCTGGTGACGCACGACGTCGAGCTGGCGGCGCAGGCCGCTGACCGGGTGGTGTTGATCGAGGAGGGGCGCGTCTGCGCCGACGGCACGCCAGCCCAGGTACTGACCTCCTCGCCCGGCTTTGCACCGCAGATCAGCCAGCTATTCCCCGGCAGGGGATGGCTGAGCGTTGAGGATGTCCTGCGCGGTTGGGAGACGGCCTGCCGGTAAGAGCAATACCGGAAAGGGTTGTTGTCTGGCTGGGCCGGGGGGTTCCCGGCCCAGCCAGACATAGAAGCCTGTCTACGGTGCGTAGCGGAAGGGATGGCGGGCGGCGACCTTTTCGTTGAACAGCTCGTCCGGCGTCGGCCGGCCCTCGATGGCCTTGCGGATGGCCTGGATGCCCGCCTTGTAGTTGTTAAAGACGATCCGTTTGGCGATCGACGCGGCCGGGTGGACAAAGACGTTGACGATCAGCGCCAGGTCATCCAGGAGGGCGTCGGGCAGAAAGCCGCTGTCGATGTTGGCCTGGATGGCCAGGTTGACGCCTTCGGCGGCGTGCTCGTAGAGGAGGCGGCGCTGCCTGGCCGTGCGCGCGGTCACCGTGGGCACCAGCAGCGTCAGCGGGCGCTGGCGGATGATCTGCAGCCCACGCGCTTCGCCCCAGCCGGCCAGCGAGCGCTCGACAGCGCGGCCCACCGGCCCGTCTTTGCGCCCCATCAGCAGGTCCACGTGGGCGATCTCCTGGAACGGCGGCCCGGCAAAGCCCTCGCCGACGCGCAGCGTCCAGCCGCTGACCACGTCCGGCGTGTGCGGCGTCGCCGCGACAGCCGTCTGCACCTGCCGCGGGCCCAGGTCATAGGTCACGGTGCGGGCGGGAATCTTGCCCAGCGCTTCGAGCTGCATGCGCAGCTCCTCGTAATCCTCGCGCCGAAAGCCGCCGCCGGGCATGATCGGATGGCGCGAGTCGCTCATCGTCAGGCCCATCATGCGCAGCCCTTCTTTGACCGCCTGGGTCGAGCTGCACTGGACGACGATGCGCACCAGCTTTTGCACCTTCTGCTGCCATTCCTGCGCCGTGGCCAGGTCGCCGGCCAGCGTGGCCTGGTAGACCGCCTGCCAGATGTCGGGGATCAGGTTGGCCGAGGCCAGGATGGCCCCGTCGGCGCCGGCGGCCAGCGCCGCCTGTACCACCTCGTCGTGGCCGACAAAGATGCCGATGCGGCCCTTGACCTTTTCGAACAGCGCTTCCATAAACGGCAGGTCGCCCGACGAATCCTTGATGCCAACAACGTTCTCGAAATCGAGCGCCATGCCCTCGGCGGTCCACCAGCGAAAATGCGTCCCGGCGCACTGGGGGATGTTGTAGAGGACGATGGGAAAGCCCAGCGCGTCGAGGGCGCGGTAGTGGTCATAGACCTCGTTGAAGGATGGCTTGAGAAAGTAGGGCGCGACGACCAGCGCGCCGGTCGCGCCGGCGTCGCGGGCGTGCTCGGTCAGGGCGATAGTGTCCCGGGTGGACGGCGCGCCGGTGCCGGCCAGCACCGGCACGCGGCCGTTCACCTCGTCCAGGCAGATCTCGACCAGCCGCTTGCGCTCTTCCAGGGTCATGTACGAAAACTCGCCCGTGGTGCCGCAGGGGACGACGCCGTCCACGTGGGGCAGGACGTGGCGGATCAGCGCGCGAAAGGCGGCCTCGTCCAGCCGGTCATCCCGCGTGAACGGTGTCACCAGGGCGGGGAAAATGCCGCGAAACCACTCTGTTTTGTAGCCCATCTCGCTCCTCCTACGCGCCAAAGGCTTGTGCGATAGCGGCCCGCGCGGCCTGGTAGACGCTCTGGTAGAGCGCGTGCCGGTCGAGCGCCTTGGGGTGGACCGTCGCCAGGACGATCAGCACTTCGTCGCTGGCGGCCTGGGCGGGGATGGTGCCTGCCTCCAGCGCGTCGACGATGGCCCGCCCCAGTGCGGACTGGGTGGGCCCGTAGATCATGTTGGCCTGGCGCAGGTTCTTCTGCGGCAGGGTCGGCAGGAGCAGGGTGGACGGCTGTACCGTCAGCCCCGGTTCCAGGATCGTCGTCAGCGCCTCGCGGCCGTGGAGGGGGTAGGTGAGCTGCAGCGCATAGGCATCGCCCAGCGGCGAATCTTTGCGCCCGCCGATCAGGTCGAGCTGGACGCGGTTCAGCCCCTCGCCGGCGCTGCCGCTGCCCAGGCGCAGGCCATGGGCGCGGATGTCGGCCTCGCTCAGCTCCAGGTCGCCAAAGCGGCCGGCCAGCGGCCCGTCGGGATAGGCGAACGGCTCATCCTCCGCCGCGATCTTGCCCAGCTTTTCCAGCTCCAACTGGATTTCAGCGCGGGTCTCGTGGATCAGCGCCCCGCCGACGGCCTTGAGCGGCGAGCGCGGCACGCCCACCTGGACGCCCATCATATTGAGCGCCGCCTTGACCGCGACGCCGCCGCCGTACTGGCAAAAGATGCGCGAGAGCTTTTGCACCTGCCGCTGCAACGCGCGCGCCTCGGCGATGCGCCCCTCGTCCACCAGCCGCAGCACCTGCTGCCAGATCTCGGGGTAGACCTGGGCGCTGGCCAGGATCATGCCCGTCACCCCGCCGGCCAGCGCCGGGACGACGACTTCGTCGTGGCCGATGAGCAGGTCGATGCGGTCGCCGGCGTATTCGAGCACTTCCATCGTATAGGTCAGGTTGCCGGACGAGTCCTTCATGGCGACCACGTTGGGCAGGTCGGCCAGGTCCTGCACCACCGTGCGCGGCAGGTAGGCGTCGACCACCTGGGGGATGTTGTAGAGGATGAGGGGAATGTCGACGTGGGTGGTGATGTCGTAATAGTGCTGGTAGATGCCCTTGTCGGACGGGTGGAGGAAGAAGGGGGTGACGACGAGGATCGCGTCGGCGCCGGCCTCGGCGGCGTCAGCGGCCAGGGCGATGGCCTGGGCCGTGCCGGACGCGCCGCAGCCGGCGATGACCAGCCTGTCGCCGACCTCTTCGCGGGCGATCTCGACCATGCGGCGCTGCTCGGCGCGGCTGAGGTAGGGGAACTCGCCCGTCGTGCCGCTGGTGACGACGCCGTCGACGTGGGGCAAGACGTGGCGGATCAGCCGGCGCAGGGCGTCCTCATCCAGCGCTTCCGTCTTGCGCTCGAAGGGCGTCACCAGGGCGGGAAAGACGCCGTGTAGAGAGAGTTCGGGTTTGCGCATATTGGCCTCCTGGGTTCGCTTATCGCTTATCGCTCATCGCTTATCGCGGCGAGGCGCTCTTTTTTTGGAGGATGATGACGTATTCGTGCTTGAACACGTAAAAGCCGCCGGCAAGGGCGCGGTAGCGCCAGAGGTTGTTGCTGCGGCCCTTGCCAATCTCGTTGCCGCTGATGTTCTTGACGACGATGGCTTTGGGACAAAAGCCGATCTCTTGCATGCGCTGCAGGCAATAAAAGCCGAGCGGAACCAGC
The DNA here is from genome assembly GCA_034435295.1 of Anaerolineae bacterium. Lineage (GTDB taxonomy): Bacteria > Chloroflexota > Anaerolineae > B4-G1 > DUEL01 > DAOTYD01. Next base: position 9,201 of record DAOTYD010000178.1, on the reverse strand, counting down.
TCGCCCTGCGCGTACCTGTCGCCGATGACCAGCACGGCAAAACGGTCAGGGGCCAGCAGGTCGAATCCGTGACGCGCTGCCGCCGCAAAAAGGTCCAGAAAATCCTCCAGCGTCGCCGCGTTGGAGAGATCGGCAGCTTCCTGGGAGAAGCGGATGATGTCATGGTAGGGCGGATGGAGGACGAGCAGGTGTGCCTGTGAGCTGCCCATCTGCTCCAGCGCAGCGCGGACGCGGGCGGCGGTGTCGGGCTGCGTGCTGTCGCCCTGCAGGATGTAGATGCGGTGGTCGAGCAGCTCAGCGGGGAGTCTGGCGCGCACGCTCGTTACCAGCTCCTGCTGCAACTCGACGCCCACCAGCCGGCGCCCCAGCCGCACTGCCTCGATGGCCGAGGTGCCCGAACCCAGAAACAGATCGAGCACGATCTCGTCGGCGCGCGTGTAGCGGAGAAAGGTCTGCGTGGCGATCTGGGGCACAAAGTTGCCGTGATAGTCAAGCTGATGTCCGCCGCCCCGGTCGCGGGCCTCGATCAGCCAGAGCGAATCGGTCCAGATGTGCTCATATTCCCGCCAGCGGGCGGGGTCGATGTCAGAATAGGGGAGGCGCCGTGGAGGAGTCACGCCTGCCGCACCAGCTCGTCGAAAATATCCGCCCCCGTGCGCCCGGTGCGCCCGCTGACCGCCAGGCGCAGGTTGCGGCGAAAGCCGGGGGTCAGGTCGTCGCCGGTGGCGTAGAGGGTGAGGGCCATGGCACGGATGGCGTTGCCGATGGCATAGCGCGGCTCGTGCCGCTCCAGGTCGTCGAAGAAAAAAGTGCAACTGGCATACATCCGCTGGCGGTAGAACTGGGCCTCCAGCAGCCACTTGAGGCGCTGGGCCTGCTCGCGGCTGAGGTGGGCAAGGCCGTTGCTGCTGAGGAACTGGTCGGCGGTGACCTGGCCCAGGATCACGGCGATATAGTCGTCGCGCAGCGCCCACGGCGCCAGGCCAAACGGCTCGGTGGCGCAGAGATAGGCCCGGTCGAGGTCGCAGGCCAGGTTGTCCAGCGCGCGCAACAGGGGGCCTTTCCAACGGCTGTCGCCCTCGGTGCAGGTGCAGCCAAATGACCAGCGGTTGAGGCCGTGACTGCAGCTCCAGGCGGTGTTGGGGACGATCTCGACCTCGCCGCGCGGCGGCTGCTGGCGCAGAAAGCGGCCCAGCGTGGTGATCTGATAGTTGTGGCGTCGGCCGGCAGAAAGGATGGCCTCAAGCACTTCGACACCCTGGCGGTGGTGATGGCCAAACGTCTCGCCGTCGGTGGCAATGAGCAGCAGGCGGTTGTCGCGGCAGCGCCAGCTCAGTTGATCGTGCAACCAGGCATCAACCTGCGCCGGTTCGGGCATCGAGAAGGAGAGAGCGTTCGACAGGTGGCGGTCGCGGACAAAGATGGCGATCTCCCTGCCGCCGGGCAGGCGCACGCGGTACGGACCAGCGCCGTCTGTCAGGTCGCCGCGCACCTGCTCATCGGAGAGGATAGTGTACGAGATGCCCTCTGCCGCCAGCACTTCCAGCGTTTCCATGTCGACGGCCATCTCTGGCAGCCACATTCCCTCCGGGCGATGGCCAAAGCGGTGGACAAAGCTGGCGATGCCCCAGCGCACCTGGCAGAGCTTGTCGCGGCGGCGGGCCAGGGGCAGGATGGTGTGGTGGACGGGCTGGGCCAGCCCGTTGGCCGTGCCGTAGGCGGCATAGTGGGCCTGCTCGCTGGTGACGATGCGCTGGTAGGTGAGGGGGGCGTGCTCTTCCAGCCAGCGTGCCAGCGTGCCGCCCAGGTTGAAACTCAACTGTCCAAAGTGGTCTGCTTCGGCGTTGGGAGCGTAGCACTCGGCGGTGACGCGCTCGTTCCAGTTGGGGTAGGGCGCCGCGTCCGGCTCGCGGGGGATGCGGCCGGTGAACGGGTCAGCCCGTGGCGGCTGATAGAAATGGCCGTGGATGCAGAGATAGCAGGTCTCCATGGCGAGGCCAATCAGCTTTGCCGGTGCAGCTCGATCGCCTTGTGATACAGATCGATGTATTTTCTGGCCGAGGCCTTCCAGGAGAAATCGGCTTTCATCCCCCGCGCCTGGATTTCCGCCCAGCTCTTGCGGTCGCGGAACACCTGCAGGGCGCGCCCCAGCCCGTCCAGGCAGGCCTCGCGGGTGAAGGGAGCAAAGACAAAGCCTGTCGCCCGGTCGGGGTGATCGTGATAGTCGATCACCGTGTCGGCCAGGCCGCCGGTGCGGTGGACAAGGGGCACGGCGCCGTAGCGCATGGCGATCATCTGGCCCAGGCCGCACGGCTCGAAGCGCGAGGGCATAAAAAAGACGTCGCAGCCGGCATAGATGCGGCGTGCCAGCGGGTCGTCGTACTTGAGCATCGCGCGCATCTTGCCCGGGAAGCGGTTTTGGAGATCTCCCAGGCTCTGGTGATATTCGGGCTGCCCGGCGCCCAGGATCACGACCTGAATGTCGCCCTGCAGGGCCTCTTCGAGCACCGGGGCGAGCAGGTCAGCGCCCTTGACGTAATCCAGCCGCGAGACGACGCCCAGCAGCGGCACATCGGCGCGGACCGGCAGGCGGGCCTCTTGCTGCAGAGCAGCCTTGTTGACCGCGCGCAGGTTGACCGTGGGCAGGTCGAAAGGCTGGGAGATATGGGGGTCGCTGCTGGGATCCCACAGCGCATAGTCAATGCCGTTGAGGATGCCAAAGAGGCGGTCACGGCGGCGTTGCAGCAGCGGCGAAAGCCCGGCCCCCGCCTCCGATTCCAGGATGTCCAGCGCGTATTGCGGACTGACCGTGTTGATCAGGTCCGAGTTGGCAATCCCCTGCGCCATCCAGTTGACATTGCCCGGCGGCTCTTCCGGCAGGTGCCTGACGTACTCCATGCGGGCAAAGGTCAGAATCAGCCGCCCGCAGATGCCCTGGTAAGCCAGGTTGTGGATGGTGAAGAGAGAGGCGATATGCTGGAACTCGTGGATGTAGCGGCCCTCGTAAGCCAGCCAGGTGGGGACGACGGCGGTATGCCAGTCGTTGGCGTGGACAAGGTCGGGCATCCAGTCCAGCCGGGAGAGGGCGGCGATGGCGGCCCTTCCGAAGAAGGTAAAGCGCTGCGGGTCATCGTCAAAGCCATAGATGCGCTCGCGAGGGGAAAAGAACTTTTCGTCCCAGATCAAATAGACCGGCATGTCATCGAGGGTCGTGGTCACCAGATGGACGTTCTCCTCGTCGGGTCCGGTGGGCACGGGGAAATGCCTGCCCATCTTTTTGAACTCGAACTGGTCGGAACGGATGGAGCCGTAGCGCGGGATCATCAGGCGGACGTCGTGGCCCAATGCGCGGATCGCTTTGGGCAGGGCGCCGACCACGTCGGCCAGGCCGCCCACTTTGGCGAACGGCACCGCTTCGGCGGCGAGGAACAAAATCTTGAGCCCGGTCATTTTTCAGCCCCTTTCACTTTTCCCCTCTTATGGCGGCGGAGGATTGCGGGTGGGGAAAGAGGTCCACGTGGGCACGGCTGTGTTGGTGACCACCCGGCGTGGCGCAAAAGAAACCGCCAGGCTGATGAGCATCGACAGGATGATGATCACGCTCAGCGCCCAGAAAATACGCTGCATCCTGGATTTTTTGCTGCTCATTTCCTTTCCTTTGACAAAAGGCCGGGCATGCCAGCCCGGCCTTTGCTTATGGCTCTGCAGGCACCTTGTCCTGCCAGTCTGGGCTGTACTCGACCAGAGCGCGCTGGGCTTCGATCCACTCCTCGAACAGGCGGTTCTGCTCATAGGAGCGCATCACCTCAGACAGTTCGCTTTCGCTGTGGTCGAGCACATAGAACACGTAAAAGCGCTCGTTGTTGCCCGGCACAGGCCGGGTATAGGTGCCGACGGGCGCGGCAAAGATCGCCGCGCCGACTTGCAGGCCGATCTCGCGCTCGGCGTAGGACAACGGCCAGCGTATCGGCGTATTGACCACGGTTGCCGTTTCGCTGTTCTCCAGATCGGCGACCACGTCTTCCCAGCTCTCCCCGGCGTCCAGCCGCTCTACCATCTGGCTGGCTTCTTCTTCGGTCGGGAAATAGACGTAGCGGACCTCTACCTGTTCCATCCGCTCAGGGACCTCTTCGATGAACTGATCGTAGATTTGCTGGCCAAGCAGGCTGGCCCTGATCATGGCACGGAAGCCGTCGACGCCCAGCTTGCTCGGCTTGAGCATCGTATCGATCATGTTCTGATAGTTTTGTTCGAACTCTTCGCGCGTGGTAAAGGTCTGCGTCGCCGTCAGCTCTTCGGAGGGGGTAGGCACTGCGGTGGCGGCGTCGCGGTCATAGCCAAAGTACTGCAACTCAATCGCGCGGTCAATTTCCTCTTCCGAGACCGTGATGCCGCGCCGATCTGCTTCCTGGCGGAAGATCTCTTCGCTGACCATTTGCTCGAGCACATCGTTGGCAATGACGAGGCCATAGGCGGCGAGCTGGTCACCAAGGCCATAGTTGATCAGCTCATAGCGGCGGAAGCGGACGCGGGCCTGAAAATCGGCGGTGCGGATCGGCACGCCGTTGACGACGGCAACTGGCTCGCGGGCCTTGAGCACCACTTCTTTGAACAGGCCATAGGCCAGGAGGCCGATGACCAGCACCCCGACGACGGCCGTGCCGATGATGAGCCAACGCGTGACTCGCTTCTCCCGCTCTGCGCGAGAGCGCTGCTTCCTGGTCATAGGGCGCTTGACGACCGCCCGCTTTTTCTTTCCCATGCTTGACTCCCCAGAGAAGCTGTCTCTGGAACTACTCGCCGCGGATGTGTTCGGGAGTGAACGGCAGCAACGCGATCTGGCGCGCTCGCTTGATCGCCCTGGCCACCCGTCGCTGGTGGCGGGCGCAGGTGCCCGTCTGGCGGCGGGGCTTGATCTTGCCCCGGCTGCTCAAAAAGCGGCGCAGCCCATCGACCTTTTTATAGTCGATCACGTCGATGCCCTCGACGCAGAAAAAGCACTGATGGACGCGCGCCTTCCACTGCTGCTGCCGCTGCGCGCGCCCCTTGGCGCGGCCGTACCGCTCCGGATACTGCTCCTGATCTCTCTCTTCTTCCATTTGACCTCCATCCGACCCTCGTCGCTGCTAGAACAGCGAGTTGGCCGGCTCCTCGTCGAAAAGTTGATTGCTGGCATGTCCCTCGTTGGGGCGTCCGCCCAGCAGGATCATCTCCTGGGCCACCAACTCGGTGCGGTAGTGGGGCTTGCCGTCCTCCCCCTCCCAGCAGCGCGTCTGCAGGCGCCCTTCCACATAGACCTGCTGGCCCTTGCTCAGATACTGCTTGCAGATCTCGGCCAGGTGCCCCCAGGCGACGACGTGAAACCACTCTGTCTCTTCACGACGCTCGCCGTCCGCCTGGGTCCACTCGCGGCTGGTCGCCACGCTGAAGGACGTGACCGGCCGGCCGCTGGGGGTGTAGCGCATCTCTGGCGCGCGCCCCACGTGGCCGATGATCATGACCTTGTTCAGTCCCCTGCTCATCTTTCGCCGCTCTATGAAGATTCGACTTCGTCCATGCGCACGATCAGGTGGCGGATGATGGACTCGTTGAGCCGGAGGCTGCGCTCCAATGCCGACACGCGCTGGGGGTCGAGGGCGATATGCATCAAAACATACTGGCCTTCCCGATGATTCTTGATGGGATAGGCCAGCCGCCGCAACCCCCACGGCTCGGCCTTGTGGACCTGGCCCTGGTTCGATTCGACGAGGGCTTTGACTCCCTCGATCACCTCGGCCAGGCGCTCCTGATCGGCCTGCGGGGGCACAATATACAACAGCTCATAATCGCGCATACGACGGTTCACCTCCTTCCTCGGGATTGCCCTCGGTCATAGCCGAGAGCGGAAAGCCCGTCCGGGCGCGTAGGCCGTATCATAACACAAACAAAAGTTTTGTGCAAGGCTGACCGGGACTGTTGCATCGTTGTCTGAAATCGTGTATCATTGATGACGGAGGAGAACGTGGCTCCCAAAATTCTGGTTGTCGAGGATGAGCTCACCCTGCGGGAGACGCTGGCGTACAACCTCAGCCGTCAGGGCTATGAGATCTCGACCGCTGCCGATGGCCCTGCTGCGCTCGAGGTCGCCCGCCGGGAACGGCCCGATTTGGTCATCCTCGACATTATGCTGCCTGGACTGGATGGGTTCGAGGTCTGCCGCATCCTCCGCCGCGAGACGAATGTGCCGATCATCATGCTCACCGCCCGCGATGAGGAGGTGGATAAGGTGGTCGGCCTGGAGGTCGGGGCGGATGACTATGTGACCAAGCCGTTCAGCATGCGCGAGCTGATGGCCCGCGTGCGGGCCATGCTGCGGCGGGCGCGCTACCAGGAGGCGGGCGCGCCAACGCAGGATGAAATGGAAAGCCTGCGCTTTGGCGATCTGTTGATCCTGCCGGCCCGCCACGAGGTGTTACGCAACGATCAACCGCTGTCGTTGAAACCGAAAGAGTACGAGCTGCTGCTCTTCCTGGCCCGCAACCGGGGCGTTGTTCTCTCCCGCGACCTGATCCTGGAGCGGGTGTGGGGCTGGGACTATGGCGGCGGCAGCCGCACGGTAGACGTCCACGTGCGCTGGCTGCGCGAAAAGATCGAGCCAAACCCCGCCCAGCCGACGCGCATCGTCACTGTGCGGGGGGCGGGGTATCGGTTCGAGGGATAGATGCTCCATACTCTCCGCTGGCGTATCGCCATTCCCTACATCGCTCTGATCGTGCTGGCCATGCTCGGCCTGCTCCTCTATCTGACCGGCTTTGTCCGGCAGGCGCGCCTGGCCGACCTGCGGGCGCAACTGGCGGACGACGCGCGCCTGGTCGGCGACGCGCTGGCCTCTCAGCCTGCCTGGGCGGAGCCGACGGCCACCTTCGACGACGCGGCGCGCCACTATGCCGACCTCCTGGGCGCCCGCGTGACGATCATCGCCACCGACGGCGTGGTGGTTGGCGAGTCGCACGAGAACCGCGCCCAGATGGACAACCACCTCTTCCGCCCCGAGGTGCAACAGGCGCTGGCGAAAGGGATGGGCAGCAGCCTCCGCTTCAGTGAGACGTTGGACCAGCAGATGATGTACGTGGCCGTCACGGCGACGGGGGGGGGCGCGACGCGCATCGTGCGCGTGGCCCTGCCCGCACAGCAGGTCGAAGCGAGCGTGGCCCACCTGCGCGGCGCGATCATCCTGGCCGGGCTGCTGGCCACCCTGGGCGCAGCGCTGCTGGCTGTCTTCCTGGCCTGGCGCGCTGTCCGCCCGGTGCGCCAACTGACCGACGTCGTGCAGCGCATGGCCGGCGGCGACCTGGGCGCACGCCTCCTGCCGACCACGCGGGACGAGGTCGGCACGCTGGCCCGCTCCTTCAACCAGATGGCCGACCGGCTGCGGGGGACGATCACCACGCTCAGCGAGGAGCGCAGCCGCCTGGCTGCCGTGCTGGAGACCATGGCCGACGGCGCGCTGATCACCGACGAGGACGGGCGCGTCCGCCTGATCAACCCCGCCGCCGCCCGCCTGCTCGGCACGGACGCGGAGGCGGCCCTGGGCCGCACGCTGGCCGAGGTCGCCCGCGACTATCGGATCATCTCTCTCTGGCAGCGCTGCCGCGAGCAGGGCACGGAGCAGGTCGAGCCGGTGGAGATGGGCCGCCAGGGGCCGTTCTTCCAGATCGTCGTCACGCCGCTGCAGGGCGGCCCCTCCTCCGCCTGCCTGGTCATCCTGCAGGACCTGACACGGGTGCGCCAGTTGGAGACGGTGCGGCGCGATTTCATCAGCAACGTCTCCCACGAACTGCGCACGCCGCTGGCCTCGCTGAAGGCGCTGGTGGAGACGCTGCGCGGCGGGGCGCTGGAGGACGCCGCAGCGGCGCCGCGCTTCCTCGACCGCATGGAGGCCGAGGTGGACGCGATGACGCAGATCGTCCAGGAGCTGCTGGAGCTCTCGCGGATCGAATCGGGCCGCGCGCCGCTGCAGATGGTTGCCGTGCCAGCGGAAGAGATCATCCTGCCCTCTGTTGAGCGGCTGCGCCCACAGGCCGAGCGGGCCGGGCTGCAGCTCACCGTCGAACTCCCGCCGGACCTCCCGTCCGTTCTGGCCGACGCCGAGCGGATCCGTCAGGCGATCACCAACGTTCTGCACAACGCGATCAAGTTCACCCCGGCGGGCGGGCGGATCGCCGTGCGAGCATCGTTGGCGGAGGGAGACATGGGGACAAGGAGACAAGGGGACAAGGGGACAAGGGAACAAGGAGACAAGGAGATAGCGACTCTCCCTCTCTCCTTGTCTCCTTGTCTCCTTGTCTCTGTCGAGGACACGGGCGTGGGCATCGCGGAGGATGACCTGCCGCGCATCTTTGAGCGCTTCTACAAGGCCGACCGGGCGCGCAGCGGTGGGGGGACGGGGCTGGGCCTTTCGATCGCCCGCCATATCGTCGAGGCTCACGGCGGGCGCATCTGGGCCGAGAGCGTGGAAGGCAGAGGTTCCACGTTCTATCTGACCCTGCCGATCCATATTCCGCCAACAGAGTAAATACTTACCCCCCATCCTCCCGCAGGTTAGAAAGCGGCCGGCAAGAGGGCGAGCAGCCCCATTGCGGCGCACTTCAATGTCGAGATTGCCTCCGAACCTGCGGGAGGGTAGGCAGAGACTCCCTATGTACCCAACCTTAACTTTCCATTAACGATTCAACAACAAGGGCTTGAAGATTTGATGCTATGATTGCCGTATGAAACTGGCCTTCTCGAGGAGACGATTCTTGGGAATCCACCGGGTGCCGGCCCATCAGGCCCTCCCAATACATCCGGCAGTGCCAGGGGTAGAGGAGTGCAGAAAGTGGAACAACCGTTGATTCTGGTCACGAACGACGATGGCATCGAGTCCCGCGGGCTGTGGGCCGCCGTGGAGGCCGTGCTGCCGCTGGGCGAGGTGCTGGTCGTGGCCCCGGACCGCCAGTGGTCCGGCGGGGGGCGCTCGATGCCCCCCGACGTCACCGGGCGCCTCACGCCCGCCTCGCGGTGGGTTGGCAGCACATACGTGACCGCCTACGCCGTGGATGCCAGCCCGGCGCTGGCCGTCACGCACGCGGTCGTGGAGCTGGCCCCGCGTCCCCTGGCGCTGGTCGTCTCGGGCATCAATTCGGGGGCCAACCTCGGCATCGAAGTGACGATCTCCGGCAC
>DAOTYD010000177.1:0-27403 GCA_034435295.1 Anaerolineae bacterium | reverse complement strand
GCTCCGGCGGGGTCTGTGACCCCGCCGCCCGGTCAGCGCTGGCGGGTCACAGACCCACCAGGAGCGCCCCTTCTGCTCCGGCGGGGTCTGTGACCCCGCCGCCCGGTCAGCGCTGGCGGGTCACAGACCCGCCAGGAGCGAAAAGCCGCCCTGCTGGCGGGCGGGGACGCCCGCGCTCCCCGGCCGGCGGGCGGGGACGCCCGCGCTCCCCGGCCGGCGGGCGGGGACGCCCGCGCTCCCAGGGGAAATTCAGAAGGCGATAAGCGATACGCGATAAGCGATACAAGCCTCAGGGCAGCACCGCTCGCGCAAAGACGAGAAAGCCCGTGTGCGCCACCATGCGGTCCATTGGGCGCAGGCGGGCCGGCACAGCCTTGTAGGGGCGTAGCATCAGCTCTTCGACCTCTGGCAGGCCAAAGTGCGCCCCTTCGAGCGCGGCCAGCAGCTCCGCCACCTGGTTGACTGTGGGCAGGATGGCGCCGAAAAACCCCCCGCCGGCCAGCGCGGCGCGCGCCTGGTGCAGATAGCGCCACGGGTCGGGCAGGTCCAGAAAGAGCGCGTCAACTTCTCGCTCGTCGAAACCCTCGCTGATGTCACGCAGCTTGAGCGTCACCCACTCCGCCAGGCCCAACTGCTCCAGATTGCGCCGGGCGAGCTGCTGCATCTCGGCGCGGCAGTCGTACGAATAGACGTGCCCGTCTGGACGCACGGCGTGGGCCAGGGCAAGCGTCAGGCCGCCGCTGCCGGTGCCCGCCTCGATCACCCGCGAGCCAGGACCGATGTTCATCCGCAGCAAGAGATAGCCTGACTCTTTGGGATAGACGATCTGCGTGGTGCGGCGCAGGCCGAGGATGTGGTCATACATCGAAGGGCGCAGCAGGAGCAAAGGGCGCCCCAGGTGCGTGGTAAGCTGGCTGCCCCACGGCAGGCCAATCAGATCGTCGTGCGCCAGGACGCCGCGATGGGTCTGAAAGCTCTGGCCCGGCTCCAGGCGGACGATCCACCAGCGCCGGTCAGCAGCCACCAGGAGCACCAGGTCGCCCGGACGGGTGCAATTGGGTTTTTCGGGGTCAGCCATCCTGACAGGGATTATAACCCACCCCGCTCCGGGGCGCAAACAGTACTATTTTCCTATTGTTTGCTTCCCTGAAGGAGAGTATGATAAGAGCAGGTTCAAAAGAACCTTTTATTGGCTATGGATGCAATACGCAGGAGAAAAGCCATGAACGTCAAAGCCTTTACCCGCAGCATGACCAGTTCTGTAGTCATATTTGTGCTGTTGGCTGTGATGGTGGTCGGCATCACGCCAGCCACGCCAGCCGTCCGCGTCATCGTGCAGGGAAGCGACACGGAGAGCGCGATCGCGGCGGTGGAAGCCAACAGCGGGCGCGTCACTGCAGAGATCACCATCATCAACGCCGTCGTCGCCGAGGTGCCGCAGCGCTACCTCAGCCGTCTGGCGACAGCCCCCGGCGTGGTGCGCGTGACGCCGGATCGCCGGGTCGAAGTGGCTGGCGGGCAGGCGGACGTCGAGTTCGTCAAGGCCATCGGCGTGAGCCAGGTGTGGGCCAACGGCAACCTGGGCCAGGGGGTGACGGTTGCCATCCTCGACTCGGGCATCGACCACACGTTCAACGGCCTGCGCCATCCCCCCAGTGGCAACGGTAACCGCATCCTGGCCTATTATGATGCCCTCACCGGTACCCTGTACAGGCCGCCCAGATTGAACCGCTCGCCTGGCGATCCCAACGGCCACGGCACGCACATCGCCGGCGTCATCGGCAACAGCACCTACGAGCATCAGGACGGTGAGTATCAGGGCGTCGCTCCGGCGGTCAACCTGGTGGCGGTGCGCGTGCTCGATGAGAACGGCGTCGGCAGCTATGCGGATGTGCTGCAGGGCATCCAGTGGGTGGTTCAAAACAAGGACACTTACGGCATCGACGTGCTCAACATCTCCCTCTACGCCATGCCGGTAGCGCCCTACTGGGCTGACCCCTACAACCTGGCGGTGATGGCAGCCTGGCAGGCGGGGATCGTCGTCGTCGCCAGCGCCGGCAACAACGGCCCCGACCCGCTGACCATCGGCGTGCCGGGCAACACGCCCTACATCATCACCGTCGGCGCCTTTACCGACAACTATACGCCGGAGGACTTGGGGGACGACTATATGCCGCCCTTCTCCGCCTGCGGCCCCACGCTGGATGCCTTTGTCAAGCCGGACCTGATCGCGCCGGGGGCGCATGTGGTCTCGCTGATGCGTCCTAACACCGTCTTGAGCAACAGCTATCCGCAGAATCGCGTCAACGGCCGCTATTTCCGCATGACCGGCACTTCGGTCTCGGCCGCGGTGGTCTCGGGCATCGTCGCCCTGATGCTCAGCGAGAACCCCAACCTGACGCCGGACCAGGTCAAGTACCGCCTGACCATGACCGCCCGGCCGCAGTTCAGCGAGTACACGGGCGAGGCTGCCTACTCCATCTGGCAGCAGGGCGCCGGCCGCGTCTGGGCACCTGACGCTGTCTACAGCGACCTGGAAGGGACCGCCAACCAGGGGCTGAACATCGACCTCGACCTGGCCGGGATCGAGCACTATGAAGGCTGGTCGTGGTACGATCCCGAGCTGGGCCAGTTTGTGATCCGCGACGAGGGCTTCAACTCGTGGGCTGGCGGCTACAATTCCTGGGCTGGCGGCTACACCTCTTGGGCCGGTGGGTACACCTCCTGGGCTGGCGGCTCGACCAACTGGTCGGGTGGGTTCAACTCGTGGGCCGGCGGGTACAACTCGTGGGCCGGTGGCTACAACTCGTGGGCTGGCGGCTACAACAGTTGGGCTGGCGGCTACAACTCCTGGGCTGGTGGCTACCACTCCTGGGCTGGCGGCTACAACTCGTGGGCTGGCGGCTACACCTCCTGGGCTGGCGGCTACAACTCCTGGGCTGGCTTCCAGAGCTGGGCTGGCGGCTACAACTCGTGGGCCGGCTCCTTCGGCGACCCGGCCTGGGCTGCCATGTTTGTCACCCTGCAGAATCTGCCCGGGGCCACGTCGTCCGTGGGGATCAACCTGGCTGAGGAGTAAAGTCCATTGACCCACAGACCCGAAGGGTCTCAAAGGCCCTTCGGGTCTGTTGTTATATGGGCAAGACGGCTCAGGGCCTGCTCCGCGCGCTGGAGGTCAGCCCGGGCGCCCAACTGCTCGAACCAAAAGCGCGCTGCCGTCAGCTCGTCCCTGGCGCGCTCCCAATCCCCCATCTCGATCGAGAGCAACCCGCTCCAGTAGGCCATGCGCCAGGCCTCCAGTTTGGAATCGCCTGCCTGGAGAATTGCGATGCCGCGGTCGAAATGACGGCGGGCGGCCTCCAGCTCGCCCCGCGCCTGAGCGATGCGGCCCATCAGTTGCTCGTAACGGCCCCACTCGACCGAATCGCCTTCCGTGCTGCCGGTGACCTCGCACAGGAGCTCACAACTGCGCTGCGCCCACTCAGCCGCCTCTTCGACCCGTCCCTGTTCCAGGTGCAGCCACCCCTGCAGGTAGTAGGCGTCGTTCAGATTGAGATGGGCGTGCGCGCCGGCCTCGCGGTAGAGGGGAATGGCGCTGTCCAGATGAGCAGCGCACTCCTGCCAGCGCTCCTGGAGCAGATAAAGCCGCCCCAGGTTCATGTGCGCCTGGGCCAGTTCGTAGGGATGGGCAATGCGCCGGGCAATGGCGAAACTCTGCTGCAGATTTCTTTCGGCCTGCTCCCAGTCGCCCAGGTCGGTGTACAACACGCCCAGGTTGGTGCGGGCCAGCGCCTGCCCCTCCACCTCGCCAATCTGCTCGTGCAGCTCGGCGGCGCGGCTGTAACAGGCCAGCGCGCCGTCGATGTCACCCGCCGAGTGCTTGAGGATGCCCAGGTTGTTCAGCGAGCGGGCGTAGCCGACGACGTCCCCCAGCCGCTCGCGCAACGCCAGCGCCTGCTCGACGCACTCGGTCGCCCGCTTCCACTCGCTGCGGTGATAATAGACAGCGCCCAGGCGGTTGAGGATCGAGGAGAGCACGTCGTAATGGTCCGTCTCGGCAACGAGGGCCAGGCCCTCCTCCAGCCAGCTCAGCGCGCTGTTCAGGTCACCACGGCGTAGATTCAGCCAGCCCAGCTCGGAGCAGATCTGGGCACGCAGGGCCGGTTCCTTCCCCTCGACACGGTCGAGCTGCACCAGGCCCTGATGCAGCCAGCCCTCGGCTTCCTCGACCTCGCCGCGCTTCTCCCACACCTGGCCCATGCGCAGCATCACCTGGGCGCGGGAGAGCGGCGTGGCGCCTTCCCACTCCTCGTCCAGCGCCGCGCGGTAGCAGGCAATGGCCTCTTCGTACTCGCCAATGTGCTGCTCTACATCGCCCAGCCAGACTGTAGCCTGCCAGCGTTCGACCTCATAGTCGCCGAGGTGCTGAGAGAGCTGCAGCGCCCGGCTGTAGTACTCGACTGCCTCGCGGTTGGCAAAGCGCGCCCGCGCCCGGTCGCCTGCCTGCAGGGCATAGAAGAAGGCCTTGTCGCGGACGCGCGCCTTGTCATAGTGCAGCGCCAGAACTTCGATATGCCGATCCAGGTCCGCCGCATAGAGCCGCTCGATGCACTCGGCCACGGTCAGGTGAAGCTGTGGGCGCTGGCTGCGCAGCAGGCTGCTGTAGATTGTCTCCTGGGTCAGGATGTGGCGAAAAGCATAGAGCCGCTCGCCGGCCACTGTCCCCGCCCGCTCCACCACCAATCCCAGGTCAACCAGGCGGTCCAGAGCGGGCAGCACGCCGGCCATGCCGTGCAACTGGCGCGTCATCTCTTCCAGCAGCCGGGCGTCGAACTGCAGGCCGATCACTGCGGCGTCCCGCAGCACGTTCTGCAGGTCCTCCGGCAAACGGTCGACCCGCGCCATCATCAGCCCGCGCAGGGTGGTCGGCACGTCGAACGTCTCCAGCGCCGGCAGGGAGATGACATGCCACTGCCCATCCCGCAGCGCCAGCGCCTCTTTTTCGATCAGCATGCGCACAAACTCTTCGATGTAGAAGGGGTTGCCCTCCGCACGGGTGAGGATGGTATCGACGAAGGGAGATGGCAGGTCATCCAGGCAGACCAGATGGGCCAGCAGCGCGCGGCTGTGCTCTGGCGAGAGCGGCTGCAGTTGCAGCCTCAGCGAGCGGGGCGCAGCGACTGCCTCTTCGGCCGGCGCAATGCCCAGATCGAGCGGCGATTCGGGCTGGGGGCGGCTCATGACGCACACCAGCACCGGCGCATCGTCGATCACAGTGACCAGCGACTGCAGCGCGTCCCGCGAGAGATCGTCAGCCCAGTGAAAGTCATCCAGGATCAGCACCAGGGGGCGGCGGCGAGCCTGGCTCAAGACCCATTCGCGCAGCGCCAGAACGCTCAGTTGCTTGACCCGTTGCGGTTCCAGATAGCGCAGGGAGGTCTGTTCTTCGGGCGTAAGCGGCAGTCCCAGGATCTGACGGAGGAAGGGAATAAAAGCCCGGGGCAGCCGTTCTTCCCAGTTGTCGCTGCCCTCGCTGCGGATGGCGTTTTGCAGCAGCGAGCGAAAGACGCCATAGCCAACCCCCTGGGAATAAGGCAGGCCGCGGCCCTGCCAGACAGTCGCCGAGTCAGGAGGAAGGCTGGCCAGCCACTCGGCAACCAGGCGCGATTTGCCCAGGCCCGCTTCGCCTTCGATCAGCACCAGACGGCCACGTTGCTCCTGCAGAAAGGCTGCCAGCAGGCTGCGCAGGCGTTCCAGTTCGGCGTCACGGCCGAGCAGGATGGGCGCCACGCCGGCGACGCCGCGCGTTGCCAGCGGCAACGCGCGATCGCTGACGACCTCGTAGACGGTGACCGGCTCGTCAAAGCCCTTGACGTGGATCGTGCCCATCGACTGGAACTCGAAGAAGGCGCGGGTCTGCTGGTAGATGCGGTCGCTGACCAGGATGTGGCCGGCGCGGGCCAGCGCCTCCAGCCGCGCCGCCAGATTGACCGTCTCGCCGATGACCGTATAGGCTGATTGCTCCGGCGTGCCGATCATGCCCGCAACGGCCAGCCCGCTGTGGATGCCGATGCGGATCTTGAGCGGCGCGCCGAGTTGGGCCAATGCCATCGGCTCGAACTCGGCGGCGGCCTTTTGCATGTCGATGGCGGCCCGCACGGCCAGTTCGGGATCGTTCTCGTTGGCGACCGGCGCGCCAAAGACTGCCATCAGGCCGTCGCCGGTGAACTTGTCCACCATGCCGTTATAACGATGGACGCAGGCGACCAGACGGCCCAAGAGGTCGTTGATCAGGTTGAACACCGACTCGGCATCGAGCGAGGCAGAGAGGCGGGTAAAATCGACGGCGTCGGCAAAGAGGACGGCAACCTGGCGCCGCTCGCTGCGCATCCATTCCCGCTCGGGCACAGCTTTCCCGGCAACAGGGGGGACACGCAGGTAAGACACGCCCTCCCCAGGGCCAACGCCCTGGGGCAGGGGCGCGCCGCAGTTGCAGCAAAAGCGCGCCTTATCCGGGCCAGAGAATCCGCACTGTGGGCAGTCCACGTCGCACAGTATAACTCAAGGTTGGGTATAAGTCAAAAAATATCAGAAGGGCAGCATAGTGCGCCGCCGCGCCGCCCAGGTGTAGGCGCGGTAGAGCAGCGGACGCAGGGGCAGGTCCCACGCGCCGACCGTGCGCCGCAACTGGCCGCCAAACCCCCGCTTGAAGCGATAGACGCCCCAGAGGCCGTCGCTGCGCCGGGTAAAGCCGGCCTCCAGCGTCTCGGCGTCCTCGTCCGGCACGCCCCACAGGTCGTACTCGCTGCAGCCGCGGGAGCGGGCCCAGCGCATGGCCTCCCACTGCAGCAGGTAGGTGGGCATCTTGTTGCGCTGTTCGTCGCCGGACGCGCCGTACAAGTACCAGGCGCGACGGCCCAGGGCAAAGACCATCAGCGCCGCGACGGGCGCGCCGGCCACCTCGGCCAGCAGCAACTGCGCCCAATGCCGCGGCACAAAGAGGTGAAAGGCGCGTTCGTAGTAGGCCGGCGCGTGGACGGCAAAGCCATCGCGGGCAGCGGTGGCTGCCATCAGGCGATGAAAGGCGGGCAGGTCCGCGGCGGTCGCTGCCCGCGCCGTCACCCCTTCCCGCTGTGCCAGGCGGATATTGTAGCGGGTCTTGGATTTCATCGCCGCCAGGATGGCCTCTTCGTCGCCGGAAAGGTCGACGACCAGCGTGCGCTGTGGCTGGATGCTGCCCAACGGCGAGGGGCCAAAGCCCTGGGCGGCGAGAGCCTGGCGGCAGCGGGGCTCGTCCGGCAGGTCGGGCTCCACGGTGAGGACAACGGCGCGGCGGGCGCGGGCGGCGGTGGCCAACGCCGCTTTCGTCGCGGCGACCGCTGCGGCGTCGTCCCAGTCGAGCAGGGGGCCGCGCGGCACATAGGCCAGGCAGCCTGCTCCCCCCGGCAGGCGGCGGTAGAGCAGTTGCGCGCCCGCAAGCAGGTTGCCGTCTTCCCCTGCCAGGGCCACCTGCTCAGCCTGCCAACCAAAGGCTGCCTTGAGTTCTCCCCAGGGCGTCGTCTGCAGGATGTGGGCCTGGGGATGCGCGGCGACAAAGGCATCCCACGCTTGCGGTGAGGGATTCAGACAGGTTGCCATAGGGGATTATGCGGCCACCTTGCGCCCGACCAGCAGCAGCCCGCCGCCCTTCTGGCCCGTGGGGACCTCCATTTCGTAGGCCTCTCGCCAAGCCCGCGCAAAGTGGCGCATCACCCAGCGGGCCAGCAGGGACTGGTAGCCCAGCCGGCGCAGCCGTGGCGAGACCAGGACGCCCCACGGGGAAAGGCGCCCGATGCCGAAACGGGCGTTCATGCGGTCCCAGAGATGTTCCACGGGTTGAGGGATGTAGTAGCGCGCCTTTTCCAGCGTCATCTGGCCCTCATCCAGCAGATCGTTCCATTCGGCGGGAGTGTAGTAGTGGTGATGGGCCAGCAGGCGGTCGACGCTGGCGGCATAGGCCTCCGCCGCGTCCACATCCCCCGCTTCCAGATGGGCCTGGTAGTAGTAGAGCAACCGTCGAAAGGCATCGGAGGGGACGGTGAAGATAAAGCGCCCGCCCGGACGCAGCACACGGCCGACCTCCCGCAGCACGGGCCTGACGTCGGCGATGTGTTCGAGCACTGAATTGCTGAACACGGTGGCGAAGGTGTTGCTGGGGTACGGCATGTGGCTGCCATCAGCCTGCTGAACATGGCGGTAGATGCCCGAACGGGCCGCCTGACGCACCTGCTCGCGCCAGGGGTCCAGGCCGACGTCGATGCCGCCCCGGCCAAAGAGGACCGCGCCGATGAGGCCGTCGCCGCAGCCCAGGTCGAGAAGAGGACGCCGGTACGTCTCCTCGGCGGCGGTGCGCATCTCGACGGCCCGCCACAGAGCCACCGGCGGGGCAAACCAGTAGACGTTGAGCAGTTCGGTCAAAAAGTCGCGCATGGCTTGATCCTGGGGGCATTAAACATCAGGTTGGCCCAGTCGTCAAGGCGCGTAACGACCGCAGCACCCGGCTACCCTCCTGCAGGTTAGAAAGTTGCGCCCAAACCTGCGGGAGGGGTAACTGCTCACCACCAGGTACACGAAGTACACAAAGGGTACAAAAACAGCCTTGATGGATTCGACCTTCGTGTCCTTCGTGGTAGAGGAAAACGTGCTACGCTATGCGGAAGGTGCCCATGGTGAGTAGTTACCGGGAGGGTAGGAAGTGACCCTTGCCCATCGTTCGGCGTGGTCTCCAGACTTGGGAAATTGGCGAAAAGATTCTCGTTTTATTTGGGATATAGGACTTGACACGATGGGGCAAGACAGGTATGATGTAGGTACGAACATTTGTTCTATACCGCCAGAAGCAATTGACTGCTGGTAAGGGATACCTCATCGCTGTGAGGGGAGAGGTGACAAACGATCAGCAGATGGAGGGGGAAAGCAAGATGCGCAAGTTGTTGGAGTATCAGGCAGACCGCATCGAGGCGGTGCTGGCCCAGCACAAGGCTCCCGGTCGGGTGACGGGCGGAACGGTGACGCCGCGCTGGGTGCGTTTCAAGGTGCTGCCGGCGATGGGCTCGCGCATCTCGACGATCCAGGGTCTGGCGGAGGAGCTGGCTACTGCGCTGGACGCGCCCAGCGTGCGCGTGGCGCGCCAGGGCGCCGCGCTACAGGTCGAAGTGCCGCGCCAGGATGCCCAGCCGGTGCGCCTGCTGCCCCTGCGGGAAGGGCTGCGCGACGTGCCGGAGGCGACAGCCGTGTTGGGACTGGCCGATGACGGCGCGCCGCTGCTGATCCGCCTGACTTCGCCCGATGTCGCCCACATCCTGGTGGCGGGGACGACCGGCAGCGGCAAGACGGCGCTCTTGCGGACGATGGTGCTGAGCCTGGCGATGCGCCATCCCAGCCGCCAGGCGCTGCTGCTGGTGCTGATCGACCCCAAAGGGCGGGCGTTCGTAGACATGGCCGGGCTGCCGCAGTTGGCCCGCCCGGTGGTGACGCGGGTGGAAGAAGCCATCGAGGCGCTGGGCAGCCTGGTGCGACTGATGGAGCAGCGCGACCGCGCCAGGCAGAGCCGTCCGGTGGTCGCTGTGTTCATCGACGAACTCACCGACCTGATGATGGTCGGCGGGCGGGAGGCCGAGCTGCACCTGACGCGCCTGTTGCAGCGGGGACGAGAGGCGGGCATCCACATCATCGCCGCAACGCAAAAGCCCACCGCCGCCGTGATCGGCAGCCTGGTCAAGGCCAACTTTCCGGTGCGCCTGGTTGGCAAGGTGACCAGCCCGGAGGACGCCCGTGTGGCCAGCGGCTGGAAGGGCACGGGCGCCGAGCGGCTGCTGGGCCGCGGAGATTTCATCGCCGTGGCCGAGGGGCGGCTACACCGCTTCCAGGCAGCCTACGTGTCAGCCGAAGAGACAGCGCAGGTGGTGGCCTGGCTGCAGGAGGAAGAGGGCAGGCCAGGACAGGGCTGGATGCGGCAGGCGGAACTGCCGCTGCTGGCGACGCCAGCGTTGAATTCAGGATGAAGAGTGGGAAAAATGGAAAACATGGGATACGGAGCATACCAGCCAGCCGGCGATCCGTGGCGACAGCGAGCGGGCAAAAGGGTGCAGATTTTCGCGGCCATCGTGGCGGTGGGGTTTGCCATCGCGGCAGGCGCCGTGGTGGCGCAGCGCCTGAGCGATGAGGCGATGGCTGTGCTGGCCGGGACGGTCTGTGGCGTGGCGGCAAGCATCCCCACCAGCCTGCTCATCGTCATGGTGACGCGGCGGCGAGAGGAGCGGCCTGCTGCTATGCCCGGCGTCTATCCCCCCGTGGTGGTTGTGCAACCGCCCCCCCAGTCCCCGGCCACGCCGGGCCAACCACTGCAATACCTGAGCCCTTACGCGCCGCCGGCCCAACGCGAGTTCAGCATCGTCGGCGGCGAGATGGAGGAGGTACGATATGGGCATTATCAGTGAGGCGCTGCGCCCGCGCTCGGGCCGCGAAATGCGGCAGCGTCAGGCGCACGGCACGGTGCAGATGCGCCGGCGACGACACGGCTATTTCCCGCACATCTTTGTCTGGCGCGGCCACGAGTACCACGTCGAGGCGGTGGAACGCTGCTGGACCGTCTCCCGCCAGCGGCGAGGTAACCAGGTCGAGGGCCACTTTTTCCGCGTCCGCTGCCAGGAAGGGACCTTTGAGCTGTTCCAGGACGCCCAGGCGGGCACGTGGCATATGAAGCGACAGGTGCGCCAGGGGGCAAGGCGATGAAAGTCGGGCTGTTGTGGTACGATGACGACCCGGCGCGGGATCTCAACCAGAAGGTCGGCCGCGCGGCCAGCCGCTATCAGCAAAAGTTCGGCCGCCAGCCGACGGTCTGCTATGTCCACCCTTCTGTGCTGGACGGTGAGGTCAAAAATGTGGGCCGCATCAAGGTCGCGGCCCTGGCCTCGATCCTGCGCCATCACTTTTGGGTCGGCGAAGAAGACGCCAATTAGCGCCTCAGCCCTCGCCGGCCAGCCCTGCCACCAGCAGGTCGAGCGCCATCTCTGACGTCAGCTCGCCGCTTTTGACCTGAACGTCCGTCTTCAGGAGCTGCCGCTGGACCTGCTCCAGTTGCTCCGTCGTAAAGTTGTTGGCCTGTTCGTAGAGTTTGCGGGCGGGGAAAGTGTGCAGCCTGAGCCGTGCGGCGATGCTGGCGCTGTTCTCACCGGCGTTCTTCAGCGCTTTGACCTGAGCCAGCAGCCGAAAATGGCGAACCACCATGAACAGGATATAGTCCGCCTCCTTGCCTTCATCCAGCAACTGCTGGAGCGTCGCCGCAGCATGCCGCCCATCGCGCTGCCCCAGCGCATCGACCAGGTCAAAGATCACCGCCTCTTTGACGTAGGGCACCAGTTTTTCGACATCGGCAACGGTCACTGCCCGACCTGGGCCAGCGTAGGCGATCAGCTTGAGGATTTCCTGGTCCAGCAGGCGCAGGTCTGTGCCCACCGCCTCGGCCAGCCGACGCGCTGCCGCTGGCTCGATCTCCCCGCCATGATGACGCGCCCGCCTGTCGATCCAGCCGGGCAGCGCGCTCGTCGACGGCGGCTCGAAACAGGAAACGTACCCCCGCTCGTGTTGCTGCGCCAGCCTGACCACCGGATGATCGTTGAGGGCTTCTTCCTCGGCCAGGATCAGCCGCGTGGTCTCCGGCAGGCGCGGCAGGAGCGCGAGCAGGCCCTCCAGAAACGCATCCCCCTTGCGATTCAGGCGGGATAGCAGCCCGGTGATGATCACCAATCGCCGGCTGGCGAGAAAGGGCAGCGCCGTGCAGGCCTGGCGCACTTCCTCCAGCGTTGTTTTGGCCCCGTCGAGGCGGACGATGTTGAGCTCTGCCATCCCTTCAGAGCCCAGGCGCTGGCAGAGTTCGGCGATCTTTTCCTGGCGGGTCAGACCGTCGCTGCCGTGAAAGACGTAAAAAGTAGGCGTTGCCTTCATCGGGTGCGGATGTGGTGAACAGTCAGCGAGCCGCGCTCTTCGCGGGTCACCCCGGCGATTTGCAGCGCCCCCACGTCGGCGTCGGTGGTCAGGCGCGCCTGCAGTTCGATGCCCAGGCGCTGACCCAGGATCAGCCCCAGCGTGGCGACCAGCATGACGGTCGGCAGGCGGCCCAGCCATTCGCTCAGGCCGCGGCGGCGGGGCGTGAGCACGGCAAAAGCCCCCAGCCCGGCCAGCACCCCTCCCGCGACAAAGTTGGTGCCGCAGGCCGGGTGAATCGCCAGTTCTTTCTGCCCGGCGCGCAGACGGCTCAGCGCTTCTTCGACCGCCTGCACCAGGCTCTCGGTGGGCACGGCGCCATAGATCAGAAAGCCGTCCGGCGTCGAACGGCCTACCAGGCGCAGGCTGTGCTGCCGCTGAGCGAGCACGTGCATGGTGGCGTGTTCGAGCGCGTGGTTGCGGCGAGTGCGAGCGATCCAGGGATGCGAGAGCAGCGATTTCAACATGCCAGACCTCCTCAGTCAGGCCCTTCCATCCTGTCCTGCGGCCGTGGAGGGACAGGCCGGGCGATGACGATCAGGCGATAGGCCAGGCTGCCGTAAGGGTGGCAGGTGACCAGGGTCACGCGCTCGTCGGCGGTGGGGGCGATGTAACGCGCGTTCTCCTGCCGCACCGCCAGAGGCTGGTTCGCCTCGGGCAGCAGCAGCACTTCGGCAACCTGGTAGACAAAAGCCGTGCTGCCAGCGTAGAGGGTCATCACATCGCCCGGCTCGATGCGGTACAGGTCGCGAAAGACGGCCTCCTGCGGCCAGTTGTGCCCGTTGATGACTGTGTTGCCGGGCTGGCCCAGCGGCGCCGATCCCTCGTGCCAGCCAGCCTGATGCGGGGGGGCAATGCTCCACATTGGCCGCTCCACGCCGTCGATGCGCTTCATTTCCCAGCGCACGGGCACCACCGCGGCGTCGACGCCGGCGGCGGGGATGACGATGCGCGTGGGGATGCGCGGCGGGGCGAGCACCTCATCGGCGCTGAGGCCCGCCGCGGCAGGCAGCGCCGTCGTCGTCTGTGCTGTCGCTTCTGGCGGCGCAGGCTGGTCTGGCCTCTCGCTGGCTGGCGGCAGCGCCGTCGGCGCGATGGCCAGCGCCTGGCGCGGCGGCAGCGGATAGAGCCGGCTGGCAACATAGGGCGTCAGCGAGGGCGCTGCCGCGATAGCGGCTGTCACAAAGAGCGCCGCCAGCAGCAGAGGGAGCAGGCCGCGCCATCGGCTCATAGGACGGGCAGACCTCCCTTGATCACCCGCTCGACCGGGTTGCCGCCGAAGCGATAGCCCAGGTGCTGGATGTTCGGCAGGTCCAGGATCAGGACGTCGGCGGCGCGGCCCACCTGCAGGCTGCCCACCTGGTCGCCCAGCCCCAGCGCGTGGGCGGCGTTGAGGGTCGCCGCGACCAGGGCCTGAGCGGGGGTGAGGCGCAGGTAGCGGCAGGCCAGGGCGATGACAAAGGGCATCGACTCGCACCAGGCGGTGCCGGGGTTGCAGTCGCTGGCCAGTGCCAGCGCTCCGCCGGCGTCGAGAATGGCGCGGGCCGGCGTATAGTCGCGGTGGGCCAGCCCGAAGGGCGTCGCCGGCAGGGAGACGGCCACTGTATTCGACCGGCCGAGCAGTTCGACCTGGTGCGGCGGCGTGCAGACCAGATGGTCAGCCGAGACAGCGCCCAATTCGACCGCCAGGGCGGTTCCTCCCAGCGGCGCAAACTCGTCGGCGTGGATCTTGAGGCCCATCCCCAGGGCGCGGGCGGCCTCCAGGATGCGGCGGGACTGGGCCAGGGTAAAGGCGCCCTCGTCGCAAAAGACATCGCAGAAGGCGGGCGGAGCAGGGAAAGCGGCGGCGGCCGGCAGCATCTCTTCCACCACCCGATCGACATAGCCGTCCGGATCATCTTTGGCCTCTGCCGGCACGGCGTGGGCGCCGAGGAAGGTGGGGACCAGGGTGGCGGGGTGGGTGGCCTGCAGCGCGGCGATGGCTTGCAGCAGCCCCAGTTCGCTCTCGGTGCTCAGGCCATAGCCGGTCTTGACCTCGATCGTCGTGCTGCCGTGGGCCAGCATGCGGTCGAGGCGGGGGCGGGACTGGGCCACCAGTTGGCGGAGGGAGGCCGCGCGGGTGGCGCGCACGGTTGACATGATGCCGCCGCCGTGGGCCATGATCTCCTGATAGGTTGCCCCGGCGATGCGCATGGCGAACTCGTCCGCCCGGTCGCCGGCCCAGACGGCGTGCGTGTGCGGGTCGACAAAGCCGGGGCAGACCACGCGCCCGCTGGCGTCGATTTCGAGCGGGGCCCACCAGTCGGCGCGGACGTCGGGGGTAGTCCCCACCGCAGCGATGCGTCCATCGGCGCAGGCAAGCGCGCCGTCCTCGATGAGGCCAAGATCGCCCAGGCGATGGCCGCGCTGTGGGCCGCCCTCATGGGGCGGCACGGTGCAGAGCTGGGCAGCGGAATGGATGAGCAGGTCTGCTTTCATCTGTCTCTCCCACAAAAAAGCGGCGTGGGCCGGCTGGTGCAGCCTCCGCCGCTCTGGCGCGAGCCTTTTGCTTCAGGCCCAGCGCAGCTTTTGCGCTCCCTGGGGTATCCAGGCCTCGTCAGCGGCTGGCAAGGGGACAGGGGCCCTTCCTGTGGCGGACGACTCTGCTTCTCCATAGTAGTAGACCACCCTCCCGTCGAGGTGAATCCAGATGCCCACCTGGGACGAGAGGCCACGGCCATCCGGCGGCGAAAAGACGAACGCTGTCGGCGGGCCATCGATGACCACATCGGGAATGCGCGTCGCCACCAGACTGACGCTATAGCGCGTGAGGGGGCGTTGGGGGCCCAGCACGGTCAGCACATTGCGCGCCTGCACGTCGACCGCTGCGATCGTCGCCACCCAGTGTCCGCTCAGCGGCAGTCCGCAGCGCGCGGCAACGGCGCTGGCGTACTCGCTGAGGACATCGGCGGTATAGTTTTGAGGAGCAAGGTTATAGGCGCGCTCCCAGCCGCCGTTATAGGCAGCCAGAGCATTGTGGAGGTCGCCTTGAGCCTGGCGGATGATGATGGCCATCGTCCGCGTGCCCCAGGCAACGTTGGTTTCCGGGTTCAAGAGAGCGGCTGCGCGGGGGCGCCAGGTAAAACCGGCTTCGTAGGGCATCACCATCATCAGGCCGACGGCGCCGGCGGGGCTGCGGGCGTCAGCGCGGCCGCGCGATTCTTTCCAGATCAGAGCAGCTACCAGATCGGGGTCGAGGCCGCGCTCTATGGCGTACTGGACGATCAACTCCTCCCATTGCCGCACGGCATCGGGCCAGTAGGGGGAAAGCGCTGCCTGCGCTGCGGGGATGTGCGCTGGCGGGCTGGCAAGGACAGGTTGGGCAGAGAACAGCATGACGGCGATCGCCACAGCCGCCACAAAACCCCACCGTGCATCTCGCATCCCTGTTCTTTTCCTCCTCGTTCGGGCCGTCACCCCCTGCTTTCGCCGGGGAGATAGTTTACACTATAGCCGAAAAAGCCAGCCCTGTCAAGCCTGGTTCGTAGCAGGACAACTGCTCGCAGTTGTCCTACTGGCGGCTTTGTGATACACTATACTCAACGGTGTTGGCTGAACCTACATCGGCCAATGGAAAGGAGAGGTCAGTAATGAACGTAATCCCAATTCGCAATGGCGGCTTTGAGGCTGACTGGTCAGAAGAACAATCGCATCAGTGTCTGATCTGCGAGACCAACGGCCAACTCCAACTCACCGCCCGTGGCAACATCTTTACCCCGCCAGGCTGGCTGGTCTGGTTCAAACATGGGATGCCGGTGGAACATGACAGTCAGAACACGGTAGGGTGGGCTCAGCCTGAGGTACGGGATGCCTGGATTACCGGAGACGCAACCCGCGTCCACTCGGGCCAGAAGGGGCTGCTCTTTTTTACCTTCTTCCGCATCCATGACGGCGGGCTGATGCAACAGGTACAGGTTCAGCCGGGCACCCGCCTGCGCTTTTCCGCCTGGGCGCACGCCTGGAGCAATCTGGGCAGCGGCCCTAACAAAGACAACCCGCGCTGGAGCGAAGGCAGCGGGGTGGGTTTCAACCACTTTTTCGCCCAGGAAGGCCAGATCACCGACTCGAGCGCGCGCAACTTTACGTTCATGGTGGGTATCGATCCGACGGGCGGGACGAACCCGCTGGCCGATACGGTGGTCTGGGGCAAGGGCGCGCACATCTACAACGCCTATCGCCCCGTGCCGGCGGTCGAAACCACGGCCCAGTCGAGCACCGTCACGATCTTTCTCCGCTCGCGCTGCCTCTGGCCGTTCAAGCACAACGACGCCTACTGGGACGACGCCGTGCTGGAGGGCGAACCGCCGGAAGCCAGCGGCGAATGGGCCTATCCGCTGATCGCGCGCGGCAGCAAGCTGGGCATCCACGGCATCCTCAGCGGCCCTGCCGTCAATTATGCCACCACCCTGGCCAACAGCGGCGCCCGCTTTGCCGTCGTCAAAGCGGTCAACGACCTGGGCTGGCTGGCCAGCATCAAAGCTGTGTCGCCTCAGACGATCACCATTGCCCGCATCGCCCACAGCCTGGAGGGTTGCCAGGGCGTCAACGATCCGCAGGCCAACCTGGACACGCTGGCCAACGGCCTGATGCAGCCCATCCTCAACAAATTGAACGAGCAGCCCTCGCTGCGCAACAGCGTCGATTACTGGGAGGTGCCCAACGAGCCGGACCCGCCCACTGTTGATGGCTATCGCCGCCTGGCCCTGCTGATGATCAAATGCATGGAACGGGCCGAGGCAAACAATATCAAGATCGGCATCTTTGCCCTGAACAACGGCACGCCGGAATGGAACGAGATGCAGGCTATCGTCGAGACCGGCGTCTTTGCGCGGGCCAAACAGGGCGGCCACATCCTGACCCTGCATGAGGGCATCGTCTGGGCCGACAAGCCCATTGACTATCTCTTTGGCCAGACCATTCCTGGCTCGCCGCAGGTCGAAGGGGCCGGCGCCCTCTGCTTCCGCTACCGCTATCTCTACCACCTGCTCCAACAGCGCAACGAGGTCATCCCGCTGGTCATCAGCGAGTGGTACTGCGACCGCTACCAGGCCGACGGCGGCACCGCGGCCGAGGTCGTCGAGCGCATCCGCTGGTACGATCAGCGCGCCCGTCAGGATTACTGGGTGCTGGGATTCTGCCCCTTCACCATCGGGCCGGTGGGCGGCTGGACGCGCCAGGACTATACCTTTGCCTACCCCAGCGCGGTTTCCTATATGCTGTCGATCAAAGACAGCCCCAACGCCTCCCCCTCAGCGACGCCGCCCGTCCAGGTCAACATCGCCTTCCAGCCGGCCGAGCCCACGGCGGGCGAGCAGGTGCAGGCCACGGTGACGGCCAACGTCACCTTTGACAACGTGGGGCTGGCAGTGACCGCGCCAAACGGTCAGGCCGTGCCGGTCAACCGCGTGCCGGGCGCGGACTGGCGCTGGACCTTTACCCCGGCCGACGCCGGCACGTACCACGTCGCCTTTACCGCCGGCACGCAACGGCCGGCCGAGGTCGATCTGGTGGTGCAGCCCAGGCCGGCCCAGCCGGTCTGGGGGTTGCCGCGCGAGCAGTACGAACGCACCTATGTCCTTCTCCCGCCGGGGGCCGGCCGCGAGTGGGTCGAGGCGATCGTTTCCACGAGCAAGTGGCAGCAGAGCCGCTGGACCATCGGCGGCAGCGCCGACGACGCGGGGATCGGAGCGCTGAACATCAAGACCGTGATCGCGATCAATCCGGCGCTGTGGGGCGATGACCTGCGTGCCTTTTTCCAGCGATACTATCCGGGCACTCGCTACCTGACTGTGGAGGCGGCCACGCCGCAGGAGCTCAAGACCAGGCTCGAGAATATGTAAAGTAATGTAGGTGATGTCCTTACTAACTCGCCTGCCGCTGTGGCTGAAGGAGTGGGGAAAATATTACATCGCGCCGCTGCTCAAGGTCGAGGGAAGAAGGCTCCTGCTGACCGTACTCAGGGGCAGCCTGGACACGTTGCTGGCGTTCACGCTGCCCCTGACGGTGGTGGTCAGTACCCACGCGGCCCTGGAGAGCCGCTATACGCTGACCCCCGCCCAACAAGAGCAGGTTGCTCGCTGGGCGCCGGTGGCGATGGCCGTAGCCCGTGTGGAGGACGTGCCGCCGCTGGTCCCGCTGGTCTTGTGGTACAAGGAAGGCGGGTTGCAGGCAGTCAACCCTTCGAACTGCGAGGGGATTATGGGCCTGCACACGGCTGTGACCAGCGGGCAATTGCCCTGCTTCACGCCGGGCGCGATCGACGCGCAGGAGGTCGCCCGCCAGCTTCGGCTGGGCGCGGCCGCCTTCAAGGCGCACTGTCCCGAGGTCAGCTACACGACAACCGATCCGGAGGTGCTCAAGCGGTGTTATCTGTACTACAACGCCGGACGCAACACGCGCATCGGCGCCGACCGCTCCGGTTATGTGATGAACGGCTACGATGCCGCGCACCAGAACATGCTCCATCGCACCGAGACGGGCAGGATCATCCGCCTGCAGGCGCTGGGCGCATGGCCGGTTCACCTGGCCATGCAGGCGCAACTGGCAGCGGGCCCGTCCATCCAGGAGCCGTCCATTCTCCTGCCCACCAACCTGGTGTTGCAGGAAGCCCGGGATCGGCTGTGGGCGACCTGGGTGCGGGTGCGGTCCGTGCCGTCCGAACTCGCTGCCGTTCCCCGCTGTCGGGAAGCGGTGGTGGGGGATTGCTTTGCCGCGCCGCATACGGACGGCGAGCCGGCGCTGCGTCCGGCTCTCAGCCCGTTGCCTGCGCCCGTGGAACGGGCCACCGCACCGAACTGCGGCCTGCTCCCCGGCCTCGACCTGGAATCGTCTGCCCCTTCTTTGGTCGTGGCCCCTATGGGGGGCGAACTGGGTCGCTACCTCGACCAATGGGGCCACCTGACGCTGCGGGTGGAAAACGACGAATGGATCGTCTGGCTCTCTGGTCTGCGTTCCCAGACCGCATCGCCTGGAACTGTCGAGGGGGGGGAGTGGATCGGTGCCATAGGCGGCGTTGGAAGCGACACGCCGACGTTGCACTATGCTGTGTTCGACAAGAGAAATGGCAGCTTTGTCGACCCGGTGGCCTTCCTGCCAGAGGGGTATTGCCCTTCTTCTTATCATCCGCCTGGCGATAGCAGGGGAAATGAGGAGGAAAGTCGCATGAACGTTTTGGAACTGGTCAAATTTGTACCCTTGATCCTTGGTGGCGCGTGGGTGATCTGGCTTCTCTTCAAGAAGGATATTCTTGCCAAGGGGCCTGTCCAGCTCATCCTCTACTTTCTCGGCGCGCTGATCGCCCTGGTTGTCATCGGCTGGTTTGTCGACGTCTATTTGCCCGGTTGGGTCGAGGACCGACTGCAGAACGCTGCCGAGTCGGAGGAGATCGAAAACATCGAACAGATCAGCCGCGAGATCATCAACTCGACGCTGGGGGTCAGCACCGCCACGCCGCTCCCGCCGGCGCCGACCGTTCCACCGCCCACCGTCGCGCCGACGCAGCAGCCTGGCGAGGGGCAGCCTTCTCCCCTGCCCACCCAGCCTTCCCCGGCCATGTCGATTCAGGGCGGTGAGCAGGTTCACACCGTTGCTTCCGGCGAAACGCTCTACAGCATCAGCCGGCGGTACGGCGTGACCGTCCAGGCCATCCAGCAGCGCAACAACATCAGCGATCCCAACCGCATCCAGGTGGGGCAGCAGTTGATCATTCCAGCGCCGTGAGCAGCGACGTCGCGCCAGAGAACACGATCCGCCGGCTCGGCCGCCGGCTGGCGGCAGTCAGGCTGCTGCAGCCGCTGGTGGAGAGCGTCCTGCCCTCGCCGCGCCTGCTGAAGGGCGAGGAAATCCAGCTCGAGATCCACATGGCCGGCTACCGCCGCAAGTTTGCCGAGGTAGCCCTGACCGTCTCCCTGCTGCTGCTGGCGATTGGCCTGCTGATAACCGCCCTGGCCTGGCTGCTGAACTGGCCCTCCACGCTGCTTGCCGGGATGGGGCTTTTCAGCGCGCTGATGGCCATCCTGGTCGTCGAGAGCGTGCGCCAGATACTGCTCCACGAACAATGGCTGCTGCTGGTTACCAACAAGCGCCTGATCCTCGTCACCCCCGACCCACGGCGGCGTGGCCTGGCCGATGCGATCTATCTCATGCGCGGCAAGATTCAGGTGGTGGATACGAACTGGTCGCGCAGCCCCTGGTGGGGGCTCTTCCAGGCGGCCACGGGAGCGCGGGACGTCCTGCTCAGCCTGACCGGCTACGAGTTCAAAGCTGAGGGCGCCGAGGTCAAGGGCGGCCTGCTCTTTCCCGACGTGGAGCCTGAGAACATCCGCCGCCTGGAAGAGTTGATCTTTGGCTGAGAGATGCCTTTGTGGTATACTTGGAGCATCACAACCTGGGAGGTTGCACGATGAAACACTTGATCAGCCTGGCCGATCTCACTCCTGAAGAGATGAGGAAACTGCTCGATCAGGCTATCGCGTTGAAAGAGGAATGGAAAGCGGGCGGCAATCGTCCCCTGCTGGCCGGCAAGACATTGGGCATGCTCTTCCAAAAGCCCTCGTTGCGCACCCGCGTCTCGTTCGACATGGCCATGATCCACCTGGGCGGTCAGGCCCTCTACCTCTCCCCTGCCGAAATCCAGTTGGGCAAGCGCGAGAGCACGCCCGATGTCGCTCGTGTCCTCTCCCGCTACGTCGACGCGATCATGGCCCGCGTCTTTGCCCATGACGACATCCTGGCGCTGGCCGAATACTCGCGCGTTCCGGTGATCAACGGCCTTTCCGATTACAGCCACCCCTGCCAGGGGCTGGCGGATTTTCTGACCATCATCGAAAGGTTCGGCAGCGACCTGCGCGGCAAAAAGCTGGCCTTTATCGGCGACGGCAACAATGTCGCCACGTCGCTGCTGTTTGGGGCGACCAAACTGGGCATGGATTTCGTCATCGCCGGTCCCCCCGGCTATGAGTTGCGCCCCCAGGTCTGGGCGTTGGGGCAACAGTTCGCCGCCCAGAGCGGCAGCCGCGTCGCCGCCACGCACGACCCTGTCGAAGCCGTCCGTGGCGCCCACGTCATCTACACCGACGTGTGGGCCTCGATGGGCCAGGAAGAAGAGGCCACAGAGCGCGCCCGCATCTTTGCCCCCTACCAGGTCAATGAGGCGCTGGTCGAGCACGCCCGGCCCGAGGTGATCGTGATGCACTGCCTGCCTGCCCACCGGGGTCAAGAAATCACCGACGGCGTCGCCGACGGCCCGCACTCGGTGCTGTGGGATCAGGCCGAGAACCGCATGCACGCGCAAAAGAGCATCCTGGTCGAACTGCTGACCTAATCCTCTCTCGGAGGGGTTCCGTGGCCGAGAACCCATCTGCATACGAAGAAGCCATGCGCGAGGGTTCTACCCACGCCAGTCAGGAACGGTGGGTAGAGGCCGTTGCCGCCTACAAGCGCGCGCTGGCGGTGTTGCCGGACGATCCCAAAGCCCTGATGGCCCTGGGATTGGCCTGCCTGGCCGCCGAACGCCTGGAAGAAGCACTGGCCGCGTTTCAACGGGCCGCGCGCATCGACCAGACCAACCCTACGGCTCCCGAACACATCGCCGAGATTCTGGAACACATGGGACGCTTCCAGGAAGCGAGCAGGGCCTATCTGGAGGCCGCCGAACGCCACGGCCGCCGCAAGGCCCCCACACTGGCGCTCAGGCGGCTGGAAGACGCCGCCCGCGTCGATCCCAACTCGATCCAGGCTCACATTCAGTTGCTGCGCGCTTACCTGGCCCTGCGCAAGAACCAGGAGGCGCTGAACGAGTATCTGGCCCTGGCGACGATCTATTACTCGAAAGGCCAGAACGAGCAGGCGCTCGAAATATGCCGCCACGCTCTCAAGCTCGACCCGCAGAACGTGCAGGTCCAGGCATTGATGAACCAGTTGCTACGGGGCGAAGAAAAGCTGCCCTCACTTGACCGCACCGTTTTTGGTATCGACTACGAGGAGGAGCCGGAAGACCTGGAAGAGGGCGGCAACCCTGCCGAGGCCGCCCGCCAGAAAGCGCTGGCCGAGCTGGCCGAAACCGTTTTTAGCGATATTCCTCCCCAGACCGGCATGCTGGTCATGCGCCCCCTCTCCAAGCGCGAGGTCGACGCGATGATCAGCAAGTCCCTCGACGCCCAGACACGAGGCGACATCGAGGAAGCCATCCGTGGCTATGAACGAGTGCTCGAAGCGGGCGTCATCCAGACCGCGGTCAACTTTAACCTGGGCCTTCTCTATCAGCAGCAGATGCGCTTCGAGGACGCGCTGGGTCAGTTCCAGCAGTCGGTCAGGGACCCCGAATACCGCCTGGGCAGCCACTTTGCTATGGGCGAGTGTTATCGTGCCCTGGGCCGTATCGAAGAGGCCCTCACCCACTTTCTCGAAGTGCTCAAGATTGTCGACCTGGGCACGGTGGATCGCTCCCAGGCCGATAACCTGATCCAGCTCTACGAAGAGTTAGCCCTGACCCACGCTGCCAAGGGCGAGCGAGAGCAGGCGACCGAGTTTGTCAACACGTTGATCTCTTTCCTGAGCGATAAGGGCTGGGAGGACAAGGTCAGCCGGGCGCGGGAGATGCTGGACACGCTGACCCAGGAGGGTCCGGTGTTGAGCCTGGCCGAGATCCTCGCCGTGCCCGGCTCCGAACGAGTCCTTCAGGCGATCGGGCTGGCTCAGGAGTACCAGCGGCGCGGCCTGGGCTATGCGGCCCTGGATGAGCTTGACTGTGCAATCAGCCTGGCGCCGACCTTTTTGCCGCTCCACTGGCAGATGGCCGAGACACTGGTGGCCATGGGCAGAACGGACGATGCTGTGGTCAAGCTCCTGGCCATTGCCGACGTCTACCGCGTGCGCGGCAACTTTGCCCAGTCCGTGGCGATGTACGAGCGCGCGCTGCGCCTGGCGCCGCTCAACGTCTCCGTCCGTGTCCGCCTTATCGACCTGCTGATCAGCCACGGTGAGATCGACAAGGCATTGGAGCACTACCTGGCCCTGGGTGAGGCCTACTATCAGATGGCCCAGCTCGACCGGGCCAGGGAACAGTACAACATTGGCCTGCAACTGGCCCCCCGAGGCAGCCGCGAGCGCAACTGGGCGGTCAAGTTCCTGCACCGCATTGGCGACATCGACATGCAGCGGGTCGACTGGCGCCGCGCCGTCAGCGTCTATGAACAGATCCGCGATCTGGCCCCCGAAGACGAAAAGGCCCGTCTGACGCTGATGGATCTCTACTACCGCTTCAACCAGCCGCAGCGGGCGATGGCAGAACTCGACCACCTGATGCGCGCCTATCGCAAAGCGGGGCTGATCCAAAAGATGCTCATCATCCTGGAGGAACAGGTCGCCGAACATCCTGACAGCATCCCCATCCGCACCTGGCTCGCCCAGGCCCATCTGGACGCGCGGAATGTCCCCCAGGCCTTGCAGCACCTCGACGTGCTGGGCGACCTGCAGCTCCAGGCCGGCAAGACCGAGGACGCCATCTCTACCATCCAGACGATCCTCATGCTCAATCCGCCCAATGCCGAGGCCTACCGCCAGCTCCTGGAACAACTGGCCCAGAGTGCGTAGATGCGCGCTGCGATCCTGGCCGTCGGCGATGAGCTGATCTGTGGGTATCGCCTGGACACCAACTCCCAGGCCATCGCTCAGCGGCTGAGTGCCATTTCCCTCGACATTGTGCTGCACATCACCGCCGGCGACGAGGTAGCGGCGATCCAGGACGCCCTCCGGACCGCCCTGACCGCTGCTGAGGTGGTCGTCGTCACCGGCGGGCTCGGCCCGACCGAGGATGACCTGACGCGTCAGGCGGTCGCCGCCTTTTTCGGGCGGCCGCTGGTGGAAGATGAGGAAGCGCTGGCGCGCATGCGCGAGCGCTTTGCGCGGCGCAATGTGCCTATGCCCGAACGCAACCGCGTGCAGGCCCTCGTCCCGGCCGGCAGCCAGGTCATCCAGAACGATCGCGGGACGGCGGCAGGCTTTTACCTGACCGCTTCTGGTCGCCATGTCTTTGTCGTTCCCGGCGTCCCTTACGAGATGATGGGCATGCTGGAGGCTTTCATCCTGCCTGCGCTGCGCGAGCTGACCGCTGGCGGCTTTGTCGTCTGCCGCGGCGTCACCCGCATCTTTGGCGTGCCCGAATCTGAGGTGGCCGAGCGCATCCAGTCGATGCTGGGCCGCGAGCGCAACCCCCTGCTGGGCCTCCTGCCCAGCCGCGGCACGATCACGGTCGAGGTGGTCGCCCATGGCCAGAGCGAGGCCGAGGCCGAGGCGCTGTTGGCTGCAGACCAGCAGGCGCTGCGCGAGATTTTTGGCCTGCAGGTGCTCTGTCAGGACGAGCGCGAGTTGTCCCAGGTGGTGGGCGATCTGCTGAGCGAGCGCGGTCTGACCATCGCCATCGTCGAGGGGGCGGACGGCAGCGGCGGCGCAGTGGCGGCGCGGCTGACCGAAGTGCCCGGCAGCACAGCCTGGTTCTGCGGCGGGCAGCTCATCTGCCAGAGTCCTCCCCCTGATGAACTGCCTGCTCTGGCCAGTGCCATCCGTCAGAGCAGCGGCAGCGCGGTCGGGCTGGCTGTCGGCGCCCTGGTGCAGCCGGACGACGCCCCGCTCGACCGGCCCTATGGGGTGCTGACGGCGGCGCTCGACCTGGGCGGCCAGCTCACCGTGCGCTCGTTCAGCTACAGCGGCGAGCGCGTCCGCGTGCGCCAGTTCGCCGTCGACGCCGTGCTCGATATGCTGCGCCTGGCGCTGCTGCGAAACGCCCCATAAGCAGCAGGGCGTCCCGCTCCGGCGGGGTCACAGACCCCGCCGCCCCACCAGGAGCGAAAAAGTTGGACAAAAGCAGCGAGGTTTCTACTCCCACCGCAGGGCATAGACCGCCATGTTCTCGCCGCCCTGCCGCCGCGTCACCGCCGTCTCTGTCTGATAGACCAGCTCCACGCGCGGGTCGCGCGTCATGAGGGGATACCACGAGGGAAACGTCACCAGGTAATCGGCGTCTCGCTCTTCGAGCCAGGCCAGCAGCCGCTCCTCGTCGCGGATGAAGGGCACCACCTCCGGGCTGACCAGCCCGGCCAGGTCGAGCAGGGGACGGGGGGCAAAGTAGCCGATCGCGCCGATGTCATGGACGGCAACCAGGGCATCAGGAGGGGTGTTGGCCGCCAGCCAGCGGGCCACGGCAACCATCTCTCCTTCGATGATGGCAACGTCGTCGGCATAGGCTCGCGCCCCAAGGCCCAGGAAGGCCAGGAAGAGCACCCCCGCCGCAAGCAGCACGGCCCTGACCACCAGGGCAGCGGCTCGCCGCCGCGTCCCCCAACGGCGGTAAAGCGCCAGCGCGCCGCCCAGCGCATAGGTCAACAGGACGGGGATGAGGGGGATGAGGTAACGTCCGTGCTGGTAGGTGACCGGCAGGCGCAGCGCATAGATCCCTGCCGTCGCCACAGCCCAGAGCAGGGGCAGCCACCAGTAGAGGCGGACCGCGCCACCTCGCCGCGCTGCCTGGACCATCGCCCAGAGCAGGCCGGGCAGGAGCAGCACCTGCCCGCCCACCCACGGCTGCAGCCCCACCTGGACCAGCCGTCGCAGCAGCGGCTGACCCAGCAGGACGGCGTACTCGGCCTGCTTGGCGTAGAAGGTGTTGGGCCACAGCGCGCCGCTCAGGCGCAGGTTCAGCGCCAGGTAAGGCGCCAGCAGCAGGCCACACCCCAGCGCCAGCGCCAGGCCCGCCTCCAGCCCACGACGCCAGCGGCCGTCGAGCGCTTCGGCGGCGGCGATGCCCGCTGCTGCCAGCGCCACGGCCAGGATGCCCTCCGGCCGCGTCAATACCAGCGCCCCGCCCAGCAGGCCGGTCAGCACCGGACGGCGGAGCGGTTCGCTCAGCAGGCGCGTCCACAGCGCCAACGCCAGCAGCGCAAAGAGCAGCGTCTCCATCCCCGAAGCCGCCGCCCAGACCAGGTGCCATTCGACGGCGAGGGCCAGGGCCGCCCACCGACTCCACGTGGTCGAGGCGCAGCCCTCCAGGCGGGCAGCCAGCCTCTGTGCCAGCAGCGCCGTCCCCGCCAGGCAGAGTCCGCCCAGCAGGTAGGTCCAGAGACGGTAGGGGATCCCCAGCACATAGCCGGCCGCCAGCAGCAATGTCCACAGCGGCGCGGTCGAGCCGGCGCTGGGCTGACCCGGCACAAAGGCCCACTCGCCGCGCAGGGCCAGGTTGCGGGCATAGGTCTGGTGGATCCAGGCGTCGTCGAGGGGAAAGCCGACATGCCCGCCGGCCCACGCGCAGAGCAGGTAGAGAGCCAGAGCCGCCGCTGCGATGACAGCGGCCCATGGGATCTGCCCTGTCGCAGGCAACGCTCCCTTCCGCGCCAGTTTCAGGAGATGCATCGACATTCTCTTCGGCGGTGCAAATGACCTCCCCCAGAGCCATTATATCCGTTCCCCTCCTGCTGGCAATCAGTTGCAAAAGCCGCCTTTTCTGCTACAATGCCGCTCCGGGAGTACCCCTTTTACCGCGCTCAGACATGTAATTGCCTGCCCTCCCGCAGGTTTGGACGCAATCTTGCCTGCCACTTTCTAACCTGCGGGAGGGTAGGGGTACAGATACTCAGACACAAAGAAACCACGGAGAGCACCATGAGTAAACGATTTTTCGCGCCCCTGTTGACCTTCGTGCTGCTGGCGGGTCTCCTGCCTTCCTCCCCTGTCGACGCCGCGCCAGCGCCCGCCACGGCCCCGCACGAGCCGCTTGCCCCTGCTGCTGGCCCGGTGGTCATCGACGGTTATTACGATGCTGCCTATGGCTCTGCCCTGGCCAGCGACGCCGCCGGCGACCTGGCCTCGCCCGGCCCCGCTGACTGGTACGGCACGCAGTGGACCGATCTCACCGCTCTCTATGTCACCAACGACACGCAGAATCTCTACGTTTTCGTCCCCCTGCCGGCCTATGATGCCACCATCGGCAGCGGCTCTACCGGCTCGTTCGCCCTGGTGCTGGCCACGGGCCAGTACACCGCCACCGGCGGCACAGCGCCGACCGATCCCTGGGGCAGCGCCATCACCCTGGCCTACACGGCGACCCACACCAACGTCGGCGAGCCGCCCATGCCGCTGGCCTACCGCATCATCCCCGACCGCATCCTGCGCGGCAACATCGTCGGCCGCAACTGTTGTGCGTTCAGCGACAACGGCTGGACCGAACTGCGCCGGTGGAACGGCAGCGACTATGCCACCGGCGCCGGCTCCAACTGGGGCGGCCTCAGCGGCGGGGCGATGGTCAGCCAGCGCATCGCCTTTGCCAGCGGCAGCGGCGTCGAGTTCGCCA
>DAOTYD010000176.1:0-27941 GCA_034435295.1 Anaerolineae bacterium | reverse complement strand
GTGACCGTCGCGTCGTTGATGAGCGCCGGCGTCAGCGGCGTGATGTCGATCTCCGCCTCCGCCCCGCAGGCTGCCGCCACGCCCCTGACAACCTCGGACACGCGCCGCAGTACCGTCTCGCGGACGGTCGGGGAGTAGGTGCGGATGGAGCCGGTCATTTCGACCGCGGGGGGGATCACGTTGAAGGCATCGCCGCCGTGGATGGTGCCGACGCTGACCACCGCCGTGTCGAGCGGGCTGACGTTGCGGCTCACCACCGTCTGCAGGGCGGTGACCACCTGCGCCGCCGCGACGATGGGGTCAACGGCAAAATGGGGCATTGCGCCGTGCCCGCCCTTGCCGCGGATGACGCAGCGCCACTTTTCGGCGCCGGCCATCACCGGCCCGGGCGTGACATCGACGACGCCGACCGGCTTTTCGGTCCAGACGTGGCAGGCGATAAAGACGTCGGGACGGGGGTTTTCCAGCGCGCCTTCTTTGACCATCAGTTCGGCGCCGTTGCCGCCTTCCTCGGCCGGCTGAAAGATCAGCTTGACCGTGCCGGCCATATCGGCGCGGTGAGCGGCAAAGAGTTCGGCCAGGCCCATGCCGATGGCAACGTGGGCGTCGTGGCCGCAGGCGTGCATCTTGCCGGGGACGCAGGAGGCGTACTCGGCGCCCGTCTCTTCGTCCACCGGCAGCGCGTCCATGTCGAAACGCAGCATCACCACCGGGCCGCACCGCGCGCCCTCCAGCAGGCCGATCACGCCGGTTTTGGCGATCCCCGTCTGGACGCGGTAGCCCAGCCGCTCCAGGTGCGCGGTGACGATGCCCGCCGTGCGCTGCTCCTCATAGCCCAATTCGGGATGCCTGTGCAGGTCCCGCCGCCAGGCGACCAGGCGGTCCATCATCGTTTTGGCTTCAGCGTAGAAATCGGTCATGTTCACCTCGGATATCTCTTCTACCGCGACAACTCGATGCGCCTGAACCGCTCCACGTAGCGGGCGCCGTTCTCGTCCTCGACGCGGTGGCGCTGGCGCAGCCGTTCTTCCAGCGCCTGGAAATCGCTGATCTGGGAGCGGTGCTGGCGCAGGGCGGCCAGCTTGAGCTCGAAAGAGGCCGAGACGTCGACCTCGGTATCGGGCGCGGCGGCGCCGGCGATATAGACCTCCATCACGCGATGGGGCTGCAGGCCCTCGGCGAGCAGTTCGGGAAATTGCAGCGGATTGCGCGCGTCGGGAAAGACCGCGTCGAGCGCCGCCTCGGCCACGGCGCGGTGGTCGGGATGGCTGAGGTAATACTCGGAATGGCGCGCCGGGTCGCAGGTGATGACGACGTCGGGGCGCCAGAGGCGGATCTGGCGGGCCAGGTCGCGTCGCAGCTCCAGGCTGACCACGACCGAGCCGTCCGGATAGTCGAGAAAGACGACCTGGCGCACGCCGAGGATGGCCGCCGCAGCGCGCTGCTCCGCCTCACGACGGCGAGCCAGCTCCTGCGGGTCGGTCTGCGGGTCATCCGAACCGCGCTCGCCGCGGGTGGCCAGCACATAGACGATCTCCCGCCCTTCCTGCACCCAACGGCCCACCGTCCCGCCGCAGAAGAACTCGGGGTCGTCGGGGTGGGCCAGAATGACCATTGCCCGCTGTTTTTCGCGTTGTTCTTCCATTTCACTGGCCGGAGCGGTTACTTGTCCGATTTTGGCCCTTCTTTGGGCAGCACTTCGATCTGGTCGGCGGCGACCTCGACACGCCGGTCTTCGATCTGGACGATGACGGCATGCTTCAGCGGTAACAGATCGACGACCTTGCCGACGCCATAGGGAGTGTTCACCCGCGCCTTGAGCCTGGGCAGGCCCTTCGATTCTTCCATATAAATCTCGTGCTCATAGCCCAGGCAGCAGCGCAGCCGGCCGCACATGCCGGTGATCTCGGTGGGGGTCAGCGAGACGCCCTGCACTTTGGCCATGCGGATGGAGATGGGCGCAAAGTCGGAGAGGAAGCGGGAGCAGCAGCGCTCCTCGCCACATGCGCCATAGCCGCCCATCATCTTGGCCACGTCGCGCGGGCCGACCTGCCGCAGCTCGACGCGCTGCTGCAGGGCGCGGGAGAGGGCTTTCTGCACCTCCTCGGCGTTTTCCTTTGATTCGGACTCGTAGAGAAGCGTCAGTCGCTTGCCGTCCAGTGTGTACTCGGCGGCAGCGAACTTGACCGGCAGCGAGCGTTCGGCGGCAATCTGGCGGGCCTTTTCCACTACCTCCGCCGCCTTATCTGCCCAGTACTGCTGCTGGGCCAGGTCAGCGCCCGTCGCCCGCCCCATAATCGGCTTGAGGTCTGGCCGCTTCTCGTCGCTGCGGAGGGTCTGCACAGAGATCACCCGCCCGATCTGGCGCCCCCACGAGGTTGTGGTGACGACCAGGTCGCCGGGGAGCAGGTCATTGACCTGGCCGCAGGAGAAGGTATAGACCTTCCCGCCGGGCTGGAAGCGCACGCCGACAACGGTCATCTCTTCGTCCGGCACGGCTTCCTGATCCGCAGCGGCTGGCCCTGCCGTATGGACAGGGGCGCTTACAGCGCCCCTGTGCACTCCCTTTTCGTCGTCAGGCAAGGGATCGTCGAATGGCACGCGCTTACTCTTCCTTTTTCTTGCTGGCCCTTTCCCGCTCCTCCTCGGCGTAAGCCGTGGGGTGAATTTGGGCGTGGTAGGAGAGCGGGCGAGTCAGCCGCTGCAGGTCCCACAAAAAGTCATTGCCGCCTTTGAAACTGGCGATCTCGATCTCGTGGCCCATCTTGATCGCGTCGAAGGGGCAGAACTCGGCGCAAAAGCCACAGTTCATGCAGATGCCCAGGTCGATGAAAAAGGACTCGGGCCGGCGCAGCGATTTGCCCGTTTCGGGGTCTTCGGCGCGCTTGATCCAGATGCACTGGGGCGGGCAGACGCGGGCGCAGGTGCCGCAGGCGGTGCAGCGCCCTTCGACCAGGAAGGGAAAGCCGCGGAAGCGCTCTGGCAGCGGCAGCCGTTCCTGCGGATACTGCACCACAAAGACACCCCGCGCCTTGACGCTCTGGCGCACAGGCAGCGCCGCGGGCGAGTAGCGCATGTGAAAGCCGCCCTTGAGGATCCATTTCAGGTCGTCGACATAGCTCTCGATAAAGCGGCCAACGGTCACTCCGAACGATTTGAGGACGTGGAGACTGGCGTGCATTAGCGGTCTACCTCCCCCAGCGTGATGTCGATGCTGGCCAGGATGATCACGGTATCGGCGATCAGATGTCCGCGACACATCTCGTTCATCGTCTGCAGGTTGACAAAGGATGGCGAGCGGACGTGGTAGCGGTAGGGGTTGGGCCCTCCGTCCGAGACCAGGTAAAAGCCCAGCTCGCCCTTGGGCGCCTCGATGCGGCCATAGGCCTCGCCCGCCGGGACCTTGATGTTGTGCCGCTTCTTGCCGTCCATGATCGGCCCTTCCGGCAACTGGTCGAGCGCCTGGCGGAGGATCTTGAGGCTCTCGTACATCTCGCCCAGGCGCACTTTGTAGCGGGCATAGACGTCGCCTTCGGGGTAGCTGATCACGTCGAAATCGAAGCGGTCATAGATCGAGTACGGCTCGGCGCGGCGGATGTCGTAAGGGACGCCAGAACCGCGCAGCAGGGGGCCGGTGCAGCCGTAGGCGATGGCCTTGTCGGCGGGCAACACGCCCACGCCCTCCGTCCTGGCGCGAAAGATCTCGTTGTGGGTGAGATACTTTTCCAGCTTGTCCATAAAGCGCGGCAGCCGCTCGCTGACCAGTTGGCGGGCCAGGGTGACGCCCGCCTCGGGAATGTCGTGGGCGACACCGCCAAAGCGCATATAGTTGCACATCATGCGGCTGCCGGAGGTCATCTCGAAGAGGTCCAGGATCAGCTCGCGCTCTTCCAGCGCGTAGAGGACGGCGGTAAAGTAGATGCCCAGGTCGTTGCCCATAAAGCCGATCGAGATGGCGTGGTTCATCCAGCGGGTGAACTCGGACATGATGACGCGGATGTACTCGGCCCGTTCCGGCACCTGCACGCCAAGCAGCTTTTCCACCGCCACGACATAGGCCAGATTGTTGGTCATCGAGCAGATATAGTCGAGGCGGTCGGTGTAGGGAATGTTGGCAATCCAGATATTGCGCTCGCCGATC
The DNA here is from genome assembly GCA_034435295.1 of Anaerolineae bacterium. GTDB lineage: Bacteria > Chloroflexota > Anaerolineae > B4-G1 > DUEL01 > DAOTYD01. The sequence goes on along the minus strand of DAOTYD010000176.1, from coordinate 23,800 downwards.
TTGTCGTGGCAGCGGTGCAGAAAGCCGACCGACGGCTCGATCTTTTGGATCGTCTCGCCGTCCAGCGTCACCAGCAGGCGCAGGACGCCGTGGGTGCTGGGATGGTGCGGGCCCATGTTGAGCACCATGCGATCGGCGGGATGGCGGGGGTTCTTTTGCCCGGCGACCTCGTCGTGAGGACCATAGCCCCACACATCGGCCAGGGGTCGCCAGTCGCTGGGTGACCAGCCGGGCGGATAGCGCAGGTTGTTGCCCAGCGGGACGCGCTCCTCGGCGCGCACCGGCTCGCCGGCAGGATAGCGACTGTCAAAGGGCTTTTGATCCTGCTCGTAATAGACCTCTTTCCAGTCCTTGCGCAGCGGGTGGCCGTCGAAGCCTTCCCAGAGCAGGATGCGGCGCAGGTCGGGGTGCCCCTCGAAACGGATGCCCATCAGGTCCCACGCCTCGCGCTCCTGGAAATTGGCCGAGGGGAAGAGCGGGGTGATGGAAGGGATAACCGGGTTGTCGTGGTCGGCATGGACGTGGACGGTGAGGGGGCCGCCGCTGCGGCGGAAAAAGTGATAGACCGCCTCGAAGCGGGGACCCAGGCCGTTTGTCGCCTGTGGGTAGTCGACGCCGGTGACGCTGGAGAGGTAGGTGTAGCCCATCTCGTCGCGCAGGGCCTGAGCAACCTCGAGCAGGCGGTCAGCGGCGACGATCAGGCCCTGCTGCGGCGCCGGCGCTGCTTCGACCGCGCCGGGGAAGCGTTCCTTCAGTTGGGCCAGCAGTTCGTTCTCGGAGATGATTTCTGCCATGGCTCTGCCTCACTCTGCCGTTTGTTGTTGGAGGGCTTCGATCTTGTCGGCCAGCCGCCAATCGACCAGGTCGGGCCCCAATTCCGGCACGGGGATGCCCTCGCTGACTTCGCCCTTGCGATACCAGCGCAGGTCAGGGATGTGCTCCCGTTCCATACGGGCGTGGATGCTGAGGATGCCGTGGAGCAGCGCCTCAGGCCGCGGCGGACAGCCGGGGATGTAGACATCGACGGGGATGAGCTTGTCGACGCCAGAGACCACGTTGTAGCCCTCTTTGAAGGGTCCGCCGGAGATGGCGCAGGCGCCCATCGCCAGGACGTACTTGGGCTCGGCCATCTGGTTGTAGATGCGCACGACCTGCGGGGCCATCTTTTTGGTCACCGTGCCGGTGATCATCATCAGGTCGGCCTGGCGCGGGCTGGCGCGCATAATCTCCATGCCAAAGCGCGAGAGGTCGAAACGCCCGGCCGCCGTGGCGATCATCTCGATGGCGCAGCAGGCCAGGCCAAAAAAGATGGGCCAGAGGGAGCGTTTGCGCGCCCAGTTGTAGATCTGGTCGATGGGGGTGACGTGAACAGTGCCGACAAGATCAGGGGGGATTTCCGGTAACTGTCTTTTTCGAGGTGACATACCCTGGCTTCCTCCTATCATAGACTCAAACGGGGGATATTTTACAATGGAGTGGGAGAATAGTCAACGTTGTTCAGCGGCATCGCTAGACCAGCCGCGCGGCGGCGAAAATGCCCGGATCGTCGCCTTCGAGCAGCCATTTGACCAGCGCCTCGGCGACGACAAAGGCCCAGTTCAGCCCCCATACGCCCAGGCCTACGGCAAAAAAGGCCTGAGGCAGTTCGGGCAGCCGTCCGATGATGGGGATGCCATCCGGGGTGAGGCCCATGCTCCCCGAGCGGTGTTCGACGACGTGTCCCTGCACGTCGGCAAAGTAGCGCTCGACGAAGCGGGCCAGCCCGTCGCGGGGAGAGGAATCGAGGCCGGCCGCGTCGCTGCGGCGAGGCCGCCGCCACGCACCCAACAGCAGGCGGTTATCGGGCAGCGGGCAGGCGTATTCGTAGCCATAGTCGGCGTAGCAGGGCATGGGCAGGGGTTGAGCGGGCAGCGGCGCCGTGGCGACCAGGCGGGCGCGGCCAATAGAGATGAGGCGGCCAAAGAAGGGGTCGAGCAGCGGCGCATAGCCGCCCACGGTCAGGATGACCGTCTTGCAGCGGACGGTGCGCCCCTGCGCCCAGACGCGGACGAAGGGCCCTTCCGTTTCCAGATCGAGGACCTCGGTATTGGGGTGGAACATGACGGGGGCCGAATCGAGCAGGGCCTGGGTCAACGCGGCGGCGTTGACGACGGCGTCGCCCCGCTGGCGCAGCATGCCCACAAAGCCCCGCCCCAGCGTGTCGGCATAGCCGAACCAGGCGTCAAAGCCATCTTCGCGCAGCAGGTCGGCGGAGGTCTCCAGCACGCGGCTCTCTTCCTCCGTCACGGCGACGGCCAGACTGCCGGGCTGCTGGAGCGGCACCCCCAGCCGCATCGCCGCGTCCACCAGGCGGTCCCTGCCCTCGACGGTGAGCGCCCACAGCGCGCGCGCCCGCTCCCGGCCAAAAGTTTCCACGGCCCACTGGTAATGACCGGGAAGGCCGGTAATGACCATGCCGGCGCTGCGCCCCGTCGCTCCGCCCGCTGCGCCCTGCGCGTCCAGCACGGCGACCTGCACACCCTCCCCGGCCAGGCGGGAGGCGACGGCGGCGCCCACGATGCCTGCGCCAACGACCACCGTGTCACACGTGTCGACGCGGTTTTCTTCCCCCATCTTCTCCCTCCCTCTCTATGGCAACACAGCTCCTATTCTACCCCAAAAGTGCAAACTCGGCTACCAGGAAGGTGTGGTCGGAGGGGCGTTCCGCCTTGCGCGCCGCGACATCGATCCATACGCTGGTGCAGCGCCGGGCCAGCGGCGCAGTGGCCCAGATGTGGTCGACCCGCCAGCCGATCCCCCGCTCCACCGCGTCGCGCACGCGATAGTCGTAGTAGGTGTAGAGGCCTGCTTCGCCTGGATGGAGCGCGCGCAGGAGATCGACAAAGCCCCACTGGCGCAGCCGTTCCAGCGCCGCCCAGGCGTCGGGGTGAAAAGCGACGTGGCCCAGCAGCCCTTTGGGGTCGTGTACGTCGATCGGTTCGGGGGCGATGTTGAAATCGCCCAGCCAGACCAGCGGCTCGTCCGGCGCATAGTGGCGCTCGAAAAAGGCGCGCAGTCGCGCCAGCCAGGCCAGCTTGTACGCAAAATGCTCCGAGTCGGGCGCGCGGCCCTGCGGGACGTAGGTGTTGACCAGCGGGATGCCGTCGATGACAGCGCGCACCAGGCGGGCTTCGTCCGGCGGGCCGTCGTCGTCCAGACCAAAGGCCACCTGCTGCGGCGCTTTGCGGCTGGCGATGGCCACCCCGGCATGGGCTTTCTGACCGCGAAAGACGACGTGGTAGCCCGCTTCCTGAAACGCCGCCGCCGGAAAGTCCTGATCCTGAACTTTGGTCTCTTGCAGGGCCAGCACGTCCGGCGCCTCCCGCGCCAGCCATCCCAGCACCTGATCCAGACGGCTGCGGATCGAATTGGCGTTGAACGTTGCGATTTTCACGGCTCTTCTCGTCAGATGGGAAGCCGACCTCGTCGACTTTTGCGGCTGAGGGAGAGGGCCTCAGCGGAGCGGCCGCCCCTGGAGAGTCCCTCATCCAGGCTCATCGCCGCGACCAGCCCAAAGGCAGCGGCGTAGAGCAGCAGAAAGGGCACCGCGTTCCAGTTTCCCCTGACCCCCGCCAGGGCGGCGCCGGCCAGGGCATAGAGGCTCCACAGCACCTCGCCCAGCGTGGCCTGATCGCGCACCAGACGGTAGCGGCTGTGCCTCCATCCTCCCTCCTTCCCCTCGAGGTGGAACTTGGGCGTGCGCACAAACTCGCCTCCCCAATGCTTCATTCCCTCCCAGGAAGCCAGCGCGTTGTTCCAGGCGATGCCTGTTCCCACCAACACCAGCAGCGGCAGAGCCAGCAGCCGCCGTTTCCAGTGGGGATAGAGCGCCCACTGAGCGATCACATAGACCAGGATGGGGCCGAAAGAGAGGATGCCCAGCAAGTTCAAGGCGTTCTGGGTGGCCTGGGACGCCAGCAAGAGCGGCACGGTGATGGCCAGCAGCAGCACCAGCAGCGGGTGGCCCAGGTAGGCGCTGAGGTGGAGCAATGCCATCAGCTTTTGCAGCGGGTTGAGGCGCGGGCTGCGGACTACCTGCGGCCCCAGCTTGCGCAGGCACTGGATCGAGCCCTGCGTCCAGCGCGCCTGCTGCTGCTTGAAGGCCAGCATCTGCGGCGGCAGCTCCGCCGGACCTTCCACGTCGGGCAGGTAGAGGCAGCGCCAGCCGGCCAACTGCGCCCGATAGCTCAGGTCCAGGTCCTCGCACACCGTATCGCTCTGCCAGCCGCCGCTGGACTCGATCGCTGCGCGTCGCCATACCCCTGCTGTGCCGTTAAAGTGCATCAGCAGGCCGGCGCGGTTGCGCGCCGTCTGTTCGACGGCAAAATGGCCATCCAGGGCCATCGCCTGGACGCGCGTGAGGAGTGAATAATCGGCGTTGAGGTGGGCCCAGCGGGTCTGGATCATGGCCAGATCTGGCTGATCCAGAAAGTAAGGCAGCGTGCGCCGCAGGAAATGGGGCGGCGGCACAAAGTCGGCGTCAAAGATGACGATGAATTCGCCGCGCGCCTGCTGCAACCCCCAGGTCAGCGCGCCGGCCTTGAAGCCTTTGCGGTCAGGCCGCCGCAGCACGGCGATGTCGATCCCTCGCGCGCGGTGGAAGGCGGCGCGGCTTTCGGCCAGCGCGGTCGTCTCGTCGTTCGAGTCATCCAGCACCTGGATTTGCAGGCGGTCGCGTGGATAGTCCACCCCTGCCGCCGCGTCGATCAGCCGCCCGACGACATGCTGCTCGTTGTAAATGGGCAGTTGTATGGTGACGACGGGCAGCTTTTCCGGTGCGACGGAGGGGAGCGGTCGCGCGCGGCGACGGTTGCGCCAGTACAGACAGAGCAGCACCCAACTGTGCAGGCCGTAGAGCGACAGCCAGAGGGTGATCGCCGCGTAGAGGATACGCAGGATGCTGATGAGCCAATCGGACATACGAGAGGGTCAGATGTCGGCTCCGTTCAGGCCGAGCAACTCATAGACTTGAATCGGCGTGTGAAAGCCTTTGACCGTGATCGGCGGGAGGGGCCGGGCAACGACCAGGTCCTGGACCTGGCGATAGGCCTCTTCGTGGAGCAGAATCTGGCCGGCGGCGGCGTTTTCCTGCAACCGTTTGGCCAGATTGACGCTGGCGCCGATGGCGGTATAGTTCAACTGCTGGGCGGTGCCGATGTTGCCGACGACGGCCTCGCCCAGGGCGATGCCGGCGCCGTAGGCCAGATGTTCGCTGGGAGGGATGCGCTGGTGGTGGGCCTCGATCATGGCGCGCATGCGCAGCGCGGCCCGCACCGCGCGCAGGGTGTGATCCGGCTGCTGCAACGGCGCGTTGAAGATGGCCATGACCGCGTCGCCCATGAACTTGTCCAGCGTGCCCTCCTCGGCCAGCACCGCTTCGGCGCCGATGGAGAGGTAGTGGTTGAGCACCTCGACCAGGCTGACCGGGTCGCGGTGCTCGCTAAAGGTCGTAAAGCCGCGGATGTCGGCGAAAAAGATCGTGATCATCTGGCGGTGCCCGCCCAGTTTGAGCTGGGTGGGGTCTTCCAGCAGGCGCTGGACGACGGCCGGAGAGACATAGCGCTGGAACGTCTCGCGGATAAAGCGCTCGCGCGCCTCCAGGCGTCGCCGCTCCGTCAGGTCTTCCATCACCAGCGCCGTGCCCAGCCATTGCTGCTCGATGTCCTTGAGCGGCGCCAGGCTGAGGGTGAGGTTGACCTGGCCCCGCGCGGGCAACTCGGTTTCGACCTCGTGGGCTACGATGGGGCGGTCCTCCTGGCGCACCTGCTCCATCAGCGGCTGCAGGACAGGGCAGAGGGCGGGGATGGCGTTGGCGTAGGGGCGGCCTTCGCATTCGGCGGCGCAGATGCCCAGGATCGACTCGGCGGCGCGGTTGATCAGGGTGATCTGGTCAGCCACGTCGGTGGTTAGGACGCCGCTGGCGATAGAGGCAAAGATGTTGTCCATCAACTGCTTGGCGGCCATGACGCTTTCGAAGAGGCGAGCGTTCTCGATGGCGATGGCGGCCTGGTCGGCAAAGGCCGCCAGCAGGTCGCGGTCGCGGTCGCCAAAGAGGCCGGTGTGGATGCGGCTGTCGGCATAGACGACGCCGGTGATGCGCTCGCGCACGCGCAGGGGGACGCAGAGGATCGAGCGCAGGTTGTAGCTGATGATGCTCTCCTGGGCCATAAAGCGCGGGTCGAGCTGGGCGTTGGTGGTGACGATCGGCTCACCGTCGCGGGCGACCTGGTAGACCACGCTGCGGCTGATCTCAAAGGCCGAGTCGTCGATCGTCTCGCGGTCCATGTTGCGCGCGGCGCGGAACTTGAGTTCGCCGCTTTCCGGATCGACAAGCATCAGAAAGGCCCGTTCGGCGCCGGTGAGGCGGATGATCTCGTCCATCACGCGGTTGAGCACTTTGGAGAGATCGAGCGAGGAGTTGACGGCGCGGGCGACGTCGATCAGGGCGGCCATCTGCCGGCGCTCGTCCGCCTGCGCGGTCAGCGCGCGCTCGAGCTGAGTCAGCGTCTGGCGCAGCGCCTGCAGGCGAGAGGGCAGCGCTTCTTCGAGAGAAGGACCGCGTCCCAGCCGCCGTTCCGTGAGGAGGCGGTCGATGGCGGCTATCTCTTCACGCAGCGCGGCAATCTCTTGCTGCCCTGGCAAAGCTGGCTGATTCATCGTTTATTCCTTCGTTGGCCGTAGCTCCAGGTGACTGTGGCTCAGTGATATTATACCCCACCTTTGCTGCTTGAGCAAAATATTGCGGCGCTGGAGGGTTCGAAGCAGAAAGTCGTCCACATCAACCCCCAGTTCAAGTAAAGCTTAACGAATTCGCGCTGTTACAATAGGGCATCTCAACATGCAGGAGGTGCCCTGTGTGCGCTGTTCATCACAAATTGAAAGTCTCAACCAGCCGATGGCACGCCACGACGGGCTTGTCCAGGCTATCGTGCGCCAACAAGGGCTGGGTGAGCTGCCATCTACGAACAGGCCGAGCAGGAGACGCGGCGGAGAAGGTCGCCATGCGTAATCCCACCCTCAGCCCTGACCAGACCCGCGCCCACGATAGCGATTTCGTCACCCGGTGCAGTTTCGCCGCCCTGCGCGCTCGCCTGCCCTTGTTATGGCCTGTCCCTGCCGACCTCCCGCCCTCGCCCAAGAAATTGTATCGCTCATCTTACGTCTATGGCAGCTACGAGGACCTCAACAACAGGGCCAAATAGGAGCATTTCTCCGACTTTTTCGTGCTCCGCCTGATCGACTTTGGTCCCCGGCGCGACATGCTCGCCCAACGTCTCGGCTGGACCTCCGCCAGGGAGCACCCCCCTTCGACCCCGTTTCACCTGCTCTTCAATATATGGCAAGGCGTTCTGAAAATAGACAGCGGCCTATTTTCATGCTTTACGGTGCCCCGAAGGGGCATGTCCACTGCTACGAACACCCGCAATCTCGATGTGGCTCACTTTCATCCACTGGCGGCCCGGCGCGTCCAACAGGCCCCAGCGGAAGCGGCCCTGTGGCGTGGCGACCATCATCTGGTTGTCGATCCACATCACAAAGCCCAGCGGCCCGCCGGGCGAAGGGGCGTCAGACAGCACCGCCTGCCCGTCGACGAAAAAGCGGGTCGCCCCCTCGCGCCATTCCAGCGTGTAGGTATGCCAGTCGGTCATCTCGACCGGCAGGAGCGCCTCGCCGACGCGCAGCGCCCGCTGCAGGGGCGGCCAGAGACGGCAGTAGAGGGGCGGCAGGTTCATCAGCGCCACCGCGAGCGGCGCCAGGGGAGCCAGCGCAAAGACAGCAGGGCGCAGCGCGTCGACCGTGGCGGCCTTCCAGCCGCAGCCTGGCGTCGCCAGGTCGAGTTTCATGTCGGAAGGAGGGGAGGCGTAAAAGAACCAGACTGCCCTGGGCAGCGTCGGCAGCCGCGCCCCGGTCATCATAAAGGGGTCGTTCCAAAAACCAAAGCCAGCCGTCCCCTTGAGCTGACCGGCGGGGTGAGAAAAGCAAGCGCGCACGGTCAGGCGCAGCGGCGGCCGCCAGGGGAAACACCGCCGTGGCAGGCCCTGATAGTCGTCGATCTGGGCGTCGGAGTAGGAACGGGAAACAGCGTCCGAGAGGACAAAAGAGAGGCCGTCATCGCCGGGCTCCAGTGCACCAGCGCCGACCAGGTAGCGCTGCCAACGCGGCGACAGACCCTCACTGAGAACCCCGGTCAGATTCCTGGACGTAATGGCCTGCCCTCCCGCAGGTTTGGACGCAATCTGCGCATTGGGGTGCGCAGGAATGAGCTGCTCGCCCTCTCGCCGGCCACTTTCTAACCTGCGGGAGGGCGAGCAATGACCAATCTTGAGCAAAACGCCGCCCCCACGCGGGCGGCGTGGACATCTGCACAGCTCTAATCGCCGTATTGGCGCGGCGGCAGGGGACTGACATCGACAATCTGACCCGCATCGACAGGGCCAGCCTCCTCAAGAGGCGGGGCGGGCCGGTTCTTGGGCGGCTCCAACTGCGGCGGCTCGATGTCGGCATGCATGTTGGTGTGCCCTCGCAGATAGGCCCCCTCGTTGAGCAGCAGCGAGGTGACCGTCAGGTCACCCCACACGCGCCCGGTCTCGAGAATCTCGACGCGGTTGCCGCTCACGTTGCCCTTGACCGCGCCCGAAATCGAGATATTGTTGGCCTTGATCTCGGCAATGACTTTGGCCGACTCGCCGATGACCAGGTTGCCGGCGGTCTCGATGTTGCCCTCAAAGATACCATCGATGCGGATGCCGCCTTCGGAGACAATGTCGCCGCGAAAATGGGCGTTCGGCCCAATCACGGTCTCGATGCGCGCCGCAGGGACGCTGACCGGCGCTGCCGGCACAGGGCCTTCGACTTTCTTTTCTCTGCTGAACATGGCTCCTCCTTGAAGCTGCCTTTTTATGGGGCGGGCTTTCAAGCCTGCCCTGTAAGCCTGGACATCATAACCCGGCGCAGCGCTTTTGTCAACTGCCCTGCACCATCGCCCGCGCCTGTTCGATCGCCTGCATCTCCTCGCCGCTGAGGCTGTAGGCCGAAGTCCAGGCGGCCAGCGGCTTGCCATAGACGTGGGTGTCCTCCCGCCCGTGCAGGCTGGAGATGACCACGCCGTTGCCGCTGCCATCGACCAGGGCCAGGGCAAAGCTCTGGTCGCCGCCCGTGTCCTGGTAGGCGCGGAAACGCACCATGCCGACGCCCTGGACGGAATGGCCCAGCGTGGCCTCGATCTGGCGCGCCAGCGACTCCAGGCCCTCGACCCGCCCCTGGACGCGGTCGACGTACTCTTTCACCGCCGCCACCGCCGCCGGACTGCCGCCCTCTCCCATCTGAAAAGCCCGCTCGTAGCGCTCCTGCAAGCGCCGCTGGCGCATCTGCAGGTCGAACTGCCAGATGATGTTGAGCAGCGTCAGCAGCGTCACGGCGATGATCCAGATCAGTTCAACGACATCCATCTACTCATTCCCTCCCTCATCGCTCTCCACCCGCAGCGGCCCCAGGATGACCCGGTCGCCGGCCAGGTTGCCCCAGTCTACCACAGGAACGCGCCGAAGGGAAGTCATCCCGTACAGCCCCACTTCCAGCCAATAGTCGCCCGGCGGCAGGTCATGCGGCACCTGTAGGCGGTAGGGGTCGCTGTAGGTCTGCCCTGGCAACCACTTGGGGAACCACAGATAGGTGGGGGCCGCGCCGCCGAGAGGGGTATAGTCGTGCCCGACCACCACGCGGCCCGCCCCGTCCATCAGATGGATGAAAACGGTGAGGCTCTGGCTGGGGGAAGCCAGCGCCCGCCAGGTGAGGGTGAGATGGAGGGTCTGGCCGGGGCGGACGGCGAGCGGCTCATCCCATGGCGCGCGCCGCGTCTGCCAGCCAGCGCGCGCCTGCGCCCCCATCAGCGCCACCTGGTTGTCGAAATTGGCCAGCGCGCGCTCCAGCGTCCGCGGCGAGGGGGCGCGCAGCGGCGGCAGGACGGTGACGGTCGCCAGCTCGACCTCGCCCGTCCCGCCCAGGTCCAACTCCAGCCGCCCGCCGCTCAGGTCGGCATAGCCCAGGCGCAGCGGATAGTCGCCCGGCGGCATGGCGAACGGCACGGGAATCTCATAGCGCTCGACGACCACCTCCCCCGCCAGCCACTGCGGCGTGAGCAGGCGGCTGTCGGTGGTCCAGCGGGCCTCGAAGGGGCCCAGGCGGGCAAAGGGCATCCAGATCTCTGCCAGCGGCGTCTCCGCCGTCTGGTAGAGCACCAGAACGAGCGGCTCGCCCGCGCGGACGGTCGTCTGCGGCAGGTCATAGCCCAGCAGGTGGACGCGGCCATCGGCCCAGACGTCGAGCGGGCGGCTGGGCGTGGCGTCGGTGAGGGGGGGAGCGACGACGCGGTAGAAATCGCCCGTCGGCAGCAGGCGAAAGCCCTCGTCGCGCAGCGCCGGCCGATAGTCGGGCAGGTAGAGCGGCCCCTGCTCGATGTGCGCCCAGGCCGACGGCACCCACGGGCTGGCGGTGGAGACATAGACGGGGGTCACGTCTTCAGCGGCAAGCGGCTCGCCTTCGGTATAGGCATGCACCCACAGCGGGGTCAGGTGCTCCCAGTCGGAGAGCAGCACCGCGCCCTCGCCCTTGCCGTCGAAGCGGCAATGCACGGCGGCCACCCACTCCTCAGCGGCGGTAAAATCGCGCAGCGAGATGCCCCGCCAGAGGTCGAGGGCGGCCTGGAGAAAGGGCCAGGGGAGGAGCAGGGCGACGAGGAGCAGGGGGGCGCGGCGGCGAACGGCAGGGGGCCAGGGCAGGCCTGTCAGCGCCTGCGCGCCGCTCCCCGCCAGGATTGCCAGGGCGGCGAAGGGGCTGAGCAGGTAGGCCATGACATCCTGGACGGTATTGAGCGTAAAGAGGAGGTGGGTGAAAATGAAGAGGCTCAGCAGCAGCGCCGTCTTGGGAACGCGCCGCGCCAGGCTGATGAGGCCAACGGGGATGAGCAGGATGACCGGCAGCAGGAATTGAAGTTGCAAGAGCGACCAAAAGACGCGCGCCCGGTCCGCCTGGTCGGCCAGGCCAAAGTGGAAGAGGTTGACGCGCAATCCCTGGGCGGTGACGTGGCCGACAAAGCCCGCCCAGGTGCGCATGTCGGTGGGGCCGAAGGGCGCGCTGGGGCTGCGCAGGGGGTAGTAGAGCAGCGGCGTCAGGCCCAGCAACAGACCCCCCGCCAGCAGCAGCCAGGTGCGTGTCGGGCGCAGGAGGCGCGGCCGCACCAGCAGGACGAAGAGGGCGTAAGCCGGCACGCCCATCAGCGTGATGGGATGGTGGGTGGCGGCCAGGCCCAGGGCGACAGCAAAGGCGGCCAGCCAGCGGTCGCGCCCGCTGCGCTGCCAGCGCAGCAGCAGCCAGAGGTGGGTGACCGTCAGCGCGGCGCTGACGATGTGGGCGTTGGCGTGGATGGCGTGCTGCCAGAAATCGGGCGCGGCAGCCAGACTCAGGGCGGCAAAGAGCGGCGGCAGGATGCGGGCTGCTCCCGCCTGCGCGCCGTCCTGGAGATCGAGCACGATGAGATAGACCGCCGTGACGGCCCATGCCCCCACCGCTCCTGCCAGCAGGTTGGTGCGCCAGACCACCGTGCCCAGCGGGAAAATCATCTGCCAGAGGCGGGCCAGCAGGGTGTAGAAGGCATAACCTGGCGGATGAGCGATGCCCAGAATCGCCGGGATGAACTGGTACTCGGACGGGTCGCCAAAGAGCGTCCCCGGTGCCGCCGTGGCAGCGTAAACGGCAAAAACGGACAGGAAGAGCAAGGATGCAGGGATGCAAGTTTGCAAGTTTGCAGGTTGGCGATACTCTCCTTGTCTCCTTGTCTCCTTGTCTCCTTGTCTCCTTGTCCCCTTGTCCCCTTGTCTCCCTGTCCCCCCCTCCCAGGAGCCAGCGCACGATCCCGGCCAGCGCCACCATCAGCGCCAGCGGCCAGACGCTGATCTTGCAGGCCATCCCCAGGCCCGTTGCCAGGCCGGCGAGGGCGAAGGCGGTCCACTTTCCGCTTTGCGCCGCCCAGAGCACCATGTAGAGCCCCATAGCGACGAAAAAGTTGGCAAAGGCGTCGACGGTGTAAAAGTGGGCCTGCTGAATCGGCAGCACGGCCAGCGCATAGAGCATCGCCGCCAATAGCCCCAGCCAGCGCGAGCCCAACCGCCGCCCGGCCAGGTAGACAAAGAGCAGGCAGCCCAGGTCGAACAGCGCCGCCAGCGCCCGGCCGATGGTACGGATGCCGACGCCGCTAAAGGCGCCGGGCCAGCACTGCCCCGTCGGCTGGGCCAGCACGATGGGGGAGAGCCACCGCGCCAGCAGCGCCGCGGGCGTCAGGCGGCCCTCGTTCAGCGCCTCACAGCCCCGGTCGAGCGCCTCGACCGCCCCCCGCGTCACGAACAGCGGCAGCGTCCCATAGACGAAAAAGCCGTGTCCGCGGTTGTACGGGCTGAGCGGAGAGGCGGCGCTGTCGAAATAGAGGCCCGGCGAATCCGGCCATTCCACCGCCGCCGTCACGCCGCGCAGGAACTCTTCGTCCGGATGGATAGGCTGTCCCTCGCCCCATTCGATCCCCACCAGGCGCATGTACATGCCGATCAGCAGGATGCCGATCAAAAAGAGCGCTGTTTCCAGGCGACCCGGTTTGTTCAATTCGTCCTCCGTGCCGGAACGCGGTACAGCACGAACAAGAGCCGACCGTCGACTTGGGAGTAGAAGGGTGTAGCCGATCCGCTGGGAAAAGCGGCCTGAATCTGCGTCAGGTCGTCCAGCCGCTCGGCCAGCACGACGAACAACGCCCCACGGGAGAGGTCGATGCCCTCGAACCCCTCTTCTGGCGCCCAGTCCCGCCCCTCCACGGCGCGCAGGCGAAAGGCAGTGGCGCCAAAGTCCCAGTACATCGCCGGCGCGCCGTCGAAATAGACCGGCTCGACCGCCGGCTCTCCTTCCAGCGCGTCGCAGAGGACGTCCGAGATCTCGGCGGTGGGGTTGCCATAGACCCGCCGGGGCGAGTAGATGCCAAAGTAAAAGACCAGGTTGGCTATGGCGATGACGGCCAGGAGCAGGGCAAGGAAGGCGCGGCCAACCCACCGCTGGCGGATGGTGCGGCCCAGCAGTTGCTGCACCATCCCGACCATCTCGACCAGGCCCATCGCCGCCAGGATGGCCACCACCGGCACGACCCCCACGCCGCGCTGGCTGGAAGGCGGGTTCTCGGTCAGCGTCCAGCCCAGGATGACCAGGGCGAAGAACCAGAGCAACAAGAGTCCCCGCGCCGGACGGCGCGCCTGCACCAGCGCCACCACCAGCCCAAAGAGCAGCAGGATGCCCGAAATGGGGTCGAGCAGCGGCACCCCCGGATGATACCAGAAGGTGGGGTCCGGCGTGACGTGAAAGGCCGAGATCGACTTCCAGAACTGTTGCAGCAGCAGAGAGACGCGGCTGCGGCCGGTGATGAGCATCTCGTTGTGCAGCCAGCCAGAGGCAAAGATGCTGACCTGGTCATAGCGCGAAAAGAACTGCTCTGGATGGGCCAGGTAGTGCAGGAGAAGAGGCGCGGTTGCCACCAGCGCGCCGGTCAGCAGCAGGGTCAGGTCCTGCCTGTGGCGGCGCAGGAAGCGCGGCTCGGCCAGGGCGCGCCAGAGCAGGTAGAGGCCCACCACGACGGTCGTCACGCGGGCGCCAAAGTAGCCGTACCAGGCCAGGCCCAGCGCGACGCCGCTCAGGCCGAACCACATGGGCCGCCTGGCGCCCTGTTCCTGCCAGCCCTGCAGCAGCAGGTAGAGCACCAGCGCGCCAAAGAGGGCGTCGGCCACCTGATTGGAGGCCAGCCGGCTGAAATGGAGGCCGTAGTGACCAAAGGCGACCAGCAGCGCCGCAACCCAGCCCTCCCAGCGCCCCAGCAGCCGCCGCGCCAGCAGGAATGTCGCCAGCACCGTCGCCGTGCCGATCAGGGCCGAGAGCATGCGCGCCCCGGCGACGGTAAAGCCGAAAAGCTCCATCGCCAGGCCGTAGACCAGGAACGACATGGTCGGCACGCTGTACCAGCCGGTGGAGAAGGGGTTGCCCAGCGGCGGCGTGACCAGGCGCAGGGCCGCCAGCGCCTGGGTGCCCTCGTCGCCGCCAAAGTTGGCCGGGATGGTTTCCAGCGCCACGGCGCGGACCAGCAGAGCGGCCACGAGCAGCGCCGCCAGGCCGGCCAGTTCCCACTCCCGCGCCCGCGCCCAGGCGCGCAGACGCTCTCGGGCGTCAGCGGGAGGCAGCGGCATCAGGCTGGCCAGGAAGAGGAGCAGTCCCACAAGCCACGTCCAGAGCGGGCCGGCAAAGTCCGGCCCGGCCTGGGGGCGCACCGCCGTCAGGCCCGCGCCCAGGCAGAGCATCACGCTGACCAGCAGCAGCGCCGCGCGTGCCGGATGCGCCGTCAGCAGCGCCTGCCCCCGTGCCAGCCACGATGCCTGCCCGCGACGGGGCCGGCGGCGCAAGGCCAGCGCCCAGCAGGCCATCCCCAGCAGGCAGAAAACCACGCCGTCCCACACATACTGCGGGCGCAGGGTGAAGTAGGCCTCCCCCGCCAGCACCCCCAGCAGGCCGGCCCCCAGCAAGACCGCTTTGATGCGCCGTTCACGCCTGTCCATGAGCTTTTTCGGCAACGAAGAACAGACAGGCCCCTTGCTGGGGCAACGGCTCTTCGGCCAGCGGCCGCAGCAGCCGCTCCGTCAGCCACAGGTTGGCGCGCGAGGGCCACAGCACCCAGCGCCCTGTCAGCCATTTGCAGAGGAGGGACGGCAGCCCCAGGTAGTGCCCCCATTCCAGGGCGACCAGCGCCCGTTGCGAAAAGTAGGGCCACCAGCGCCGGCAGCGCAGGCCGGCCGCTTCCAGGCGCTCCTGCCAGACCGCGGCGCCGTCGCAGTGGTGATGGCGGGAGATGCGGTTGAAGAGGCGGCGGTAGGCGTCGCCGGCCCGCCGCAATCCCAGCCGGTCCAGCGCCCGGCCGACCGAGAGAAAGGGCAGAAAGTTGGGCCCCGGCACGCAAAAGTAAAAAGAGCCGCCCGGCTGCAGCACCCGCGCCACCTCCGCCAGCACCGGCTCCAGCACCGCGATGTGCTCCAGCACCGAGTTGCTGACGACGGTGGCGAAAGAGGCATCGGGGAAGGGCATCCGCCCGCCTTCGGCCTGGAGCAGCAGGCGGTAGCCCCCGCGCTGGCGCGCCTGGCGCAGCGGCGCCGCCCAGGGGTCGAGGCCGACCTCTGGGGGGCGCGGCAGGGCCACAGCGCCAAAGTGACCGTCGCCGCAGCCCAGGTCGAGGAGCGGCTCGGCCAGCGGCAGCCCGCGGTAGAAGCGGGCCTCCGTCGTTCGCAGCAGCGCGCGAAAGGCCGGCAGGTCGCGCAGGTGGCGCCAAAACAAGTCGTCGGTCACAGGGCCAAGTATACCAGGAGCGGAGGGGACGTCAACCCGACGGAAGACAGGGTATTCGAAACAAGGGGAGATGCTGGTTTTTGGCCACAGATTACACAGATTTCACGGCCTGTGACCCCCGCCAGGGGGGGCCGCCGGGTCGCAGACCCGGCGGGAGCAGGGCAGACGGTGCGCTCTATCCTTTTGCTTCGAACACCCAGACAGGGGCTCACTTTTGCGCTTTCTGCCCATCCCGTGTTGGGCGGGCTCTTGCCATAAAGAGGAAAATGCGCTAAAGTACGGGTGAAATGAAAGTCTATGTGGAATTCAAGCCCTTAGTGGAAATAAACCAACGGGCAATGCCTTTGCTCTATCAGGAGTTGGGCATAGTTGATGCGGTTCGCTTCTTGAAGCAGTTTACGCCTGGGTTGGGGGATTACACCCAGGAACGCGAAGCTTTGTTTGCCGGCAAGGCATTGGAGCAAATTGTGGACGAGATTGAGCAGGTGCGCCAGGCCGGCTGAGGCTTGCCCAACACGCGCGTAGAGCCGACAGCGCTCCACTCGCTCCGCGCTGCGGCTCACGCGCATCTCGTTATAATCCGTTCGCCTCTGGGGGGAGAGACGCTATGAACGTAGACCTTGCCCTGTATCGAGAATGGGTCACCATATCGCGCAGCCCGCTGCTACGCCTGAGCGTGATCGACATCCAGCCCGAACAGCCACGGGCGACGATTGTGCTGCTGCACGGCTTTGGCGGCTGGGCCACGCAGTGGCAGTATCAACTCCGCGCCCTGTCAGATGACAACCGCGTCATCGCGCCCGACCTGCGGGGACATGGCCACTCGGACAAGCCGCACAGCACCTACAGGGTCGACGAGTTCCTCTCCGACCTGGAAATCCTGTTGGAGCAACTGGACGTGCGCGAGCCCTTTTTCCTGGTCGGCCACTCGTTCGGGGGCGCCATCGCCGCCGAGTATGCCGCTGCCCATCCGGAACGGCTGCGCGGGCTGGTGCTGATCTCGACGGGCGGCGAGTTCCGCCTTCACCCCGCCGCGCGTTTTGCCTTTCACCTGCCCGTGGCGGTGCTGCGTCTGATCAAGCCCTTCAGCGGGCGCGCTTTTGCCGCTCCGCCCCACGTCCTGCGTCCCTTCTTCCACAATGCGCTCAACGCCTGGAACGGCTGGTCGACCTTTCGCAACATCACCGTGCCCACCCAGGTCATCATCGGCCACCGCGACCGCCTGCTGCCCGGCACGCTGTTCAGCGAGGTCGCCCGCTGCATCCCCAACGCCGAAGAAGTGCGCATCCCCGTCTCGGCCCATCTGGTGCATATGGAGCGGCCCGACGCGGTCTATCGCGCCATCCGCCGCTTTATCGGCCAGGAGCGGGGCTCGTGGCGCGGCGACAGCGGACGCCCACAACTGGTCCGCGAGCGTCCCTGGCTCCCCCGCTATGACGACAAAGTGCCCTATACCGTCGCCATCCCCAAGCGGCCGTTGCACCGTTTCCTGGAGAGCGCGGCGCGGCGCTTTCCCCGCCGCCCCGCCGTGCGCTTTTTCGGCCGGAGGCTCAGCTACGCGGCGCTCAATCAGCACGCCAACCGCTTTGCCAACGCCCTGATCGCGCTGGGCGTGACCCCTGGCAGCCGCGTGCTGCTGCTGATGCCCAACTGCCCCCAGTTCATCATTGCCTACTATGGCGCGCTCAAAGCCGGCGCGACGGTCGTGCTGACCAGCCCCGTCGCCGAGACGGACGAGGTCGTGCGCCAGGTGAACGATTCGGGCAGCCGCGTGCTGGTCACGCTCAGCCTGTTCGAAAACATGGCCCGCCGCATCAGCCAGACCACCGCGCTGGACACGGTCATCCTGACCTCGATCAAGGAGTACATGGGCCTGCCGGCGCGGCTGTGGTTTGCGCTGACGAAGGAAAGGCACGAAGGCCACCGCTTTCCCGGCGAACTGAAGGCGGGATTCTACCGCTGGGATGAGCTGGAGCCGGGGTTCTACCGCTGGGACAAACTGCTGCGCCGTCGCCCTGCCACCGCGCCCGAAGTCGACGTTGGCTGCAACGACCTGGCGCTGATCCAGTACACCGGCGGCACGACGGCGCGGCCCAAGGGAGTCATGCTCAGCCACTACAACCTGGTCGCCAACACTCTGCAGGTGCGCCACTGGATCCCCGACCTGCGCGAGGGCCACGAGGGCTTTCTCTCCGTGCTGCCTCTCTCCCACGTCTATGGCATGACCACGGCGATGAACGTCCCCATCAGTCTGGCCGCCTCGATGGTCGTCCTGCCGACCTTTGTGACCCAGGAGGTGCTGCGCGTCATCCGGCGCTACCGCCCCACCATCTTCCCCGGCGTCCCGCCGATGTACGTCGCCATCAACAACTTTCCCCACGTGCGGCGCTATGGCATCCACTCCATCCGCGCCTGCATCAGCGGTGCCGCTCCCCTGCCCGTCGAGGTGCAGGAAGCCTTCGAGAAACTGACCCGCGGACGGTTGGTGGAAGGCTATGGCCTCACCGAAGCCTCGCCGGTCACCCACGCCAATCCCCTCAACGGCTTGCGCAAGGTCGGCTCGATCGGCATCCCCCTGCCCAACACCGATGCCAGGATCGTCGACCTGGCGACGGGCGAGGAGCTCCCGCCCGGGCAGATCGGCGAACTGGTCGTCCGTGGCCCGCAGGTGATGCAGGGCTACTGGGGCGACAGCGGCGAGACCGACCGCGCGCTCAGGGATGGCTGGCTCTACACGGGCGACATCGCGCGCATGGACGAGGATGGCTACTTTCAGCTCATCAGCCGCAAGAAGGACATGATCCTGGCCGGCCCTTATCAGGTCTATCCGCGCGACGTGGAAGAGGTGCTGTACGAACACCCGCGCGTCAAGGAAGTAGCCGTGGTGGGGGTGCAGGCTCCTCGCTGGCCCAGCAAACAGATCAAGGCCTACGTCGTCCTGCGCGACGGCGAGAATCTGACCGAGGAGGAGTTGATCGCTTTCTGCAAACAGCGGCTGGAAGAGTGGCAGGTGCCCTGGCAGATCGAGTTCCGCCGCGAACTGCCCAAGTCTTTTGTCGGCAAAGTGCTGCGCCGTTTGCTGGTCGAAGAGGAGCGCGAATAGGAGGTAACGGCATGCTCATCGAACTCGACATCAAAGATCTGGCCATTATCGACCATCTGCACCTGGTTTTCCCCGGCGGATTCACCGTCCTGACCGGCGAGACGGGAGCCGGCAAGTCGATCATCATCGACGCCGTCGATCTGGTGCTGGGTGGGCGCGCCGACTCGACCGTCGTGCGCGCCGGAGCCGACCGCGCTGTGGTGGAGGCGACCTTTCGCCTGCCCCCCGCCCTCCAGACGCGCATCCAGCCGCTGCTGGAGCAGGAAGGGCTGGAGGGCGACGTGCCCGACGTGCTGCTGCTGGGGCGCGAGGTGCGCGCCGAGGGCCGCAATATCTGCCGCATCAACGGCCGCGCCGTGACGCTCGCCCTGCTCCGCCAGGTGAGCGAGGGCCTGGTCGACATCCACGGCCAGAGCGAACACCTCTCCCTGCTGCGCGTGGCCGAGCACGTCAATCTGCTCGACCGCTACGGCAACCTGTGGCCGCTGCGTGAGCGCGTGGGCGAACTGGCGGGGCGCATCAGCGCGCTGCGCCGCGAGCGGGCCAGGCTGGAGCAGAGCGAACAGGAACTGGCCCGCCGGATGGACCTGCTGCGCTACCAGATCGACGAGATCGACGGCGCCGCGCTGCAGGAAGGCGAGGAGGAAAGCCTGCTCGAAGAGCGCGTCCGCCTGACCAACGCCGAGCAGCTCTCGGCGCTGGCCGCCGAGGCGCTGCGCGCGCTGGACGAGGGCGGCGAGGAAAGCCCCTCCGCCGTTGACCTGTTGGGGACGGCGCTGCGCGCGCTGGAAGGGCTCAGCCGCATCGACGCGACGCTGGAAGGGCAACTGCGCGAGGCCGAGGACATCTCCTACCGCCTGCAAGACCTGGCCGAGTCGCTGCGCGATTACGGGGAGCGGGTCGAGTACAACCCGCGGCGGCTGGCCGAAGTCGAAGAGCGGCTGGCGCTGGTCCATCGCCTGGAGCGCAAGTACGGCCCCACCGTCGCCGAGGTGCTGGCCTATGGCCGCCGCGCGGCGGAGGAGCTGGAGACGATCACCCACAGCGAAGAGCGCATCGCCGCCCTGCGCGCCGAGGAGGAAGCGTTGCTGCGGGAGCTGGGCGTGGCCGCGTTCGAGCTTTCCCAGCGCCGCCGCCAGGCCGCCGACGGGCTGGCCCGCGGGATCGAGCGCGAACTGCAAGACCTGCGCATGGTCGGCGCGCGCTTTGCCGTCGACTTTCAGTGGCGGGACGACCCCGACGGCGCGCCGCTCCCCAACGAGACGCGCACGGTGGGATTCGACCGCAGCGGAATCGACCGCGTCGAGTTTCTCATCTCGCCCAACCCCGGCGAGCCGCTCAAGCCGCTGGCGCGCATCGCCTCCGGCGGCGAGACCTCGCGGCTGATGCTGGCGCTCAAGGCCGTCCTCTCCCGCGCCGACGAAACGCCGACGCTGATCTTTGACGAGATCGACCAGGGCATCGGCGGACGGGTGGGGGCGACGGTGGGGCAAAAGCTATGGGCGCTCACTGTCCCCCACCAGAACGGCGGCATCGCCCACCAGGTGCTCTGCGTCACCCACCTGCCACAACTGGCCGGCTTTGGCGACATGCACCTCAAGGTGGAGAAGGAGGTCGTGGACGGGCGCACGATCACCCGCATCGCCGCGGTGGACGGCGCGGCGCGGGTGGCCGAGCTGGTGCAGATGCTTGGCGGGAGCGGCGAGTCAGCCTATCGCAGCGCGGAGGAGATTCTGCAACAGGTAGAGAGGAGCAAGGCCGCCGCTTCTTTGCCTGGCGAGCAGCCAGGCAGAGAAGCGGCAACCGTCGCCCCAGGACCAGAAACAGGCCAGCCCGCCAGTGCGCCCTGTGCGATGCGCGACATGCGATAAGTGACATGCGATACGCGATACGCGAATGATCCCCGTCAAACTCTCCCTCACCAACTTTATGTGCTACCGCCACGCCGAGCTGAACCTGGCGGGCGTTCACGTGGCCTGCCTCAGCGGCAACAACGGCGTCGGCAAGTCGGCGCTGCTCGACGCCATGACCTGGGCGGTGTGGGGCAAGGCGCGCGCCCAGCGCGACGACGAGCTGATCCGCACCGGCGAGGGAGAGATGGCGGTCGAGTTCTCTTTCGAGCTGGACGGCGACCCCTACCGCGTCGTGCGTCGGCGCAAGGGCGGCCGGCGCGGCATCTCGCTGCTCGATTTTCAGGTCCACAGCAACGGCCAGTGGCGCTCGATTGCCGAGAACACGATCCGCCAGACGCAGGACAAGATCGAGAGACTGTTGCGGCTGGACTATGAGACCTTTGTCAACTCGGCTTTTTTGCGCCAGGGCCGCGCCGACGAGTTCACCATCAAGACCCCCGCCGAGCGCAAGCGCCTGCTGGGCGAAATCCTGGGCCTGGGCATCTGGACGGTCTATGAGGAGCGCGCCAAAACGCGGCTGCGGGCGGTGCAGGAAGAAGCGCGCGCGCTGCGCCTGCGCCTGCAAGAGATCGAGGCCGAGATCGCCCGCCGCCCCGAGTTCGAGGCGCAGGCCGAACAGGCCCGCGCCGAGGTCGCCGCGCGGGCAGCGGAGTTGCAAGAGGCCTACGCGGCCTGGCAGACGCTGGAAGCGGCGCGCAGCGAGGCGCGTCACGTGCAGGCGCAGATGGCCCGCCTCGGCCAGCAGATCGAGCAGGCGCAGCAGGAACGGGCAGCGCTGGAGCGCGAGCGCGGCGAACGGGAGGGCCGCCTGGCGGAGTACCAGGCGCTGCTGGCCCAGGCGGACGAGATCGAGAGCGGCTTTGCCGCCTACCAGGAAGCGCTGGAGCGCGAACGGGCGATGGCGGAAAAGCTGGCCGCCCAGGCTGAACTGAACGAGCAGCGCCGCACGCTGGAAGCCCAGATCGCCGAGGCGCGCCACGCCCTGCAAACCCGCCGCCAGGTGGTCGAGCAGCAGTGCGCCGCGCTGACGCAGCGCCTCTCTTCGCCCGCCCTGTTGCAGGAATACGACGAGGCCCAGGTGCAACTGTCCCATTTGCGCCAGGTGCAGGCCAGCCAGGATGCTGCCCGCGCTGACCTGGCCCAGTTGGCCGAGGAGCGCGCTGGCTTGCAGGCGCAGAACCGCGCCCTGCGGAACGAGATGGATGCGCTCAAGGCGCGCGTCGAGCAGTTGGAGCAGGCCGGGGCCGAGTGCCCCCTCTGCGGTCAGCCCCTCGCCGACGAGGATCGGCTGCGTCTGCTGGCGGAACTGCGGGCCGAAGGGACGAGCAAGGGCGACACCTACCGCGCCAACCGCGCTCGCCTGGACGAGATCGCTGGCGAGATGGCTGCGCTGGAAGAGCAGATTGCCCAGAGCCAGGCGCTGCTGGAAGAGCTGCCGCGGCGCGAGCGCCAGGCAGCGGCGCTGGCCGAGCGCATCCGCGCTGGCGAGGAGGCCGCGCAGGCGCTGGAGGCGGCGCGCGGCGAACTGGCCGCGCTGGATGAGGAGCTGGCAGCGGGCAGGTACGCGCCGGAGGCGCAAGAGGCGCTGGCGGCGGTGCTGGCGCGCGCCGCCGGGCTGGGTTATGACGCCGAAGCCTACGCCGCTGCGCGCCAGGCCGTCGCCGAAGGGCAGCTCTTTGCCCGGCGCAAGACGCAGCTCGACGCGGCGCGGACGGGGGTGGCGCAGGAGGGGGAGGCGTTGCGCCGCCTGGGCGAGGCGGAGAGCCGCTGGCAGGCGCAACAGCAGGCCGCCGAAGCGGAGCTGGCCCAGCTCCAGGAGGCGGCGGCGACGCTGGCCCGGCAGCTTGCCGGCGCGGAAGCCATCGAGACGGCGCTGAGCCGCGCTCAGGTCGCCGAAGCGGAAGCCCGTCAGCGCCTGGGGGCAGCACAGCAGCGGCTGAAAGCCTGCGACGACCTGGCCCAGCAGCAGGCCAGCCGCCTGGATCGGCAGCGCGTCCTGGCCGAACAGGAATCGATCTACAGGGATCTATGGACAGCCTTTGGCGTCCAGGGCGTGCCGGCGATGATCATCGAAGCGGCCGTGCCGGAAATCGAGGCCGAGGCCAACCGCCTGCT
This sequence comes from Anaerolineae bacterium, assembly GCA_034435295.1. Taxonomy (GTDB): domain Bacteria; phylum Chloroflexota; class Anaerolineae; order B4-G1; family DUEL01; genus DAOTYD01. The sequence continues at coordinate 1,216 of DAOTYD010000176.1, read as the reverse complement.
CAACCGTCTCACCGCCGGGCAGATGAGCGTGCGCCTGGAGACGCAGCGCGAGACGCTGGCTGGCGCGGTGCGGGAGACGCTGGACATCCGCATCATGGACGCAAAGGGGGAGCGCGCCTACGAGACCTATTCGGGCGGCGAGCAGTTCCGCATCAATTTTGCCCTGCGCATCGCCCTCTCGCGCCTGCTGGCCCGCCGCGCCGGGGCGCAGCTCTCGACGCTGATCATCGACGAGGGGTTCGGCTCGCAGGACGCCGGCGGGCGCGAGCGGCTGGTCGAGGTGATTCACGCCATCCAGGATGAGTTTGCCCGCATCCTGGTCATCACGCACGTCGAGGAGTTGCGCGACGCCTTCCCCACGCGCATCGAGGTAACTGGCGACCCGGAAGGCTCGCAGATCGCGATTTACTGATGCGTTGCCCCTACTTCCACGCCCGCGAGGAAGGCTGGCGGGAACTGAGCTGGGCGCGGTAGGCGCTGCGGGCGCTGTCCAGTTGCTGCGAAAGCCCCATCCAGTCCTCCACCAGCAGCACAAAACCCGTCCCTTCCTGCCAGAAGAGATAGCGGTCGAGCCACAGCCGCAGCCAGCGTTCACTGACCGGAAACTTGGGGATCTCGACGACGAGCGCCGTCATCGACCAGTATTTGTTCGGCCACAGGCGACGGGCAGCCTTTTCCTTCTGCGGGTCGAAGAGCCTGGAAACCTGCACCGGGCGCACGGCCTTGATCCGACGGTAGGAGACGAGCAGGTGGTAAATGGGGGCCTGGATGCGCAGCACCCGGCTTGTACATTGCACATAACATACCCTTCTGGTCAGGAGGCCAAAGAGCAGCAGCACAATGCCGGCCAGGAGGGGTAGCGGGGTCAGGTAGCGCAGCAGGGGGGGAAACTCCAGGCGCAGGACGAGGATGAGCAGCAGCAACAGGGCGCCGGAGAAAAGCGTCAACAACAGGCCCAGGCGGCTCCATCGCTTTCCCAGGCGGTCATAGACTAACAGAGGGAACCGTTTTCCTTGCTTCTGCGCCATCTTTCCTCTCCTTGGAAGGGGCCTGTGGAGATTCTACACCAGGCTGGGCGAGGAGACAAGTAGGGACTGCGTAGGGTGTTCGTAGCAGTTGTCCTATCTTTTGCTTCGAACGCCCCCAGCCTGCGGTGCAGCCGGAAACTGCCCGCAGCAAGAGCAATTGGCAATAAGCGATTGGCGATAAGCGATAA
>DAOTYD010000175.1:0-18188 GCA_034435295.1 Anaerolineae bacterium | reverse complement strand
GGCGAAGGGGGCGCCTGGGGCCGGGGCGGCGTGATGATGGTCTCGCTACCGGCGCGCCCCATAGACAGGACGGTTTCGGCCGCTGCCTTTTCCTCCGCAGCGGGGGGGGCCGCCGCAGCCCCTTTTGCTTCTTCCGCCTGGGCCGCCACCTCGCGCCCACAGGCGCGGCAAAAGCGTGCCCCCGGCCTCAGTTCAGCGCCGCAAAAACGACAAAAGCGCGCCATTCGGACATCCTCCTTCAAGGCAAATGCGCCGGGTCATAATCCCCCGTCGTGATGTACAACGTCCCCTGGATGAACTCGTCCGGCACAAAGCTGGCAACCCAGATAGCAAACAGTCCGCCTTGCGGACTGGCAAATTCGACCAGCGGGTTGAATGAGGCAAAGTCATCGTTGCAGGCCCATTCGCCGCCAGGGCCGCGCACGACCAGCCGTGTGTCCAGGTCCCCATTCTCAGCGACGAAAAAGATGCGCAGGCGGGGCGTAACGCCCGACCAGTCGACAACAAAATCGGGCGCCCGCGTGGCGTACCCCCCGCAGCCAGGGCCAAGATTGAGGCTGCCGACATCGACACTGCCGCCGCTGACCAGAGAGACCGTGTAGGGGTCCGGCGCAAAGCCCGTGCCCAGCGTCGTCCAGCCATAGTTCGGGGCCAGGCTGCTGTCGAGACCCCCTGCAGGAGTCTCGACGCCGCCCAAAAGATTGCCCGGGTGCAGGTCTGTTTGGGTAAAGTAGAGCGTGCCGGGGTGCGAGATGCCGCTGGAGAAAGTGCCGACCCAGATATGGTAGGCGCCGGGCGGCGGATCCGTCAGCTCGATCAGGGGGTTCAGCCCGCCGTAAGGCGAGTCGTCGTTGCAGAACCAGCGGCCTTCTGGATCGCGGATGACCAGGGTCGTATCGCCATAGTCAGTCGGCACGAAAAAGATGCGCAGCCGGCTGGCTGAACCCGACCACTCCAGGCGCAGGGTAGGGCTGGCGCTGACAAAACCCCGACAACTGCCGCTCAACGCCTGGATCGTTTCGACAGGACCGCCGCTGACCACGCTCACCGTGTGCGGGTCGGGCGCAAAACCACCGCTCAGGCTTTCGACGCCAAAGATGGGATTCCGCTCGTGGTCCAGCGCGACGCCGCTGATCGACGTCGCTACGGCTGGCGAGGTTGGCGTCGCTGTGGGCCAGGGCGTTGCCGTCGACGAGAGAGACGAGAGGAGGGCCAGCCCGCCCAGCGAACTCGCGACCAGGCAGGAGAGCAGGAGAAAGCCGACGACGGCCCACAGCCACCAGCGGCGGCGGGCCCTCGGCGCTGCCGGCCCGCTGATGGGGCGCGAGATCGGCGCCGCCGGCGAGCCGGCAGATGCCACCGCCCAGGCCAGTCGTCCTTCCAGCGCCGCTGCCATCTCTGCGGCGCTCTGCCAGCGCTGCGAGCGCGCCAGCGCCAGCGCCTTCATCACCACCGCCGCCGTCCGCTCGCTCACCTCCGGCGCCAGGTCTCCCAGCGGACGGAAGCGGTCCGGGTCGGCCATGCGCAGCGTCGCCGGCGGGGGCGCGGTGCCTGACAGGGCGTGGTACATCAACGCCCCCATGCTGTAGACATCGCTGCGCGGATCCGTGTGTCCCGCCCCTGCCTCGTACTGCTCCGGCGGCGCATACTCCGGCGTCCCCATCCCCCGCATCGCCGTCCTGGTGCGGGGGTCGTGGGGGTCCCACAGCTTGACCAGGCCGAAATCGACCAGGACAGCCTTGCCGTCGGGGCGGATGATCACATTCTGCGGCTTGACATCGCGGTGGATGATCCCCTGGCTGTGGCAGTAATCGAGCGCGCTCAACAACTGGGCTGCCCATGCCAGCATCTGGCCTTCGCTGAGGCGGCCCTGCTCCTGGATGCGCCCGGCCATGCTCTCGCCGTCGACAAAGTCCATGACCAGGTAAGCGTTGCCGCCTTCCTCGAAAAAGTCGGTCACGCGCACCAGGTGCGGATGGCTCAACCGCGCCAGCACGCTCGCTTCCTGCCGGAACTGCTCGCGCAACTGGGCCAGCGTCGAGGCGTCCAGGCCGGGCTGGGGCACCATCTCCTTCAGCGCCACGGGGATGTTCAGCCGTGTGTCCCAGGCGCGGTAGACCGCGCCCATCCCGCCCTGACCCAGCATCGAGGCGATGCGGTAACGGTCTTGCAGTGTCTGCCCCGTGTGAAGCGCCATCGCCTATCCCTGGGCCTGGTAATTAAGCTTGAGCCGGCCCATGCGCAGCTCATCGCCGTCCTTGAGGGGATAGGGCTGGCCGGGGGTCAGCCGCTGTTGATTGACGTAGGTATAGTTGGTGCTGTTGAGGTCTTCGATCATCAACTGGCTGCCCCGGACAAAGATGCGGGCGTGTCGCCGCGATACGCCGGCCTCCTCGCCGCCATGAGGGACGAGGTCGATTTCGGGGAAAATGCCGCTGACCGGGTCTTCGCGCCCGATGACCACCTCGCTCCTGCCCGGCGGGAAGGGCAGCACGGCGTTGGAGCCCTGCACGACCAGCCGTCCGCCGAGAGCTGCCACAACGGGCGGCGGGGCGGCGACGGGGGGAGGGGACGGTGCAGCCAACGGGATCTCGGTCGGCGGAAGCGGCGCGGGCGCAGCGACGCTCACCGCCGCGCCGCACATGTCGCAAAAGTTGCTGCCCGGTTCGAGTTGCGCGCCGCAGTTGGAGCAGGTCAGCGGCGCAAGGGGCGCCGGCGCGGGCGGAGGGGCTGGCGAGGCGGCAGGCGCCGCGGGGGGAGACGTCGGCGCTGCGCCGGCCAGCGCCGCTCCGCAATGGTCACAATACGCCTCGCCCGCCTTTGCCGGCGCGCCGCAGACAGGGCAGGCCACGCCGCCTGCCGGCGCGGGCGCAGGCTGCGTCGGGGGTGGCGCCGCCACCGCCACCGGCCTGACAGGCTCCAACGGCGCGCCACAATGGTCACAAAAAGCCGCTCCGTCCGGCTGCTGCAGACCGCAGTTTGGACACAATGACATCGCACACCTCCCCTGCTAATCTTTCGTCCGCGACTCCGCGCTATCTCCGAGCCTTTGCGTCAGCTTGCGCGTCTCATAGCGCAGCTTTTTGGTCCCGCCCGCCGAAAGCGCCTCGCCGCGCTCCAGCCGCTCGACTTCTTGCAGCGCCGTCTGAGCCAGGTCAGCCTGCCCCAGTTCCATCAGCCGCGTCGCCGCTGCGCGAAGTTTTTGCGTCGCGCTGGCAATATCCCCCCTGGCCGCGTCGTCGAGGGCACGGGTCTGCAACTTGTGCGCGGTGACCTTTTCGACAATGTTCATCACATACGGATTGACCTCTTCGACCTGAGCCGGGTCATCGGTGAAATGGACCACAACGTCGGCCTTGACCCTGGCGCCGGTCAACCCTGCTGCCGCCACATCATACGTGACCTCGGCCTGAGCGATGCGGTACGTGCCCGGCGGCCGCGGCGGGATGAGCATCTCGACGAGCAGGCTCTGACCCTGCTCGCGGTCCAGGTCGCCCAAGGCGACCTGCACATCGCGGTCAGAGAGCGCCCGCTGGCCCAGCTTGGCGATCAGCGGCGCTGCCCGCCAGACCGCGCGCGGCGTGACGCCGGGGATCAGGCGCAGCACAGCCTCTGCGTTCTGCACAACGGTTGCCTGCGCCGTCCGTACCTGCCGCTCGAAGGTGCTGAGAATCGCCTCTGGCCGGCTGTCAGGGATAAAATCGGACATGCCGCCGCTGATCTGGGCGATGTCGTCCAGCAGCTTTTCGTTCCACGCTTCGCCCAGCCCCAGCGCCGTGATGGCGATCCCCTGCCGCGCCGCTTCGGCGGCCAGTTGGCGACAGATATCCTCGTCGCCGAACGTCTCCCCGTCGGTCAAGAGCAGCATGCGGCTGATCCGCCCGGGGGCAAATCCCTTACGCAGCTCTTCCAATCCCCGGCGCATGCCGCGCGAGATCTCGGTCCCCCCGCCATCCCCAATGCCGTCGATCTGCTCCTTGAGCGTCTCCAGGTTCGTCGCCGGCTGGCTGGGCGAGATCACGCTGACCTTGTCGTCAAAGATGACAATCGAGACCAGGTCCTGCGGCCCCATGCGCTCGATGGCCAGTTTGGCCGCCTCCTTCAAGTTGGCGAGCTTGGGACCGCTCATCGAGCCGCTGTGGTCCAACACCAGGCTAAAGTTGAGCGGCATCTGCACGTGGGCGACCGCACCCATGGGCCTGGCCTCGATCAGCACATAGACCAGTTGCTCTCCAGCGGTGGTAGGGAACCTGAGTCGGTTGGTTTGCACGTTCAGCTCAACTTCGCCTGGCACTATATCCCTCCTTTGGCTACGCGACCTGAACGATCATCACCGAGATATTGTCTTCTCCCCCGGCGTCGTTGGCCGCGGCGACCAGCCGATCGCACGCCTCCTGCGGCGACGCCGCCGCGCGCCAGATGCTCCACATCTGCTCATCGCTGAGCATCCCGCTGAGGCCATCGGAGCAGAGCAGCAGCGCCTGGCCAACATCCAGCCGCTGCTCGAAGAGATCGGCCTCCACCTGCGGGCGGTCGCCGATGACGCGATAGACAACGTTCCGCTGTGGGTGATGAGCCGCCTCCTCGCGCGTGATCTGTCCCGTCGCCACCAGGCGTTCGACCAGCGAGTGATCGACGGTGATCTGGGCAATCCCATCGCGCCGCAGCAAATAAGCGCGGCTGTCCCCCACGTTGGCGATCGTCGCCGCGTCGCCGACCAGGACTGCGGCGACCATCGTACTGCCCATATCGGAGCCGACCGCCCTGGCCCGCTCATAGACCGAACGGTTGGCCGCCTGGACCGCGCTTTGCAGCCAGTCAGCGGGAGAAGGCAACGGGTCGCCGGCTGTCGCCGGGATCAGCATCTGCCGCACAGCCAGGTTCGCGATTGTCTGCACCGTCAGGCGGCTGGCCACATCGCCGGCGTCGTGGCCGCCCATGCCGTCGGCGACGACAAACACACCCATCGCCTGGCTGACAGAGCAAAAGATCGGCGTCAGTTCGAGCGAGAGCAGGCTGTCCTCGTTGAGCGAGCGCTGCTGGCCGACGTCAGTGCGCTGCCCCGTGACAAGCGTGACACTCGCCGGGCGGCGCACTGCCTGCAAAGCCGTCTCCAGTGCTGCGGTCAGAGCGGACGCGCTGGAAAATCCCTCCTCGGATCCCAGCGCCTGGGCGAAGAGGGCCGCAATCCCCGCCGGCCATCCGCCGGGAGGGCTGTAGCGGGTCTGACCGGTCGCCAGGTAGAAGAGCGCCGCCGCCAGGCCGCGGACATCGCGGGCAAAAAAGGCTCCGGGTCTGGCGCGCGCCTCCGGGGAGATGACCGACGCACCGCGCAGATTGACCCAGCGGGCCGTCTTGCCTTCCAGCGCGATCTGCTCCAGCCCCACCCCGCCCATGGTCACCTGATGACGGTGCAGGTAATCGAGTCCCTGCGCCAGGGCGATGCCCCAGCCAAGGACGGTGTGCAGCGGTTGGGGCACGGGAAGCGTATCGGCCGTCGCCGGCTTGAACTCGGATTCGACCAGATAGGCCCGCGGTGGGCCATAGGGCGCTTCGACAAAGACGTCATGGGGCAGCAACAGGGCGGGGTGTTCGAGCCGCAGGCCGAGGATCTGTGCTTCGGCGGTAAAAGCGTGCAGGTCACGGCTTTCGCGCACCAGGTAGCGCAGGTAGAGCGGCCTGGCCCCCGCGATCTCGGCGCCGCAAAAAGCGCAAAAACGTTCCTCCGGGTCGGCGCCAGGAGTGCGACAGTTGGGGCACAGACGCACCGGGCGCGTCTCTTCGACGCGGTACATGTTCTCGTCCTCGCTGGCGGTGCGCAGTTCCAGCACCTGATAGCGGCCCTCGTGGAGCAGCGCGCCCTCCGGCAGCCAATCGAAGGCAACGGAAGCGCCGTTCAGCGGTTGGGTGCCCGCATTGCCGCTGCTGTCCTGGGGGACAGGCTGGAGCAGCGTCTTTTCGGCTTCCAGGGCGGTCCCGCAGCGGTGACAGGAGCGCGCGTCCTCACGGTTCTTGTAACCACAGTTGGGACAAATCATGGCCCGGTCTCCTCCGCGCTGAGGTGGAACTCGAACTCGACACCGCCAATGCCGACCCGCCAGCCGTCACGCAGCACGTTGCGGCCGGTGCGCCTGCCGTTGACATAGACGCCGTTCGCCGAGCTCAAGTCCTCGACGATCCAGCGGTCAGCCCAGCGGTAGACGCGGGCGTGCTGCTGTGAGACAGTCTCCCAGCCCGGCAAGTCCTGCGTAATGACCAGGTTGTTCTCAGGCCCGCGTCCGATGGTGACCCCCTCCGGCTTCAGCTCAAAGCAGGGGTTGCCGGGCGCTGCAACGCTCTGCAGGCAGGGGCGGCGGGGAACCTGGGCAGGCGGCGGAGGTGGAGGTCCTGGTGGACGTGGCGGCGTCGCCGGCCTGGGAGGGCGCCGCTGCCCACGCCAGAGGATCAGGATAAGCACCACTGCCAGTACCAGCAGGAAGAGCAGCAGGCAACTCAGGCCCAGTTGAAGGGAATAAGAAGCAATAAAGCGGCTGACCTGGGGCGGCAGCCAGGGGAGCGGCTGGGGCAGGCCAGGAGCGGGGGAGGGGGAGGAAGACGGCGTCTCGCCTGGTTTGGCGGTCGCCGTGAGGGGAGGCGGCTCCGGGCTTGGAGACGGCGTCCCAACGGCCGGCGTGGGTTCAGCGCGCATGACGCCCTCTTGCAACGCCTGGGGTGGAATGGCTGCCGCAGCCCACGGAAACGATAGCGCCATCGCCAGGAGACACGCCAGGGCCGTTCCGACCATTCCCACATGGACTGCTTTGCGCATCGTCTATCTCCCTGCTGGCAAGTACTGATAGCCCAGTGTACACAGTTTGGGCCAAAGATGCAAGTGGGGGTGTGTATCGCCTATCGCCTATCGCGTATCGCGTATCGCGCGCGATACGCGATCATTGCCTGGCGGGGGGGCTGTGACTCCCCCCCAGGGGCGCCGCCGCTTTTTGGCCACAGATTCCACAGATTTCACGGCCTGTGACCCCCGCCAGGGACGCCGCTGGCTCACAGACCCGGCGGGAGCAGGGCGGGCGGGGCGCTCTATCCTTTTGCTTCGAACAGCCGGAATGGGGTTCGAAGCAAAACATTGGCTTTGTCACCCTGACCCTGAACGGAGTGAAGGGGAAGGGTCTCGTTGCGACACAGATTCCTTGTAACACGGATTATTTTTCTGTGAGCCGGTAGCCCCTCACTGGAACGAGATTCCCTTCGGCTTCGCTCCTCTCACAAAGTGAGGTCATCCTGCAGCGGAAAACGAGATTCCCTTCGGCTTCGCTCAGGGTCGCTTCGGCCGCTTCGCGGGCTTCGCTCCTCAGAATGACATGGGAAGAGCAATTGGGATCGCATCGGGCACGATAGCGATGCGCGATAAGCGATAAGCGATACGCGATACGCGATACGCGATACGCGATTTGCGCGCCCCAAAAATTATGCTACAATACTCCCAAACCAGGCCCCCGAGCCGGAGGTAAACAATGGTCCAGATCGTCGTAGCTCCAGAAAGGCTCGAAGCCGTTGCCCAACTGTTTGCGGACAAAAGGGCCGAAACGGAGGGCATCGTCTCCACCCTGCGCGCTACCCTGGAAGCGTTGAGCGCTGAATGGGAAGGCGTGGCCCAGAACAGATTCTACAGCCAGTGGAACGAGATGCTCCCTCGTATGGCCCGCTTTGCCGAATTGATGGGCGAGATCGGTGGCGAGCTGCAACGGGTTGCCCAGGTCTTTCGCGAAACAGACACCTCGGTGATCTAGGTTCGTCCGGACTCTGGGACATCGTACTCTCAACACAGAACAAGGAGGAAGGACAATGGCCGACATCCGTGTATCCCCCGACCGCCTGCGCGAGGTCGCTTCGCAGCTCGACGCTCAGAGCGCCTCGGTAGAGGAAGGCATGCAGGCAATGATCCACACCGTCAACAACCTGGCCGGCGAGTGGACCGGCCTGGCCCAGGTCGATTACGCCAACCTGTTCAATCAGCAGGTGCCGCAGATGCAGGCCCGGCTGCGCGAGCTGCTGGCTAACCTGAGCGGTGAGATGCGCCGCATCGCCAACGTCTTCGAAGCGACCGACCAGAGCGTCATCTGATAGACACCTGCGCGGACCCGCCGGCAACCGAACGCAGAAATCACGGGGGCCTGGTGGTTGTCGCGGTTTCCGCCCCGTCGATCACGATGGCGATGGCTCTGCCGTCGCCATCGTGTTTGTCCCGCCCCAACGGCGGCCGATCTCCTCCGCCCAGGCAGCGACCACCTCCTCCGTCCCCGGCGAGGCCACCTGCAACGGCTCGCTTCGACCGTGGCGCACGACATAGCCACGGCCCGGCAGCGCCCCCCGTTCCCCTGCTGCCGCGACGCGCACGCCCAACGGGTTCTGCTCGCTCCCGTCCAGCACGCGCAGCAAAAAGCCCGACCGCTCCACGCGCACCTGTTTGGCCAAGGGATCCCGGTACGCCGCGCCACCCAGGTCCGGCAGCGCGCCAGCGAGGATGAAATGGAGCCCCAGTTCACGCCCACGGCGGGCCAGGGACACCAGTCCCTCCTGCACCGCGCGGTCCGCAGCCAGCGCATCGAACAGCAGCTCATAGTCGTCGATCGCCACGACCAGGCGCGCCCGTGCCGCCGCGTTGGCCTGGCGCCGCTGCCCTTCCGCCTCCAGAAAAGCCCACAGCGGGCCCCAGCCGTCCGCCGCACGGCAGAAAGCGGCCACATGCGGCAGAGAGGCCAGCGGCGCCAGGCTGTCGCGTCGACCCGAGACGAGCGCAAACTGTACCTGCTGAGGGCCGTTGGCCTCCGCCAGCGCCAGGAGCCAGCTCCACAAGAGTGTGGTCTTGCCGCCGAACGGCGTGGCGGCGACGAGCCAGTGCGGGCCATCGCCGTCCAGGTCGACCCAGAGCGGCAGCAGCCGCTGCGCCTCCAGGCCCAGCGGCACGGCCAGCGCCGCCGATTCTGGCGGCCGCGGCGCGATCAGCAGCGGGCGCAGGGGCACGATCTCTGGCAGCAGCGCGACCGGCGCCGGCCGCGCCCCCTGCCAGGCGGCATCCATCGCCTGCACCAGGCGCCGCAGTTCCACGCCCTGCGTCGCCTCATCGGCAGCGCGGACCGGTGCGGCGGCCTGGAACTCGAGCGGCGGCCGCCCGTACCAGCCCCGCCCCGGCGGCAGCCGCTGGTCGGAAGCCGGCCGCAGGCGGGCGCCCAGGACAAGGCCATATTCGTCGGCTTCGGCCAGGCGCAGCGCGGCCCGCCGCGCCACCAGGCTGCTCACCGTCGCCGGCACATCGCCGGCGCGGTCACCGGCCAGGACGACGTGGATGCCGCACGCACCGCCCTCGCGCAGCAGGCGCAGCAGCCAGTTCATTTCGTCGGCAAAGAGGGTGCGGAACTCGGCCAGCCCGGCAATGACCAGCAGGATCGCCGGCGGCGCGGCGTCAGGCCAGCGGGCGCGCAACGCCGCCACCCCTTCGACGCCCTTTTGCTCGCAGAGCCGCCGCCGCTCCTCCAGCTCGTCCAGCAGGCGCAGCAGCAGCCGCTGCACGCGCTCGCCGTCCGTCGCCCCCAGCAACGCGCCCAGGTGCGGCAATCCCTCAAAGACGCGCAGCGCCTGTCCGCCCAGTTCGATCAGGTAGACGTGCAGCCGGTCCGGCGGCCAGTTCAGCGCCAGGCTCACGACCAGCGTGCGCAGCCACAGGCTCTTGCCCGACCCCGGCGCGCCGATCAGGAGCACATGGCCGTCCTGCTCGGCCAGGGGAAGCTGCCAAACGCTCTGCCGCTGACGCTCTGGCTCGTCCAGCAGACCCAGCACCGCCGTCAGGGCGGGCGGGCACTCTCGCCATCGCTGGCCATCCCAAGACGGCCCGGCCAGGAGGTCCGCCAGGGCCAGCCGCTCCGGCAGGGGAGCCGGCCAGGGACTGTGCAGCTTCTCGATGCCCACCTCGGCGGCGGCCTGCGCCATGCGCCGCAGCGCCACGTCGAGGTCGCAAAGGGCATCCTGGGCGCGCGGCGGCCGGCCCGCGTCGAACAGCACCGTGCGCTGTCCCAGCGGCGATACAGCGCGGATGACCAGCCGCTCTTCCTGCTCGACCTCTTGTTTGCGCGAGCCGGGGTAGGGTCCGGCCACGCGCGCCACCTGGAACAGTTCGAAAACGTCGTCGTTGCCGACCTGGAGGTAGCCGCGCCCTGGGATGCGGGGCAGGCTGACCGCGTCGGGGCGATGGAGCATCTCCTGGCTCTCCTGCCGCGTCTCGACGCGCAGGCAGATGCGGAAGCGGGCGTTGGCCCAAATCTGCTGGCGCACCACGCCAGCGGGACTTTGCGTCGCCAGAATCAGGTGCAGTCCCAGCGAGCGTCCCACCCGCGCCACGCCGACCAGGCCGTCGATGAAATCGGGGTGGTCGCGCGCCAGTTCGGCAAACTCGTCGACAATCACCACCAGGCGCGGCAGCGGCACGGCAAGCGCATCCTGCCAGTAGAGCCGCTGGTACTGGTCGATGTCGCTCACCCCGGCCTCCTGAAAACAACGCTTGCGGCGATCCATCTCCGCCTCCAGCGCCACCAGCGCCCGCTCCGCCAGGCGACCGCTCAGGTCGGTGACCACGCCCAGGACATGCGGCAGGTCGGCCAGGCCGCCAAAAGCGCCGCCGCCCTTGAAATCGACCAGCACAAAGGCCACGTCGTGGGGGTGATGGGTGAGGGCCAGGCCGACCACCATCGTCTGCAACAGTTCGCTCTTGCCCGAACCCGTCGTGCCGGCGACCAGGCCGTGGGGGCCATGAGCGGTGGCGTGCAGATCGAGCAGGAGGGGACGCCCGCCGCAGCGGATGCCGATGGGCACCTGCAGCCGGGCGACGCTGGCGCGCTCCCGCCAGCGCGCCCCCACGTCGTAGCGGTCGATATCCTCGATCCCCAACAAATCGAGCAGGCGGACCTGCGTGGGCAGCGCCTGGTCGGCCTGCGGCGTCTGAATCTGCAAGGGGGCCAGGCTGCGCGCCAGGGCATCGCAGAAAGGCGCGTCGGCGCGGTCGGGCCAGCAGCGCGCCTCGCCGGCTTCTCCCGTCGCCGCGTGCTTCAACTGCCCGTCCGGCTGGAGCTCAGCGAGCGCGCGGCAGCCGGTCGGCACGTCGACGGGCTGCTCGACGACAAAGAGCGCGGTCGCGTTCAGGCGGCGTCCCACCGGCGAAAGGAGCAGGTGAACGGCCGGGTGCGCCAGCAGCGCGGGCGGCGCGTCGAGCAGCAGCACCAGCCACGGCCACCCGGAGGGCAAGGTCAGCGGCAAGGGAGATGACAGATCGTTCTGGCGTTCGCGCAGGCGCTCCAGCAGATCGTTCAGCAGGGCATCGGCTGCGGAGGGATCGGCAGCGAGCAGCATGTCTCCGCGCTCGTCACGGCTGTGAGGCAGCCATCTGATCCAGGCCCATTCTTCCGCGCGCTCCGGCGTCACGACGGCCCACAGAGAGACGCAATCCGGCGCGTGGTGGGTCGCAAGCTGGCAGAGCAAAGCGCGGGCGATGTCGAAGCGGGCCGGGGCCGGCCCGGCGATCCCCAGCGGGCCATTGCGCAGGTCCGCCGCCAGGGGCACCTGCGGCAGCCAGGCGTACTCGGCTTCCAGGGCGTGGGCCGTCTCCAGGCGCGGGTCGGGCATATCGGGATGGGGCGCGACGACGGTCACGTTGGAGCGGCGCGTGCCGATGCCCAGGCGCAGGCGCAGGAAATCGTCGTCCTCTGGCTGGCGCTCCCAGAGGCGCGGCGAGCGCTGCCGTGCGCGCTCCAACAGGGTCTCCAGGGCCGGGTCCGTCTCGTGGAGCAGGCGCTGCTGTTGCTGGCGCAACCGTTCCAGCTCGGCGCGCTTCTGCTCCAGGACGCGCGCGTAGGCCTGTTCGGCTTCCTGCAGAGACTGTTTGTACTGCCGTTGCTGCGCCTTGCGCACCAACAGCGAGGTCAGCGTCGTGGTGGCGGACATGACGAGCATCGGCAGGAGCATCAGCGGGTTGGCATAAATCGCCAGCATGACGCCGGCCATCAGGAGGATGCCGGCCAGCGGCAGCAGGGCCTGATACCAGAACAGACGGGGCGGGCTGCTCACAGCGGGAGGAGAGGGAATCCTGACCTCGTCCGCCGGCAGCGGCATACGCAGGCGGGGCATGCGGTTAAAGATTTGTGTACGGTTCATGCTGCGTTGACCTCTGTAGTGCAAACCGACTGGTCGCATTTTACCCCAGGGGGGGCGAAAATGCAAGGGCGGATTTCCTTGACAAATACCCCTCTACATGTTACCATGTGAGAGTCAGTTCTAGCACTCTATAACCGAGAGTGCTAAAAACGACCGGGAAAGCGAGATGGAAGAGATCACACCCCGACAACAGACGATTTTGGGGCTGATCGTGCAGGAATATGTGCGCACGGCGACCCCCGTGGGTTCGCGCACGCTGGTCGAGCAATACGGCCTCAACGTCAGCCCGGCGACGGTGCGTAACGAGATGGCCCGCCTGGAAGAGCTGGGCTATCTGACCCACCCGCACACATCCGCCGGCCGCGTGCCGACGGACCAGGGCTACCGCTATTTCGTCGAGCGGCTGTTGCAGGAGACCACGTTGCCACTGGACGAGCGCCGCACAATCGCCCATCAGTTTCAGCAGGTGCGGCAGGACATTGACGAGTGGATGCCGCTGGCGGCGTCGGTGCTGGCCCGCACCGCCCGCGGCGCCGCGGTCGTCACCGCCCCGCAGACCGCCCAGGCGCACTTTCGCCAACTGCAACTGATCTCGGTGCAGGGACGGCTGGTGCTGCTGGTGCTGGTCATCCAGGGCGGCGCGGTCAAACAGCAGATGCTGACGCTGGCAGAGCCGCTCCCTCAGCCTGTCCTCAGCGAGGCAGCCGATCGGCTGAACCAGCTCTGCGCCGGGCTGACCGCAGCCGAGATCGAACCGCGCATCGCCAGCCTCCCTCTGTTGGAGGCCGACATTGCCACATTGGCAGCCGAGATGATGCGCCGGGCCGACTCGATGACCGCCGAGGGAGTTTACCACGACGGGCTGAGCGAGCTGCTCCAGGAGCCCGAGTTTGGCGAAAAAGTGCAGGCGCGCGGCGTGCTGCGCGTGCTGGAAGAACGCAGCTTCCTGGAAGCGGTGCTGGCCGAAGCGCTGGGACCGACGGTAGGCAGCGTGCGGGTGATGATCGGCGGCGAAGGCCGCTTCGACGAGCTGCAGGCGTGCAGCCTGGTGCTCAGCCGCTACGGCGTCGCCGGGCTGGCCACCGGCGCGCTGGGCGTGCTGGGACCGACGCGCATGGGTTATGGGCGGGCTATCTCCTCCGTCCGCTTTGTCGCCAACCTGCTCTCCGACCTGATCTTTGACGTCTTTTCCGGCGCCGAATCGCTGCCATCTGCCAGCAGGTCGTAACCACAGATTACACGGTGAGGATGTACAGTATGGTCGACGAACAGGCTATCCCGACAGAGGAACCATCCGAAGAAGAGGCCGAGACGGGCGTGCTCGAATGCGCGGTGGAAGGCGAACTCGAAGGCGAACCGTCCGTTGAACAGCTCCAGCAGCAACTGGCGGAAGCGCAGGCCCAGGCCGCCGAATATCTCGACGGCTGGCAGCGCGCCCGCGCCGAGTTCGCCAACTACCGCCGCCGCCAGGAGGCCGAGCGCGAGTTGCAGATGCAGATGGCCAACGCCGCCCTGCTGACCCAGCTCCTGCCCGTGCTGGACGACCTGGAGCGCGCCCTGGTCGCAGCTCCCGACAGCGCGCAAGGCCAGAGCTGGCTGGAAGGCGTCCAGCTCATCAAGCGCAAGCTCGAATTCGTGCTCGAATCGCAGGGCGTCAGGCCCATCGAGACCGCGGGGCGCTATTTCGACCCGACGTACCACGAAGCGGTAGCGAGCGAGGAGGCAGAGGGGTACGAAGAAGGACAGATCATCGCCGAGGTGCGGCGTGGCTATATGCTGGGCGACCGCGTGCTGCGCCCGGCGATGGTGCGCGTGGCCCGCCCGGCGACGCCACCCACCTCAGAGACAGACAAAGCGGAGGAAGCATGAGCAAAATCATCGGCATCGACCTGGGCACCACCAACTCGGTCTGCGCGGTGATGATCGGCGGCGAACCCGTCGTCATCCCCAGCGCCGAAGGCGGGCGGCTTTTCCCCTCTGTCGTCGCCGTCAACCCCAAGACCGGCGAGCGGATGGTCGGGCAGGTCGCCAAACGACAGGCCATCGTCAACCCCGAAAACACGATCTTTTCGATCAAGCGCTTTATGGGCCGCAAGTTCGACGACCCCCAGGTGCAGCGGGCGATCAAGATGGTGCCCTACCGCGTCACCGCCGCCCCCAACGGCGACGTGCGCGTCTGGATGGGCGACAAGGAATACTCCCCGCCCGAAATCTCGGCCATGATCCTGCAAAAGATCAAGGCCGACGCCGAGGCGTACCTGGGCGAGCCGGTGACGCAGGCGGTCATCACCGTGCCGGCCTACTTCAACGACAGCCAGCGCCAGGCGACCAAGGACGCTGGCAAGATCGCCGGGCTGGAAGTGCTGCGCATCATCAACGAACCGACAGCCTCTTCGCTGGCTTACGGCCTGGGCGAGAAGAAGGACGAGATCATCGCCGTCTATGACCTGGGCGGCGGCACGTTCGACATCTCGATCCTCGACGTCGGCGACGGCGTCTTTGAGGTCAAGGCCACCAACGGCGACACTTTTCTCGGCGGCGACGATTTCGACCTGCGCGTGATGGATTATGTGGTCGAAGAGTTCAGAAAAGAGCACGGCATCGACCTGCGCCAGGACCGCCAGGCGCTGCAGCGGCTGCGCGAGGCGGCAGAAAAGGCCAAGATCGAGCTCTCCTCGATGATGGAGACCGAGATCAACCTGCCCTTTATCTCCGCTGACGCCTCCGGCCCCAAACACCTGCAGGTGCGCCTCACCCGCGCCAAACTTGAACAACTGACCGAAGACCTGATCGCGCGCTCGCTGGAGCCGTGCCGTCAGGCGATGGCCGATGCCGGCCTGAAAGTCAACCGCATCGGCCAGGTCGTCCTGGTCGGCGGGCAGACGCGCATGCCGGCCATCCAGCGCCTGGTGGCCGAGTTCTTCCAGCGCGAGCCGCACAAGGGCGTCAACCCGGACGAGGTCGTCGGCATCGGCGCGGCGATCCAGGCCGGCGTGCTGGCCGGCGAGGTCAAGGACGTCCTCCTGCTCGACGTCACCCCGCTGACGCTGAGCATCGAGACCCTCGGCGGCGTGGCCACCCCGCTGATCGAGCGCAACACGACCATCCCCACGCGCAAGAGCCAGATCTTTTCCACCGCCACCGACGGCCAGACCCAGGTCGAGATTCACGTCGTGCAGGGCGAACGCCCCATGGCCGCCGACAACAAGAGCCTGGGCCGCTTTATCCTGGACGGCATCCCACCCGCTCCCCGCGCCGTGCCCCAGATCGAGGTGACCTTTGACATCGACGCCGACGGCATCCTCAAGGTCTCGGCCAAAGACAAGGCCACAGGCCGCGAGCAGTCGATGCAGATCATCCCTTCCAGCGGCCTGGCCGAAGACGAGGTCGAGCGTATGGTGCGCGAGGCCGAACTGCACCGCGAGGCCGACCAGCGCAAGAAAGAGCAGGTCGAGGCGCGCAACGTCGCCGACACGACTGCCTACTCGGCCGAAAAGTTCCTCCGCGAGATGGGGGCGCAGATCCCCGCAGCAGCACGGGAAAAGCTGGAAGGCCGCATCAAGGCCGTGCGCCAGGCGCTGGAAACGGACGACGTGGCCCGCATCAAGCAAAGCACCGCTGAATTGAATGACGCCATCCAGGCCGTGGGCGCGCAGATGTACCAGGGCGCCGGACCATCCACCCCGCCACCCTCTGGCTCCGCCGGCAGCGGTCAGGGCGAAGAGGGAGATGTGATCGAGGGCGAGTTTAGCGAGCGCTAGCAGGCTGGCCGAACGAGCGGAGCGAAGCCAGCGAGAGGCCAGCAGCAAGTCAGAGTATGAGCAGCAAGCCGGATTACTATCGCGTCCTGGGTGTCGAGCGCTCGGCCTCGCCCGATGAGATCAAGCGCGCCTACCGTCGCCTGGCGCGGCAGTACCACCCCGACGTCTGCAAAGAGCCCGACGCCGAAAACCGCTTCAAGGAGATCAACGAAGCCTACCAGGTCCTCTCGGACCCCGAAAAGCGCTCCGTCTATGACCGCTTTGGCCACGCTGGCCTGACCAACGCCGGGGGAGGATTCGATTTTGGCTTTCGCGACCCCTTCGACATCTTTGAAGAAGTTTTTGGCGGCCTGGGCGGCTTTGGCTTTCGCAGCACGCAGCGCCGTGGCCCCCGCCGCGGCTCGGATCTGCGCTATGACCTGCGCCTCTCTTTCGAAGAGGCCGTCTTTGGCGTCGAAAAAGAGATCGAGGCCACCCGTCCAGAGGTCTGCCCCGAATGCAAAGGCAGCGGCGCCGAGCCAGGCACAAACCCCGTCCGCTGCAAGGAATGCAACGGCACCGGCCAGGTACGCCACGTCCAGCACTCGTTTCTGGGCTCTTTCGTCAACGTGACCACCTGCCCGGTCTGCCGCGGCGAAGGCGAGACGATCCCCATCCCCTGCCGCAACTGCAGCGGCACCGGCAGGGTCTATGCCACCCGCCGGCTGACGGTCAACATCCCCGCCGGCGTCGACAGCGGCACCAAGATCCGCCTGGCCGGTGAAGGGGAGCCGGGCGAAAAGGGAGGGCCGCCGGGCGACCTCTACGTCCTCCTCGACGTAGAGCCGCACCCCTTCCTTCGCCGGCGCGGGAACGACCTGATCATGGAGCTGAGCATCAACGTCGCCCAGGCCGCGCTGGGGACACGCGTCAGCATCCCCACGCTGGACGGCCAGCCGCAGGAGGTCGAGATCGCCGCTGGCACGCAGAGCGGGGCGATCCTGCGCCTGCGCGGGCTGGGCGTGCCCTACCTGCGGCGCAACGGGCGCGGCGACCTGCTGGTGCTGGTGCGCGTCGAGGTGCCCAAGAAACTGACCGACGAGCAGCGCGAGCTGTTTCGCCGTCTGGCCGTCACGCTCGACCCCGATGCTGTGGTCGAGATCAAAGAGCCGACCTTCCTCGACCGCGTCCGCGAGGCGCTGGGGCTGTGATGCACAAGCAGGCAACGGAATGGCTGGAGCTCAGCGTCACAGTCAGCGGCGAGGCAGCCGAAGCTGTCGCCGAGGTGCTTTCCCGCTATGCCCCTGACGGCGTGGCCATCGAGGCCGGGCCAGAGGGCATCGCCGCCGGGCCGGTCACCGTGCGCGCCTACCTCCCCGTCGACGAGCGGCTTGCCGAAACCCGCCGCCGCGCCGAGGAAGGGCTGTGGCATCTGGGCCAAATCCTGCCCATCCCCGATCCAACCTTCCGCCGGATCGCCGAAACGGACTGGGCCGAGGCGTGGAAGGCGCAACTGCGCATCCTGCACATCGGCCAGCGCATCGTCGTGCGCCCCTCATGGCTGCCCTACAGCCCCGCCGAAGGCGAAATCGTCATCGAGCTCGATCCGGGCATGGCCTTTGGCACGGGGCTACACCCCACCACCCAAATATGCCTGCTGGCGCTGGAAGAGCACATCCGCCCGGCCATGCGCGTGCTGGACCTGGGCACCGGTTCGGGCATCCTGGCGATCGCCGCGGCCAGGCTGGGCGCGGCCTCGGTGCTGGCGCTGGACAACGACCCGCAAGCTGTGGCCGTGGCCCAGCAAAATGTGCGCCACAACGGCGTGGCCGACCGGGTGGAGGTATTGCCCGGCTCGCTCGATCAGGCCAGCGGGCGCTATGAGCTGATCGTGGTCAACATTCTGGCGCAGGTCATTATCGAGATGCTCGCGGCGGGCCTGGGAACGCGGCTGACAGAGGGTGGCCTGCTGGTGCTGGCCGGCCTGCTCCTCGAACAGGAGGGAGAGGTCATCGCTGCGCTGCGCCGCGCCGGGCTGACTGTGCGCCGGCGGCGGCAGGTGGAGGATTGGGTGGGGTTGGAAGCGGGGTAGGAAGTGTGCAAGTGTGCAAGTATGCAAGTATGCAAGTTTGCAAGTATGCAAGTATGCAAGTTGGTTCAAGGAGGGGCGTGCCAGGTTTGGAGGATGGCGGAGTGCAGCAGGCCGTTGGTGGCGAGGATGGCAGGCTGACCCACTATCCAGCTCTCTCCTTC
>DAOTYD010000174.1:0-2685 GCA_034435295.1 Anaerolineae bacterium | reverse complement strand
CAGGACCCCAACATCATCCCCGCTTACAGGCCGTACATGGAAGTGCTGAACGTGCGCAACTTTTGCGGCGTGGCTTTGCTGCTGCGAGAGCAGAGCATCGGCGAGCTATATGCCGTCAACCGCCCGGGCGGCTTTAGCCGCAACGAAGTGCGCCTGATGCGGGCAGTCACCGGCTATGTAGCCAACGCCATCGAAAATGCCCGCCTCTTCCAGGAGACCATCCGCCGCGCCGAGAGGGAAAGCAAGATCACCGAGATCACGACCAGGATTCGCGCTTCGACGACGATGGAGGCGATCGCCCGCGCTGCGGCCGAAGAGCTGAGCCAGGCGCTGGGCGTGGCGCGGGTGCTGGTGCGCCTGGGAGCCGAGGCTGGCCCGCCTGCGGCAGCAGAGGTTGCGGCAGCCGATGGGGCTGCCTCCCGCCAGGTGGAGGAAGGAGATGAAGACGATGCAATGGCGTGAATTGTGGCGTCGTCGGCGCACCCTGCGGGCGCAGACCACCATCGGCCTGCTGCTCTCCCTGTTCTTTTTCCTGGTTGCCGCGTCGATCTTTGGGCGGCAGTTGCTGATTCTGGTCGATGCCGTGGCAGTGATGCGCCAGGAGACCGGGCGTCTGGTTCTGGTACAGAGCATCTCTGCTCAGACTGCCGAGGCGCAGTTGCTGGTTCAGAGTTCCATTACGCGCCAGAATGCCGGTATGCTGGTTCAGGACCTGGGCGTGATCCTGGACAGGCTGCGCAGCGAGCGAGCGGCCCTGGAGGAGAGCCTGGTTGACATACTGCCAGAGGAGGAACTGTACGGGAGGACCAGGCGGGTGATCGACTCGCTGGGTTCGTTCATCGACTTTGCGGCGACGATTGCCGGGCCTGCTCAGGCCGGCGACTGGGCAACGGTCGATGCGCGCTCCCGGCTGTTGAATGTGACCCGCATGGATGTGCAGAGCTATGTGGACAACCTGGCCGACATTGCCACCCAACGCCAGCAGGACGCCGGCGATCAGGTGCGGCGCGCGCTGAGTGGGATGCTCTGGATCGCCAGTCCCTTTGTGCTGATTGCGCTGGGCATTGCCATGGCTGTCGCCGCGCTGATCACGCGCAATGTGCGCAGCCGCGCGGCGGAACTGGGGGCGTCGGCAGCGCGCCTGGCCGCCGGCCGCTTCGACGAGCGTGTGCCGGTGCCGGTAGAGGACGAGCTGGGCCAGCTTGGCCATTCCTTCAACAGGATGACCGAGCAACTCCAGGGCCTCTATCTGAGTCTGGAACAAAAAGTGCAGGAACGCACGGCAGACCTGGCCAGGCGCAGCGGGCAACTGCAAGCGGCGGCCCAGGTCGCCCGCGAGGCGACGGCGATCCTCGACATCGAGCAGCTCTTGGGCGACGTGGTGCGCCTGATTTCGGATCGCTTTGGCTTTTACCACGCCGGCATTTTTCTGCTGGACGAGGCGGGCGAATATGCCGTGCTGCGCGCCGCCAGCAGCGAGGGCGGGCAGCGCATGCTGGCGCGCGGACACAGGCTCAAGGTCGGCCAGGTGGGTATTGTCGGTTACGTGACCGGCACGGGTGAACCGCGTATCGCCCTGGATGTCGGCGCCGACGCCGTCTTTTTCGACAACCCCGACCTGCCGCTCACCCGTTCCGAGATGGCTTTGCCCCTCAAGGTTGGCGATCAGATCATCGGCGCGCTGGACGTGCAGAGTACCGAGCCGGGCGCCTTTAGCGAAGAGGATGTGGCGGTGCTGGGCACGATGGCCGACCAGATCGCTGTGGCCATCCAGAACTCCCGTCTGGTTGCCCAGACGCAGAAGGCGCTGGAGGAAGTCAGGATGCTGCACCGGCAGTACATCGACCGCGAGTGGGCGCGGGTGACCAAGGAGCGCGGGGAGATCCGTTACGAGCACGTGCGCGTTGGCCCGCCGCCGCCCCCCGATGCCCGCTTCCCCGAGATCGAGCAGGCCCTGCGCAACCGCCAGCACGTCGTGTTGACGGCAGAGGATGGCAATGGCCGCGGCGACAGGGTCAAGTCAGCCCTGGCTGTGCCGATCCGCCTGGGCGACCGCGTCATCGGTGTGCTCGACCTGCAAGAGACCGAGCAGACCCGCCACTGGACGAGGGAAGAGATTGCCCTGGTCGAGACCATCTCGGATCAGATGGCCCAGGCGCTGGAACGCGCCCGTCTGTTCGAGGATACCCAGGCCGCTCTGGCCACGACGGAGGAGCAGGCTCTCCGTCTGGCCCTGCTCAACCGCATGAGCGAGCAACTGAACCGCGCCGGCAGCGTGGACGAGATCATGAACATTGCCGCGCAGCACGCGCAGGAGATCTTTGGCGCCGACCGGGTTCACCTCTCGATGCTCAGCGATGGGCAGGACGCTCTCGAAATCCGCGCGCTGAACGACCAGACAGGCAAGGTGCATCTGGGAGAGAAGACGGCGCTTGCCGACACGGTTCTGCGGCCGGTGATCGAGGAAAATCGCCTCCTCCTGCTGCCGGACGTGCGCGATGCCAGTATGAAGCCGATTCGCTCTCTGATGGCAGCGCCGGTTGCGGTGGGCGGCGCGACGGCCGGTGTGCTCAGCGTCGAAAGCGTGCAGACGGCAGCCTATACGCCGCGCGACGGCAACCTGCTCCTGCAGGTCGCCTCGCTGCTCTCGACCGCCCTGGAGAACCGACGCCTCTTCGAACAGGC
>DAOTYD010000173.1:0-3077 GCA_034435295.1 Anaerolineae bacterium | reverse complement strand
GCTGCCAGGCCCGGCGATCCCCCCCGACACCATCCCCCAGACCTTGAGCCGCCTGCTGCTCTGCCTGCTGCCGGCCTTTCTGCTCAGCCTGACGCTGGAAATGCCCATACGCACCCTGCAGCGGCTGGGCGTATGCGCCTGCGTCCTGGAGGGTCAGCCCGTCGTGGCAAGCCTGCGCCGGGCCTGGCAGCTCGAGCGGACCAACTTTCTCTCCCTCCTGCTATTCTGGCTGATGCTGACGGCGATCGAGATCGTCGTGATGGTCACCAGCCTGGGCGTCCTGGCCCTGCCGGCGCTGACGCTCTCCGCCGCGCTGCAGCTTCTCGTCGAGGGGGCCAGCTTTTCGTGGGCAGAAGCCCTCTATGGGGCGGTCCTGCTCGGCTGGACAGGAGCTGTCATCATCGACGGCGTCACAGAGGCCTTTGTCGCCGCCGCCTGGACAGTAGCCTACCGCGACCTCACCGGGCTGGGCCTGCGCGGCGACGAGGGCGATCGGGACAAAGCCTGATCCCCGTTCGGCGCGGGAGACCGCGCTCAACGGGAAAAAGAAAAGCGACTTGACATCTGACGCCTGTCATCATAAGATGGGAGTAAGGCAGAGCACCTGGTCTCCGCCGGGATGAGGTTGTGATGCAGATCCAAACGGGCACGCTTCGTCTGGTGCAAGGGCAGCGCGCAGAAGGGACGCCGCCCGGCGTCGCCGTGCTGACGCCGCCCCTTCACCCCGCCGCTCAGCGCGCCGCCGAGACGTTTGCCATGCTGCTGGACATGGGCGAGCAGGCCCCGTCGTGGCTGTACCGCGAGGTGCGCGCCGCCGCTGCCCGCGAGTTCTGGTCCACCCCTGGCAGCGTCACGGCAGCCCTGCGCCACGCCGTTATGGCGGCCAACCGCGCCATCTATCGCTACAACCTCCAGGCTGCCCCTCCCCAGCGCGTCTACGGCGCGATCTCCTGCGCTGCGCTGAGCGAAAACGAGGTCTTTGTGGCCCAGTCAGGGCCGGCGTGCGCCTGCGCCTGGTGCGCCGGCAGTGTCGAGCGCTTTCCCCGTCAGGACCTGCCACCGCTGGGCAGCGGCGCTTACGTCGAAATCCAGATGACCTACCTGCCCATCCAGCCGGGCGACCGCCTGATCCTGGCTTCCTACCGCCTGTCCCATGCTGCTTCCGACGATGCCCTGCAGCGCGTCCTGGCGCTCGAAGACAGCGCCGCCGTGCTCGATGCGCTGGAGCAGGTAGCGGCAGGGCAAAGCGTTTTCGCCCTCACCCTCTGCTGGACGGCGGAAGCGGCGCCGCCGGCGGAGGCGCCCCGGCGCAGGAAACACAGGCGCGAGGAAGAAACGGCGCCGCCTCCTCAGCCGCAAGTGCCGCCTCTTGAGCAGCCGGTCATCGTGCCCGCGCCGTCGCGTCCGCTGCCTGGCCTGACCATCAGCGAGCCACCGGCCCGCCCCTGGGAACCGGTAGAAACAGAGGGGCTTTCTGAGGAAAGGTGGGAAAGAGAGACAGCGGAAGAGCTGTGGGAAGAAGAACCCATCCCTGAGCCGCTCGCCCCCGCCCCTCCCGCGCCGTGGGCGCCAGAGCGCCAGCGGTTACAGATGGACAGCGGCATCCAGCGCGTCTGGCGCCGCCTTGCCGATGCTGCAGTGGCAGGCAGGACCCGGTTGCGGCTGCTCGTGCAACGCCCTCAACCCGCTGCGGAGCGCGCAACCGCCGTCCGTCGCCGCCCGGCGCGGCGCCCGCCCCAGCCCGAAAACACGCGCCTGATGGCGGGCATGGCTGCCGCCATCCTGCTCATCGTCGCCCTGGTCACCGTTTTCTCCTGGACGAGCTACGGCGGCGAGGCGAGACGGGCGCAGGCAATGAGCCAGGCCGAGCAACACGCCGCGCAGGCCCGTCAGGCGACCAGCCTCGACGAGCAACGCGCCCACTGGGCTGCCGTCATCCAGACCCTGAGCGAGGCGGGGCTGGCCCAGACGCCAGAGAGCACGGCGCTCATTGCCGAGGCTCAAAGCCACATCGACCAGTTGGACAACGTCATCCGCGTTCATCCCATCTTGCTCTGGCCCAGCCAGGGCAGCAGCCCGGCCCAGCGCATCGTCGTCCACGCCAGCCACATCTTTATCCTCGACCCGGAGCAACAGGCTGTGCTCAAACTCAACCTGAGCGCGACAGGGCAAAGTGCGACGCCCGAAAACGAGCCGATCCTGCAAGCCGGCCAGGAGCACAACGGACAGCGAGTGGCCAATCTGGTCGATATGGCCTGGAACCAGTCGCGGGGCGAGTGGTCAATGGACAGCCTGGTCGTGCTGGACGCCAATAACCAGCTCTGGGTCTATGATCCCGCCTGGCCTGACAACACCTACGCCCTCTCTCTGAGCCAGACACCAGGCCAGGGTCAACCTCTCGCCATCGAGACCTTCGAAGGGCGGCTCTATCTGCTCGACCGGCAGGCGCAACAGGTCTGGCGCTACTGGCCACGCAGCACAGGCTATGTCGAAGAGGCGCAACCCTACTTCGAGCAGGGATCACCCCAGTCGATAACGCGGGCTCGTGACCTGGCCATCGACGGCAACGTCTACCTGCTGCTGGAAGACGGCTCTGTGGCCAAGTACTTTGGCGGCAATCCCGTCTCGTTCGAAGTGCGCGGCGTACCGCCCCCCACACCTCGCTTTGTGGCGCTGGCGGTCGATCCGGATTTGGCCGGCCGCATCTACCTGGCCGACGTGGCCGCCGAGCGCATCGTCATCCTGAACGAAGGCGGAAGCTTCCGCAGCCAGTTGCGCGCCCTCGCCAGCGAAATGCAGGGCTTGCAGGCGCTGACACTGGACCCCCTCAATAGCAGGCTCTTCTTCCTGGCGGGCGGCCGCCTGTACGTTGTCCCCCTGCCGTCCACCCCCTGACCGGACAAAGACACTCACAAGCCCAAGGAGGGAAAGATGAACCGAAAAATCGCTCTGGCCTTTGGATTGTTGCTGATTGCCGTGCTGGCCTGCAACACCCCCCAGGCAGCGACGACACAGCCACCGCCGCCACCGCCGCCCACCGTGACACCCTTCGTACCAACGACGGAGGAGCCCCCCAC
>DAOTYD010000172.1:0-1761 GCA_034435295.1 Anaerolineae bacterium | reverse complement strand
CCGCTCACGTACCCCTGCACCACGCCGTTGGGGTCGGCCAGGCCGTCGCCGGCGTGGAAAGAGCCGCCACGCACGCCCTCCATATTGAGCAGCGGCACCATGCGGGCGATCTTGTCTGCTTCGAGCCATTCCGTGGCGACCCCCAGCCGGTTCTGCATGGCAATGTTCTGCCGAAAGACCTGCTCGTCCTCTTCTTCTGTGATCAGGAAGAGATAGCCGCAATAGCGCAGGTCGATGGGCTGGCCCAACTCTTCCTCAAAGCGGTCCAGCATCGGCAGGCTGAGCAGCGAGAGGCGGACGTTGATCTCGGTGCCGAACTGGTAGCGGATGCCGCCGGCGCACTTGCCGGTGGCCTGGATGCCAAAGAACGACTCTCGTTCCAGCAACAGCACGTCGCGGCAACCGCGCAGGGCCAGGTGATAGGCCGTGCTGGCCCCCATCACTCCACCGCCGATGATCACCACCTCAGCCGATTTCTGTAGCTCCATGTCCCCTCCCCGAATCGATAGTCACACTTTGAGAGACATTGCCTGCCTGCAAGACCAACACAGCCCCCACGATCAGGACGCCTCCTGTCACCTGCAGGCCCTCCAGCCGCTCGCCGAGCACGGCCCAGCCGAGCAGCATGGCCACGGCTGGTTCCAACGTCGCCACGATGCTGGCGTGGCTGGCCGGGACGCGGCGCAGCGCCGCGTTGAAGGCCACGCCGCCGCCGAGCGTCGGCAGGAGGGCCAGCGCCAGCGCCCACAGTGCCGCCGCCGGCACCGTCACGGCGCGGAGCAGATCGGCGGGCTTTTGCAGCGGCAGCAGAAAGAGCGCGCCGATGCCCAGCGCATAGGCCAGCGTGGTCAGCGCCGAGTAGCGGCGTTGCAGCGCTTTGCTAAAGAGCGTGTACGTGCCGTAAGCGACTCCTGCTCCCAGCCCCAGCAGGATGCCGATGGCGTCGAAATGGACTGCCCCCAGGTCATAGGCACGGCTGACCAGGACGCAGCCGCTGATGGCCAGGAGCAGCGCGATGAGCTTGAGGCGGGTGAACGGCTCCCCCGCAAACAGCGTATCGAACAGCGTCACCCAGATCGGCGCTGTGTACATCAACACCGCAGCGATGCCCATACCGGTGCGCTCGATGGCGTAGATGTAGACGATGAAAAAGGCTGCCACGCCGAACAGTCCAAAGGCAACGAACAGCGCCAGGTCGCGCCGCGCCAGGCGCAGCGCAGCGGGCTGCCGCCAGCCAAGCGCTGCCAACAGGATCAACGCAGCGAGCGCGGCGCGGAGAAAGGCAATGGTCAAAGCAGGCAGGTCATAACCCGCCAGGCGGCGGTAAAAGAGGCCCAGCGTGGCCCACAACACCGCCGCGACAAGGGCCAGCGCATAACCGTGAAAGCGGTTCTTCATCACCGCGGAAGTGTAACATGAAAAGGGCGAGGAATCAAGCAGGACAACTGCGCGGGGTGTCCGTTGTCATTCTGAGGAGCGAAGGCCGCAAAGCGGCCAAAGCGACGAAGAATCTCGTTGTTCTGCTCCGAACTCCCTGCGGGAGGATCTGTTGACGAATCAACCAGAGACGGTTACAATACAGCCCGATTCCTATGCAGAGACAAGATCACAACCGCAACTTGCAGACTGCGCTGGCTGCCCTTGCCCTTCTCGTGCTGGCCTGCAGCCTGCCTGCCCCGCCCTTGCTGACTCCTACCCCCTTCCCGCCAACAGCGACTCCGGCGGCAACGCCGACCGCTACGCCAACGCCATCCCCCACTC
>DAOTYD010000171.1:0-1857 GCA_034435295.1 Anaerolineae bacterium | reverse complement strand
CTCCCACGCCCACCCCCACGCCCGCCGTCAGCGGCTCCATCGGCCCCGCGGGCGGCGCGCTCTGGCTGGCCTGGCCCGAACACGTGAGTATGCTGGCCATGCCGCCCGGCGTGCTGACCACCACAGAGACGTTTACCGTGGCTTATGGCGGACAGCCCATCGTGGGCAACCAAAGGGCCCTGAACCACGCCTTGCGCATCGAAAGCAGCGGGACGATATCCCAGCCTCTGCGCCTGATCCTGGGCTTTGCCAGCTATGGGCCGGTCATCTCGAACACGGTCAACCTGTACCGCCTCGACACAGACTCGTGGGTCACCACGGGCATCACCGTCGTCGAGCATTCGCCCAGCCACGTGATCGCCTGGGTCGAGGGGCCGGGGGCGTATAGCTTGATGGGGACAAGCCGCTTCCTCTACCTGCCTCTGCTGCTCCGCGACCCCTAGCGCCTGCTGGGGACAGGGGCGAGCAGCACCAGGAGCAGAAGAGCGACCAGGAGCGAGCAGCACCAGGAGCAGAAGAGCGACCAGGAGCGAGGGCAGCAACCACCAGGCGTCCAGAAGCGTGCGCTGCGCCGGATTGCGACTGCCCGGCGTCAAGATGTTGACGCTGCCGACAGTTACCTCGTCCCCCGACTGGCGCGCTGGCGGATCGACGATCCAGCCGACATCGCCGCGGTCATTGCTGCCCTCGCCAATCCAGATCGCAAAGAGGCAAACAGGGGATGCTATTTTTCCATCCTGGCCAGCGCCTCATAGGCCGGGCGGAGACGCGCCTCGGGCCAGCCCGGTTCGGTGAGCGACCACCAGTACTGCTCGTCCTGCGGCGTCCAGTCGGGATTGGCGATGGAGAGCACAAACATCGGTCCGATCCAGGGCGACCAGTGCTCGCGCGCGTAGCGGTAGGCGCGCACCAGATAGTCGGCTTTGGTCTCTTCGGTGACGGCAAACCAGGTGTAGGCCGAGTTGTGCGGGTCGCTGGTCCAGCCCATCTCCAGGATGGCTACCTGCTTGTCGGCGTCGCCGTACTGGACCATGATGGCGCGCAGGTCTTCGACGTGACGGAAGCAGAAAAAGCGCTGTCCGCCGTAGGCAGGAGTGGCGGCGGCCTCGTCGGGGGAAAGCTCAGGCGGAGCCAGGTAGCCGGGCGCATTGACCCCCAGCAGGTCAAAGTAGGGTGCCGCGCCGGCCTGGTACATGGCGATCAGGTAATCGACGTCAGGGATGGCCTCTGGCAGGCCGGTGCCGGTGGGGGCCAGTCCGGCGGAGACGACCAGGGCCTGGGGGTCGGCGCTTTTGATGCCGATGTAGCAGGCGCGCAGCAGCTCGACATAGCCCGCCGGGTCGGGCGCGCGACCGCCCCACTCGCGGGCCAGGTTGGGCTCGTTCCACACCTGGTAGGCGCGCACGCGGCCACGGTAGCGGTCGGCGATGGCATGGCAAAAGTTGCCGAAATCCTGCGGGTTCTCGGGCGGGCCGTTGTCCGAGAACGTGCCTTCGGGCGGGACGGCCCAGACCGGCTCGCGGTCGAGGCGGAAGAGGACGCTCAGGCCGCGTTCCCCGGCATCGGCGACGATGCGGTCGGTGAAATACCAGTCATAGTGACCGGGGGCCGCGCCTTCGATGTCGCGCCAGGCTACGGCCTGCTTGATCCAGGTGAAACCGGCAGCGCGCACCAGGTCCATGTCGCGGCGGGCGATCTCTTCGTTCCACCAGAGAAAGACCTGCATGCCGTATTCGGGCGAACCCAGCCGCGTCCGTGGCCACGAGGTCGGCGTCGGCGGAGCGGGGGTAGGCGTCGGCGCAGGCGGCGTCCGCCAGCCCAGCGGGTCCAGGCCCACTACCGCCAGCAGCGCCAGCA
>DAOTYD010000170.1:0-3073 GCA_034435295.1 Anaerolineae bacterium | reverse complement strand
GCTGCCCAGCCCCTTCAACCTGGAGACCTTTCGCGCCAGTGGTGTGACCTGCCCGTTGTTTGTGATGCCCCTGGGGGTTGACCCTGACCATTTCAACCCGCGCATTCGCGGCTTTTGCCCCACGACGCGCTATACCTTTCTCTCTGTCTTTGAATGGGGTGAGCGCAAAGCGCCGCAGGCCCTCTTGCGCGCCTATGCGCGGGCCTTTCGCCGCGCGGACGACGTGCTGCTCGTGCTCAAGGTCACCAACCGCGATCCCAGCGTCGACGTGGCGAGCGAGATCGCCGCGTTGGGGCTGCCATCCGCTGGGCCGCCGGTGGCGCTGATCTACAATCAGGAGCTGCCCCGCCACCAGATGGGCAGCCTCTACCGCTCTGCTGACTGTTTCGTCCTGCCGACCCGTGGCGAGGGCTTTGGCCTGCCGTTGCTGGAGGCGATGGCCTGCGGCTTGCCGGTGATCGCCACGGGTTGGGGGGCGCACATGGCCTTTTTCTCGGCGGAAAATGGCTATCCTCTCCGCTATCGACTCATCCCCGCCGTCGCCAGGTGTCCCTATTATCACGGCTTTCGCTGGGCGGATCCCGACGAGGAGCACCTGGTCGAGCTGCTGCGCTATGTCTATGAGCACCGCGACGAGGCGCGGGCGCGGGGGGCGCGCGCGGCGGAAGAGGTGCTGGCCCGTTGGACCTGGCGGCAGGCAGCGGAGCGCATTCGCGCGCGGCTGATCGAGATCGGCGGGCAGGATGCGCATTGGCTTTGACCTCACCGCGCTCTACGCGGCCCGCGGCGGCATCCCGGCCTATGACGGCGGCCTGGCGCAGGCGCTGCTGGCCGAGGCAGCAGGAGACGAGTTGTTGCTGCTCGACTATTGGCCGCTGCACGGCCGGCAGGACGAACCGCCGCAGGCACGGGCGCTGGCGGAGAATGGCGCATCAATCAGGCGGGTGTACGGCCTGCGCCACCGCCAGTTGGCCCGCTGGAGGCCGCTGCAGGAATCGCCGCTGCGCCCGCTGGCTTCCCTGCTCGACCGGGCGTTCTTCTGGCCCTGGCATCTGGCCGCCACGGCGTCGATGCGGCGGCGGCTTGCCCCTCTGCTGAACGGCCTGGACGTCTTTCACACGTCCGAGGTCCTGCTCTGGCGGCAGGAGGGGGCCTGGAACGCGATCACGGTCTATGACCTGACGGCGCTGCTCTTTCCCGCCTGGCACACTGCCGAGACGCGCTGCCTGCAGCAGCGCAAGGCCCGCTTCATCCGCGAGCATGCGGAGGGGGTGATCGCCATCTCCGAGACGACGCGGCGGGATGTGGTGACGCACCTGGGGGTTCCGCCGGAACGGGTGTATGTGGTCCCGCCGGGGGTCGATCCGGCCTGTCGGCCCCTCGACGGGGCGCAGGTGGCGCGGGCGCTCGCGCCGCTGGGCCTGCGACCTGGCGAGTACATCCTCCACGTGGGCACGATCGAGCCGCGCAAGAATCTGACACGGCTGGCGGAGGCCTACGACCTCTTACGCTGGCGGATGGGGAGCGCCGCGCCGCGGCTGGTGCTGGCGGGGGCGGTCGGTTGGCTGTGCGCGGACGTCCTGCGGCGCATCGAGGCGCTGGGGAAGGATGTGCTGCGCCTGGGGCATGTGTCGGCGGAGATTTTGCCCGCCCTCTACAACGGCGCGCGGTTGTTGGTTTACCCCTCGCTCTACGAGGGTTTTGGCCTGCCGCCGCTGGAGGCGATGGCCTGCGGGACGCCGGTGGTGGCGTCCAGCGCGGGGGCGCTGCCGGAGGTGGTGGGGGATGCCGGGCTGCTGGTCGATCCGCAGGATGTGGAGGGGCTGGCGGCGGCGATGGCGGAGCTGCTTGCCGACGCGGAACGATGGACGGCGTTGCGCCAGGCTGGCCTGGCCCGCGCAGCGGCTTTTTCCTGGGCGCGCTCGGCGCGGCGGTTGTTGGAGGTCTATCGGGCTGCCGTCGGATGAGGCCCTTTTGCGCGGCG
This sequence comes from Anaerolineae bacterium, assembly GCA_034435295.1. Taxonomy (GTDB): domain Bacteria; phylum Chloroflexota; class Anaerolineae; order B4-G1; family DUEL01; genus DAOTYD01. Next base: position 1,089 of record DAOTYD010000170.1, on the reverse strand, counting down.
GGGGACGACTATGTGAGAAGAGTATGGCGACCGCGGTGGACACGGTCGCCAGGGAGGCAAGATGAAAAAGTTGATCCGCTCCAGATTGTTGATTGTCGTCATTGTCGTTCTGGGGGTCATAGCCCTGCTTGCCGTGGCGCTGAGCACTGAAGGGGGGCCCTTGTCGGGAACTGCCTTGCTCTATGGCACTCCCTCGGAGGTACTCCCTGGCGGGCCAATCGAGACGGCGGCACGGCCAACATCAACCCCGGCGATCCTTGAAGAGTCCACGCCGATCTCGCTGCCGGCGACGCTGATAGCCGAGCTGCCGACAGCAATGCCGGAACCGCTGACAGCGACGCCGGAACCGCCAACGGCAACGCCGGAACCGCCGACGGCGACGCCAGAACCGCCGACGGCGACGCCTGTCCCTCGTCAGGCGGTGCGCCCGATCCTGGAGTGCGTCGTTCCCTACGGAAGCGACTATATGGCCTATTTCGGCTACGAGAACCCCAATCTGCAGCCTGTGACCATCCCCGTCGGCGCGGAGAACCAGTTTGCGCCGGGGGCGGCAGACCAGGGTCAACCGACGGTCTTTCAGCCGGGCCGCAGCGCGGCCTGGCCGGCTGGCGGCTTTGGAGTGGCCTTTAGCGGCGATTCGCTCGTCTGGTCGCTGGACGGCGCGACGGCGCAGGCGGCGCCCGATTCGCCGCTCTGCGCCTACGAGATTCGCATCGAGGACATGTGGTATGATGCCGCCGGCAACCTGCTGGACGGGCCGCCGGCAGGCTTGCCGCCAGGCTTTACCATCACGGCGCAGAGCGACTATGGCAGCGCCACCTGCAGCTATGCGGGCGGGGCCGAACTGACCTGTCGCTACGACAACCGCGCGCGGGTGGCTGGCGACGGTGTGTTGTGGGTTCCCGCCAACGGCGTCTATGCCGTGTCGGAGGTGGGACTGCCGCCGGGCTGGCAGGTCTTTGCCGGCATCGGCTTCTTCCCGGCGCGGGGGTCGGCGCGGTCGTTCACGCATATTGTCGACAACCGGGCGCCCGGCGCCCCCGGCGCCACGGCGACGCCCATCCCGCTGACGGCGACGCCGCGCTGGAT
>DAOTYD010000169.1:0-6899 GCA_034435295.1 Anaerolineae bacterium | reverse complement strand
CCCTCGTTGGCCAGCGCCGCCGCCACCAGCGCCATCCGCAGCGGCGACACCGTCAGGCTGCCCTGCCCCACCGCCTCCAGCGCCGCGTCCTGCGGCAACCAGTCGCCCGCTTCTCCAGGCACTTCCAGCGACGGCGGCTCTGCCAGCGCCCAGCGCGTCACCGCTGCCGAAAGGCCATCCACACCCAGCCGCTCACCCAGCACAGCAAAAGGCGCCGGACAGGCCGCCCGGTACGCGCCGCCCAGGTCGCTCGAAGGCGGCTCGCCCAGGCACGCCAGCGTGACGCCATTCAATGGCAGGGTGGCAGTCAGATTGGGCGCGGGGTCGAACAGGGAAGCGACGCCGCGCTCCAGCGCCTCGGCCAGCACGACCGTCTCCAGCGCCGCGCCGGGCTGGTAGAGGCCCTGCGTGGCGCGGTTGAGCAGCGGCGCAGCGGGGTCCTGGCTCAGCTCGTCCCACATCTCGTCCAGCCGTGCGGGATCGAAAGACGGCGCCGAAGCCAGCGCCAGGATATCGCCGCTGCGGGCGTCCAGCAGCACCGCCGCGCCGACGCCCCCGCCGAGCGCCCGCTGCGCCTGCCCCTGCAGGTCAGCGTCGATCGTCAGCCGCACGGCGCGGCCCTGCGGCGGGCGGTGCAGCAGCTCCAGCCAGGCGACCTGCCAGGGCGAGAGGCCCGCCTCGCCGCGCAACTCGCCGTCGAAGGCGGCCTCGATGCCGCCGGTGCCGTAGCGCAGGCTGGCGTAGCCGATGGCAGGGGCCGCTTCGGGCAGCAGATAGATGCGCCTGACCAGACCATCTGGCCCCCTTTCGATGTCCGCCAGCACGATGCCGTCGCGATCGAGGATGCGCCCGCGCAGGATGCGCTGCTCGTACTCGACGCGGCGGGGGTTATCCTCCCGCGCGGTCAGCCAGTCGGCGCGGGCTACCGACCAGTAGCCGACGGTCGCCGCCAGGAGGGCCAGGGCCAGGCTCAACGCGCAGGCGACGCGCAAGAGAGAGCGAGTGGTCGCCTGCCGGACGCCGCGCACGTCGAAGCCAGCGGCCGAGATGCGGATGAGCAGGCCAAGGGTGACAAAAGTGGCCAGCAAGGAGGAGCCGCCGTAGGAGAGAAAGGGCAGCGTCACCCCGGCGATGGGGGCCAGCCTGGTATTGCCGGCCATGATCACCCATGCCTGGATCACCAGCGCGGCGGTCAGGCCAGCCGCCAGAAACTGCTCGAAGGGCTGAACGGCGCGGGTTGCAGCGCGGAGGCCGCGCAGCAGCAGGACGCCAAAAAGGGCAACCACCGCCAGCGTACCCAGCAACCCGAACTCTTCGGCGATGGCGGCAAAGACAAAGTCGGTGTGCACAGCGGGAATGTAGATGGGGCGGCCCAGCCCCAGCCCCTGCCCGCCGATGCCGCCGCTGCCAAAGGCCAGCAGGCTCTGGACGATCTGGAAGGCCTGGTCAGCGGCGTTGGGCCACGGATCGAGCCAGCCCGCCACTCGCAGCGCGATGCGGGCCGAGAGGAGGTAGATCGCCATACCAGCCAGGGCAAACAGCAGCAATCCCGCCGCGACGTAGCCCCATTGACCCGTCGCCAGGTAGAGCATGGCCAGGAAGGTGAAGAAGAAGAGCATCGCCGTGCCCAGGTCCTGCTGCCAGGCCAGCATCAGCACGGCCAGGCCGAAGAGGGCCAGTAGCGGTCCGACGTAGGCCAGGGACGGCAATCGCCAGCGCCCCAGGCGAGGGCCGGCTTCGAGGAGCAGCTCGCGGCGCTCAGCCAGGTAAGAGGCCAGGAAGACCACCATCAACAACTTGAGCGGTTCGGAAGGTTGGAGGTAGACGCCGCCCAGGCCCAGCCACAGGCGCGGGCCGGAACCGGAGGGGTTGACCCCCAGGAGCAGCGTCGCCGCCAGGAGCACGATGCCTGCCAGCAGCCACGTATAGCGGTAGCGACGCAGCCAGCGCAGGTCGCGCCCGGCCTGGGCCACGCCGAGCATAGCCAGCGTGGAGAGCAGCAACCAGGTGATCTGGCGGGAGAGGAAATTGGGCGCCAGCCGGCCGACTATCAGCAGGCCCCAGCCGCTGAGCAGCGCGGCGACGGGCAGAAGCAGCGGGTCGCGCGCCGGCAGTCGCCGCGAGAAGGTGACGTGGGCGGTGGCAAAGCAGACGGCCCAGGCGGCGGGGAGCAAAAGCGCCTGGTGGAGGGAAAAAGTCGCGCCTGCCAGGTAGAGGGTGAGCGAGCCGATGGCGACAAAGAGGGCGGCCAGGAGCAAAAGCCGCCGCTCGCGGCGGGCGGTGGACCGATCCGAAAATCCTCCCGCAGGTTCTGTGACGTTCCCCGCCGCTTTTCGGGCAGGCTCTGAGGACATGGCGCTATTCCAGATACCTGCCGACCAGCGGCCTCAGTTTCTCCTTCACCTCGGCCGGGATCAGGTCGCGCTGGGTGATCAGGGCGGTGGCCAGAGCGTCCTTACAGGCACAGGTGCGCTCCTCGCTGGCCAGCCGTGCAACCAGCAGCCGTAGCGCTTCCTGCGCCAGTTCGGTGTTGGCGGCGAGGGTCGCCAGCAGCATCTCCACACTGACCGGCTCTTCGGTCTCGTGCCAGACATCATAGTCTGTGACGTGGGCCATCACGGCGTAGCACATCTCGGCCTCGCGGGCCAGGAACGCCTCCGGGCTGGTGGTCATGCCGATGATGTCCATGCCCCAGGCGCGGAAGGTATGGCTCTCGCCTTTGGTGCTGAAGCGCGGCCCCTCGATGGTGATAAAGCGCCCGCCACGGTGGACGGTGCCGCCCGCCTCGGCCACTGCGTCAGCCACCGCAGCCGACAGGTCGGCGCAGAAGGGATCGGCTGTGCCGATGTGGGCTACCAGGCCGTCGCCGAAGAAGGTGTTGACCCGCCGCCTGGTAAAATCGAACAACTGGTCCGGGACGACGACCTCGCCGGGGTGCAGGTGCTCGCGCAGGCTGCCGCAGGCCGAGACGGAGATGATCCGCTCGACGCCCAGGCTCTTGAGGGCAAAGATGTTGGCGCGGTAGTTGACCTCGCCGGGCGTGATGCGGTGTCCGCGGCCGTGGCGGGCCAGGAAGGCGACGCGCGCGCCCTCCAGCGTGCCGACGAGCAGCGCGTCCGACGGCTCGCCAAAGGGCGTGGTGACGTGCAGCTCTTCGACGTCGCTCAGCCCTTTCATCTTGTAGAGTCCCGAACCGCCGATGATGCCTATGTGAATGGGATGCATGGTTACCTCCGAGTGTGCAAGTTTGCAAGTGTGCAAGTGTGCAAGTGTGCAAGTGTGCAAGTGTGCAAGTAGGCAAGTTTGCAAGTGAGCAGGTAGCGGGTACGTTATTTCTTGCGATAGTTGTATTGGCGCTGGATGTTGGGGGCGAGCATGGAGATGATCTCGCCGATCACGGCAAAGCGATGCGCCAGTGTTGACTCTGGGATAAGGGTGCGGGCGCGGTAGTACCAGCCACGGCTCTCCCTTGCCGAGCCCATGGAAATGCGCAAGAAATAGCCATACTCTTTGCCATACCCTCTTCCAAACCCTTCTTCAATGTTCGCGCAGATCGACCCCGCACTGCGAATCAACTGGTGAGCAATCGCCCGTCCCCTTACATCGCGCATCAAACCCTGGCAGTCTTCCCATACCAGATCGTAGAAGAATAACGCTTTGGGATACAACTCAAACCGCCATAGAGGATCCCGCTTCAAAAACTCCGGGGCCTCCTCCACCCACTTTTCAAAAATCTCTTGCCTGTCTTTTGGCTGCATTGTGACCTCCTTGACATTCCAGGCTTCACTTCCCCACTTGCATACTTGCCCACTTGCATACTTGCCCACTTGCCCACTTGCATACTTGCCCCCCTCGCTCCTCCACCCTGAGCACCACCCGCCCAATTCCGATCAGGTCGCCCGCGCTGACGATCGTCGGCTGGGTGACCGGTTCGCCGTTGAGCGTGGTGCCGTTCTTGCTGCCCAGGTCCTCCAGCCACCAGTGCTCCTCGCGCCAGGTCAGCAGGGCGTGGTGGGCAGAGACGAAAGGTTCGGCAAAGACAAGCGTGTTATCGGGCAGCCGCCCGATCGAGGTGACTTCTTGCAGGGTAAAGACCGAGCCGGGTTGCGGCGGGCCTTCGCCACCTTCGACTACGATCAGCCGCCCCTGCGGCCGCGACGACGGACGCGCGCCGGCTGCACAGCGCAGATCGCGCCACAGCACGAGCAGCACCGCCGCCAGGAAGACGTAGAGCAGGACGGCCAATAGAGCGCGCAACAGGACGAGTACGACATCCACCGTCAGCGGCTCCGTTTCAGCGGGTGTCCTCTAGCTTGGACGTTGGCGTGTCTTGGCGGGGCGACGGGGACGGCTCCGCTGGAACATCCTCTCCATAGATTACCTCGACCCCGCCAAAGGAGATGACGTCCCCCGGCTGGAGAACGCACTCCTGGACCGGGTAGCCGTTGATGGTCGTGCCGCCGGAGCTGCCGATGTCATAGAGGATGTAGCGCCCGAAACGTCGCCGCAACTGGGCGTGATGGCGGGAGACGCGCGAGTCTTCCAGGATGATGTCGTTGTCCAGCGCCCGGCCGATGTTGATCACCGGCGCGGTCAACTCGACGTGGCGCTGTCCGTCGACGATGAGAAAGGGGCGTCCGCGCGGCTTTTCCTCGACGGCGGACTGCACCTGCGCCTGCTCCTCCGCCGTCATCTCTCGCGTGGCGCTGCCGTCGGCTTCAGCGGCGGGCAGCCAGCGCGCCTCGACGCGGACAGTGTGCGGTGCGACATCCAGCAGCGGCTCAACGGCGACCACCGGCAGCCCGTTGAGGGTCAGGCCAGCCTCCCGTGCCAGCTCGACGACGTGGCCGGACAGCTCCTCTGCCAGCGTCGGCCGGTTGGCCACCAGCGGCCCAAAGTCCTGCGGGTGGAGATAGATCCAGTAATGCGTGGGCGCCAGCGCCGTGCCACCCGCCGCATAGACCTGGCGGTCCTCCATCGCGCGGGCCAGGTGCGTGGCGACCTCCAGGGGATGGAGATAGCCGGCAAAGAGCCGGGCAAAGGTCCCCTCGACGAGCCGCTCGGCCAGAGCTTCGAATCGAGCAAGATGGTTGTTCATCGGGGCCGATTGTAACGCAATTCGGCCAGGTGGTCAATCGCGCTGCGGTTCCAAAGCCTGCGGGAAGATGGCGCCTTCTCAGGGGTCGGCGGAGAAGGTGGCCGCGACCATTGCCCCCCACGGCAGGTCCAACGGGCGGATGTAGAGGGGGTTGTCCCAGCGCACGGTCCAGCGGCCCGGCCATCCCACTTCCCTGGCCGCCAGCGCGACGTGGGCCATGACAATGCCCGCGTCGATGGGAGCAGGGCGGACAAGCGCCAGCACCAGCTTCTCCTCTGTGATGATGAACCGCCACGGCTGGCCGTTGCGCGCCGACGGCGCCAGCCGCGCGTGTTCCAGGATCGTCACCAGCGCCGGGTCGGCCTCCTCTCGCTGCCAGGGCACTCCCCACCTGCCGGCAAAGACAAGCTCTTCCAGCGGCAGGCGGCGGTGAGCAGCCACCACGCTGCGAACGGCGCGCTCGTAGGTGCGGGCCACCATGTCGCGGCGCGGATAGCCCAGCGCCACCGCTGCAGCGACCACCTCTCCAGGCCGCGCCACCTCTTCAGCCGCCGCTTCGGGATGGTAGGAGCCGGTCATCCAGCACGTGGCGATGCCCAGCCGCGTCGCTTCCAGAACGACGTGCTCCAGGTTGTACCCCAATTCGAGCCGTTGCCAATCCCCCTCCTGCGGCAAAAGGCCCACCAGGAGATGGGGCGCGCCCTGGACCAGGCTGTACACACTGCCGGGGGAAGAGAGGATGCGCTCAACCCGCTTGCGCCCGCTGACCAGGGCCAGGCGCACCTTGGGTTCGATCAGCCAGACCACCTGTCTGGCTGTCGCCAGCAGCCGTTCCAGCAGCTCTGCGGCTACTGGCTGCTCGCTGTAGCGGCGCGTGCTGTGGCGCGCCTGCATCGCTTCGAGCCAGGTCATCTAGGGGATCGTCAGCGCGGCGCTGCCCAACAGCTCCAGCGGCGAGGCGTCGAAATACTGCACCCCCCACACCTCGACCGTGTAGGCGCCGTCCGGCAGGCCCGCCAGGTCGATGGTCAGCGGGTAGCCGCACATGCAGCGGCACATCTCGCCGACGTTCGTCTCGATGACCCTGATCGTGTTCCCCTCGTGGCCAGCCGAAACCGCCAGCTCGGCGCAACAGACGTAGGAGAGGTTCTGTTCGATGCGGATGGTCCCGTCCTGAACAGTGACTGTCACCCCCGCCCAGTTGGCCAGCTCTTCTACCCGGATCGATTGGTCGCAGGCGCCCACGGCGACGGCGGGGAACAGTTCCTCCTCTGCGCTCACCTGTTCGCCATCCAGCTTGCCCCGCCAGACGACGCCGGCCAGGTTGTGGCTGAGGACAGCCTCATAGCTCGGATTCGGCACGACGGGGAAGGAGAGCGTCAGCGTCCAGTCGCCGCCGTGCCAGGCCAGGGTCGAAGAGCCTGTCAATCCCGGAGGCGTCTGATCCTCCCGCTCCCACGCGCTCATCTGGCCCAGGCCAAAGCCGGGATGGGTTGTCTTCAGATAGTCCAGCAGGATGCGGAAGGCGCGCTCAGGGGAGCCGAGGCTGACGTCGGTGTGGTCGCAGCGCACGATCTGTCCCCTGAGATTGCCCAGGTGCAGCTCGTATTCCTGACCGCCGCTGGCCAGGCGGACGAGAAAGCCGGGCACGAGCACGTCGGCGTAGGCCATGCCGGGGCGAGGGCAGCCGAGGCTCGTGTCGGGCCAGATGACCTCTTCTACCGAGACGAGTTCGATTTGCGCCGCCGCCACCCCCAGCTCGGCAGCCAGATAGGCAATCGCCTGATCGACGGCGTCCGCC
>DAOTYD010000168.1:0-5823 GCA_034435295.1 Anaerolineae bacterium | reverse complement strand
CCCTCGACCTGCTGGTGCTGGCGGCGTTTGCCATGGTCCTGTTTGCCCTGGCCGTGCGCGTCCTGGCGCGACGGCTGGATTGAAGTCGAGGTGATATGATGCTGATCGAAAAATACGATCTGGAGGTGACCTCGCCCCCCTGCGATCCGGGGGCTGAGCGATTCAATGCCATAGCCCGCCTGGTCGTGGACATCAGCCAGGTGCTGCCCTATTTGAACGCCACCTGGAAAGGGGCCATCTACGACCACGGTGCGCACATCCTGACCTGGCGCATGGGCGGTCGGGCGGTGACGGTGCAGCCTTACGAGATCGCCGTCAGCCGCCTGGAAGACCGCGGGGAAGCGACTCAGGTCATCGAGCGGCTGGTGGACATGATCAACCGCACCTGGGAACGGCGGGACGAGATCGAGCCCAGTACCGCCAGGCGGGAGCGGCTGCGGGCGCTGGATGTGTACAAACTGCTGCCCGGCACCAACTGCAAAGCCTGCGGTCAGCCGACCTGCTTCATCTTTGCCAACAAGCTGGCTGCCGGTGAGGTGGAGGTCGAACAATGCACCCCGCTTTTCACCGACACTTATCAAGAGAAGCGGGAGCAACTCCTGGCTTTGATCCAGGCTGCCGTTTGAACGGAGGATTGCATGAAAGAAGCTCAAATCGCATCCAGTTGGGCGAAACAGTACATCCGGGAGCGGGGTGGCATTGTCAACATTGCCACCCGCATGACCGTGGTGGACTGATGAACGGCCTACGAGACCCCATCAGGTCTGATGGGCAAACCTGAAAACGAAGAGGATTACATCCACTTTATGGCCGAAGATATCGAGGTCTATCTGTCCAAGGAGATCTGGGAAGGGTTGGACCCCAAAGCTACGGAGTTGCGGTTTGCCATTCCGGGCTATGGTCGGTTCTACTTGAAGTTTGACCCTGGAGATCGGAGCTGACCAGAGATTGGAGTGGATCAGGGATTGGGGGCTTTGGATCGCCGAAGGTCTCTGACCGAGGCGGGAGGGAGCTCAGTGAGGACACCTTCGCCCATCGTGGTGGTTGCGATTCCGTGAAGTCCTTCGGGCGAGCTCACGGTGAGGTGCTCATGTCGAAGGTCAAGTCGGGGCCGTTCAGACGGATATAGAAGCGATTGAGAACGTCTCGGCCAAGAAGGACATAGGTCTCCGGGATAGAGATGACTTCCAGGTGCCCCAGATATGTGTCGGCTATGTACAGCCCGATGGCATAGGTTGGCACCATAGAGAGTTGACCATCGTAACCCTCAACAGGAATCGTGCTGAAACGGGACAAGTTGAATTCGTCAACCGTGCTGAATGGAATGGCAGAGATGTCAGCTCCTGTATCCACTTTGGCAGGAAGGTTTTGTGTGACTTGTGGATTCCCAGGATGGTGGAGAACAACTTCGAGGAAGGGCGCCGGCGGATGGACGCTCCGATTGTATGGCCACATCAGCGTACAACCTTTCGATGAGGGACCTTGTAGATGCGTGGTTGCTCTTCAACCCACTGAACGTAGACTGGCCTATAGCCGAAACGTCCGTACACACGATCGAGGACCTCTATCTTATCGCTTCCTGACTCGACCACCTGACCGTTCAGAATGGCCACACATTGGCCCCGATGCGTGCGCAACAATTCGGGCTTCAAGCGCTCAAAAGCCTCCCGTTCCCGCTCGAAGGCTTCGAGGTCTTTTCGCCGTTTCTCCTCTCGATCCCGGGTCTCTCGCCAGGCGCGAAAAGCCTCATACTCGGCTATAGGGATGATGGCGGCCACCGGTTCACCGTCGCGTTCCAGGATGAATGGCTCCCGGCTCAGAGCCTCTTCCTCGATGGTCAGGGTATAAGGAGCATGAGATTCTTTCAATACCACTCGTTTCACTGGGCGTCACCTCGCTTCCATAGCGAGTATACCAACAAATCTCAATTCCGTCAAGGAGGATAACTAGAAATGTCATCAGCAACAGCGAAAGTTGAAGTTCGGGAGAGGGAAGTCAGTGTGGCCAGGCGGCTGTCGCTGCTGGACCGTTTCCTCACCCTGTGGATCTTCCTGGCCATGGTGGTGGGAGTGGGCATCGGTTATCTTTTCCCCGCCGCCGTGCAGGGATTCAACCAGGCCGTATCAGTCGGCACGACCAACATCCCCATCGCCATCGGCCTGATCCTGATGATGTACCCGCCGCTGGCCAAGGTGCACTATGAGGAGCTGGGCGATGTCTTCCGCAACTGGAAGGTGCTCGGCTTTTCGCTCATCCAGAACTGGATCATCGGGCCCATCCTGATGTTCGCCCTGGCGGTGCTCTTCCTGCGCGGCTACCCGGAGTACATGGCCGGGCTGATCATGATCGGCCTGGCCCGCTGCATCGCCATGGTCATCGTCTGGAACGCGCTGGCACGGGGTGATAACGAGTACGCCGCCGGGCTGGTGGCCTTCAACAGCCTCTTCCAGGTCTTTTTCTACAGCGTCTACGCCTACGTCTTTATCACCGTCCTCCCCACCTGGTTCGGCTTGCAAGGGACGGCCGTCCACGTCACCATCGGCGAGATCGCCAGGAGCGTGTTCATCTACCTGGGCATCCCCTTCATCGCCGGCTTCCTGACGCGGGTGGTCCTCATCCGCCTGCGCGGCAAGGAGTGGTACGAGACCCAATTCGTGCCACGGATCAGCCCGTTGACGCTGGCGGCGCTGCTGTTCACCATCGTGGTGATGTTCAGTCTGAAGGGCAACCTCATCGTGACGTTGCCGCTGGACGTGGTGCGCATCGCCATCCCGCTGGTGCTCTACTTTGTGCTCATGTTCCTGATCAGCTTCTGGATGGGCCATCGCATCGGCGCCACCTACGCTCAGACGACGACGCTGGCCTTCACCGCCGCCAGCAACAACTTTGAACTGGCCATCGCCGTGGCCGTGGCGGTCTTTGGCATCGAGTCGGGGCAGGCCTTCGCCGCCGTCATCGGCCCGCTGATCGAGGTGCCGGTGATGATCGGGCTGGTGAATGTGGCCTTTGCCCTGGGACGGAGGATGTACGGACTGCAGCAGCTCGGCCGGTAGTCGGGCCGCCGTGGGCTAAACCCCACGGCTCAAAGCGAAAGCCTGCTCCGCAGGCTCACACAGCCCCCGGAGGCGTTGCTCTGAGCCTGTCGAAGGGGGGCTTCAGCGGTGAGCCCGCCGGTTTAGCGGCGGGCAGAAGCGGCAAAACGGCGCTGTCCGGGGCAAGCCGGGCCTAACTGCCCGTGTCATTGCGAGCCGCCCTGAGCGGAGCGAGCGAAGTCGAAGCGCGGCGAAGCAATCTCGATAGAGCGTTCTGGAGATTGCTTCGGGCGCGGAGTTTATCTTGACCCTGAGCGAAGGCGAAGGGGAAGGGCGCCCTCGCAATGACAGATCGGAAGCGAGGCTGAGCAGATACGATTATTCGTTGTCAGCACTTTTGGGAGGAAGATGCGCATCCGTAAGTGGACGTCTTTGTTGTTCGTGGTGGTGGCGCTGGCGCTGACCGCCGGCTGGCCGCGCGTGGCGGCGCAAGGACCCGTCGTGCGCGCCGTGTTGTTCTGGTCCGAATCCTGCCCCCACTGCCACCACGTGATGGAGGAGACCCTGCCGCCGCTCCAGGCGCAGTACGGCGAGCAACTGGAGATCCGTAGCCTCACCATCTCCGATCCGGCCAACTACCGGCTGTGGACGGCGGCGATGGCCGCCTACCAGGTGCCGCCCGCACAGCAGGGCGTGCCGATGCTGTTCATCGGCGATACGGTGCTCGTCGGTGCTATCGAGATCCCCGAACGGCTGCCGGGCCTGATCGAACAGCATCTGGCCGCCGGCGGCGTGGACTATCCACCCATCCCCGGCCTGCCGCCCGTTTTCGAACCGACGGAGACGCCGCCGACCCTCACGCCCACGGCGACGCCGGACCGCAGCGTCCGCTTCTGGCTCTTCTGGGACAGCCACTGCGGGGACTGCCTGGTGCTGATGGACGAGATCCTGCCGCCCATCCTCGCCCGCTACGAAGAGGGACAGGTGATCGCCGTGCAGTACGACCTGGAGCGGGGCGGCTACGAGTTCGCGGCGGCCCTGGAACGGCAGTACGGGCTGGTGTACGGCGATGTGCCGGAGATCTTCATCGGCGACTACGCGCTCCTGGGCAACGAGGAGATTCAGACTCGCCTGCCAGGCCTGATTGACTACTACCTGGCCCAGGGCGGCGTGGCGCTGACCCCCGTGCAGCCCCTGCCCACGCCGACGCCCCAGCCCGCCGGCGCGCCTCCCATTCACCTGGCCTACTTCTACCAGTCCGGCTGCCAGGAGTGCGACCGGGTGCAGTTGGCCCTGAACTACCTGCAGAGCCAGTACCCGCAGTTGAACGTCTGCGCCTTCGACGTGCGGGAGCAGGCGGAGTTGTGCGAGTGGTTGGGCGAACGGGCTGGCGTGCCGGAGAACAAGCGGCTGACCGCCCCAGCGGTCTTCGTCGGCGACGAAGCCCTGGTGGGCGACGAGGTGCACAGCGCCAGCCTGGAGGCGCTGCTGGTCCGCTACGCCGCCACCGGCACCGAACCGCTCTGCGAGGGCTGGGAAGCGACCCAGGGCGAGGCGGCCAGCAGCATCATCGCGCGCTTCCGCTCCTTCGGCCTGCCGACGGTGCTGGGCGCGGGCCTGGTGGACGGGCTGAACCCCTGCGCCTTCGCCACGTTGGTCTTCTTCATCTCCTACCTGTCCTTCATGAATCGTCGTGGACGGGAGGTGCTGTTCGCCGGCGCGGCGTTTACCCTGGGCGTCTTCCTTACCTACCTGGGCGTAGGCTTCGGCGTGCTGCGCTTCCTGGCCGCGTTGCCCTTCCTGACCGCGGTCAGCCGCTGGATCTACGGGCTGACCGCCGTGCTCTGCCTGGCCCTGGCCGCCGGCAGCCTTCACGACTGGTGGCAGGCCCGTCGCGGCAAGCACGACGAGATGCGCATGAAACTGCCGACCCGCCTGCGGCGCTGGATCAACCGCACGGTGCGCGAGGGCGCCGGCCTGCGCGCTTTCATCCCCGTCACCTTCTTCACCGGGGCGGTCGTCTCGATCATCGAGCTGGCCTGCACCGGCCAGGTCTACTTGCCGACCATCCTCTTCGTGCTGGGGGTGCCGGAACTGCGCCTGCAGGCCGGGCTCTACCTGTTGCTCTATAACCTGATGTTCATTCTGCCGCTGGTGGTGGTCTTCGTCCTCTCCTACTTCGGCACCACCTCGCAGCAGTTGGGGTTGTTCATCCACCGCCACACGGCGACGGTCAAGCTGGCCACCGCCGGGCTGTTCGTGCTGCTGGCGGTCTGGATGGTGACGACGCTGGTCTGATCAAATCCTCCCGCAGGTTCTGAACCTGCGGGAGGATGGGCAGCAATCCTGAAGGGGGATCCGTGAGCCGCAGACAACACCAAAGAGCGAAAGCGAAGGAAAAACAGACGCCCGTGGTCCAATGGGTCGTCATTGTTGCCGTGATCGCGCTGGTCGGTGTGGTCGTTGTTCTGAAGGCGCAGCAGTCGGCTGCCCAACCCACGGCCGCGCTGCCCGACCCGGTGGAGCAAGTCGCTGCATCGTCGCCCGCCGTCGAAACCAGCGCCCCGCCACCCTCACCCACGCCAACGCTCCTGCCCGAAGCGCAACTGGACCAACTGCTGGCCGACGGGCAACCGGTGTTCGTCTTCTTCCACTCGAACAACTGCTACCAGTGCTTGCGGATGATCGAGGTCGTCGAACAGGTCTACCCGGACTTTGCCGGGGAGGTGCCCCTGGTGGACGTGAACGTGTACGACGAGAACAACCGCAACCTGCTCTACCGCGCCGGCAT
>DAOTYD010000167.1:0-14340 GCA_034435295.1 Anaerolineae bacterium | reverse complement strand
CGATAGGCGATTAGCGATTGCGAATAGCCGCCTGGGCTGCTGCCAGCCGGGCCACGGGCACGCGGTAGGGCGAGCAGCTCACATAGTTGAGCCCCACGCGGTGGCAGAAATCGATCGAGTCGGGGTCGCCGCCATGCTCGCCGCAGATGCCAACCTCTAACTTGGGATTGGCCGCTTTCCCTTCCTGCACACACATGTCAACCAGGCGGCCCACGCCAACCTGGTCGAGCGACTGGAAGGGATTGAAGGGCAGAATCTTGACCGTGATGGGGTTGCCCTCCTCATCCACCTGGCCCGTCCTGACGCCGTCCACATACTGCATCAGGAACTTGCCCTCAGCGTCGTCGCGGCTAAAGCCATAGGTCATCTGGGTCAGGTCATTGGTGCCAAAGGAGAAAAAGTCGGCATACCCGGCAATCTCGGAAGCCGTGAGAGCCGCGCGCGGCACCTCGATCATCGTGCCAAAGAGATACTTGAACTCGCCGTCCTGCACGCCTTCCTCGGCCATCACCTGCTTTGCCACGGCCTCCAGCTTGGTCCGCTCCAGCTTGAGCTCGTTGACGTGGCTGACCAGGGGGATCATGACCTCCGGGATGACCTTGATGCCGCGCTTGTGGCAGCGGCAGGCGGCCTGGAAGTAGGCACGGGTCTGCATCTCGGTCAGGCCCTTGTACATGATGCCGGCGCGGCAGCCGCGCAGGCCCATCATCGGGTTGACCTCCCACATGGCGTTGATCACGCGCAGGATTTTTTCCAGGCGGGCCAGTTCTTCGGGATCCTCACCCGTGCAGCGCAACTGGACGACCCTTTCCAGCGTCTCGTCGCGGCTGGGCAGAAACTCGTGCATCGGCGGGTCGATCAGGCGCATGATGACAGGCAGGCCATCCATCGCCTCAAAGATGCCCTCAAAGTCCTGCTCCTGGATGGGCAGCATCTTGTCCAGGGCGTCCTGGCGCTCTTCGTCCGTCTCGGCCATGATCATGCGCACAACCTGCTGACGGGCAAACGGTTCGAAGAACATGTGCTCGGTGCGGCAGAGACCGATGCCCTCCGCGCCAAAGATGCGCGCCTGACGGGCGTCCTTTGGATAGTCGGCGTTGGTGCGCACGCCCAGAGTACGCACCTCGTCGGCCCACGTCAGCAGCTTGACCAGCTCGGTCTGCTCTTCGTAGACGACCGCCTTGGTTGGCACGGCGCCCCAAAAGACCTCGCCGGTGCTGCCGTCGATAGAGATCACATCGCCCTCGCGGACGACGCGGCCCGTTTCCCAGACCGTGAACTGCCGGCGTTCCACGTCGACGTGGATGCCCGAGCAACCCACAACGCCGGGCTGGTTGCTGCCGCGGGCGACAACGGCCGCGTGGGAGGTCATGCCGCCGTGCTGGGTCAGCACGCCCTTGGAGGCAAGCATGCCAGGCACGTCCTCCGGCGATGTCTCTGGCCGCACCAGGATCACCGCCTGGCCCTGGTTGCCCAAATCCCTGGCCCTTTTGGCGTCAAAGACCGCCGCGCCGGTGGCAGCGCCGGGCGAGGCATTGAGACCGCGCGCCAGCAGGTCACCGCGCGCCCTGGCCTCCTCTTTGGCCTGGGGGTCGAACATGGGGTGGAGCAACTGATCGACCTCGTGGGGCGAGACGCGCATGAGCGCCTCTTCCTTGCTGATGAGGCCCTCCTCGGCCATATCGACAGCGACCTTGACCGAGGCAGCCGCTGTGCGCTTGCCGTTGCGCGTCTGCAGCATCCACAGCTTGCCCCGCTCGACGGTGAACTCGAGGTCCTGCATGTCCCGATAGTAGCCTTCCAACTGGCGGGCGATCTGGGAGAACTGCTCATAGATGTCGGGCATCACCTCGCGCAGTTGAGCGATCTTCATCGGCGTGCGGATGCCAGCAACCACGTCCTCGCCCTGGGCGTTTTCCAGGTACTCGCCGTAGAGCTCCTTCGCGCCGGTGGCGGGGTTGCGGGTAAAGGCAACACCCGTGCCGCTGCGCTCGCCCAGATTGCCAAAGACCATCGTCTGCACGTTGACGGCGGTGCCCCAATCGTGCGGGATCTTGTTATAGTTGCGGTAGGCCACCGCCCGCTCGCCGTTCCACGAGTCAAAGACGGCGCGGATGGCCAGGCGCAGGTGCTCGTAGGGATCGCTGGGGAAGGGCTGGCCGAAGTGTTGCTGATAGAGCGCCTTGTACTGGCCGACCAGCTTTTTCATCCCCTCCAGGCTGACCTCGGCATCGCTGGCGACGCCCTCCTCCTGCTTCAGGGCGGTCAGCAGCTTTTCAAAGTGCTCCCGCTCCAGGCCCATGACGATGTCGGAGAACATGGTGATGAAACGGCGATAGGCATCGTAAGAGAACCACTCGTTCTCCGAGAGGCGGGCCAGCCCCTCGCGGGTCTGGTCGTTGAGGCCCAGGTTGAGCACCGTATCCATCATGCCCGGCATCGAGACGCGCGCGCCGGAGCGCACCGAAACCAGGAGCGGATTGGCGGGGTCGCCAAAGCGCTTGCCCGTCACCTTTTCCAGCTCGGTCATCGCCGCCAGGACCTGTTCCCACATCCCGGCCGGAAACTCGCCCGTGCGCATATAGTCCACGCAGGCCTCGGTGGTGATGATGAAAGCGGGGGGCACGGTGAGGCCGGCGTGGATCATATCGACCAGGCCGGCGCCCTTGCCGCCGAGGATGGTCTTCATCTCGGCCAGCGAGGGAACGTGGCCCAGCACGTCGGCCAACTCCTGGCGAGCTGAAGCCGCAAGATAAACCCATTTTTTGTCCATCGATTCCTCCTCAATCGAGCTTTCAGAGATTTTGCCAGCGGGGCATTATACCGTCTTATAGGGCAATGTCAACTCGCTTGACAATTTGCCAGTAAGAGGTAGAATATTATCATAATCTTGTGAGGAGGTTTTTCATGCACAGCGACAAGTTCATCGCTATGAGCGCGAACCGCCGCCGCGACGTGAGCGGTGGTCTGGTGCTGCCTTGTCGCAGTGCGCCTCACGCCCGTTGACCTGAGTCAACAGCCATCAAGGCCGTGAGCGCCAGCGACGCCCACGGCCTTTTTTCTTGCCAATCGCTATCCCTGGCGAGGCCGTGGGCAAGTCCGCGGCCTCGCTCTTTTTGGAGCAGGCCCACAGAAGAAACTCGAGGAGAAAAGAGATGTACGCCAACAACGAAATCGCGCTGCACGTCGCCGGCGTCACCAAGCGTTTCGTCCGCAGCGAGGGCATTCGCTGGCCGTGGAAGCGCAACAGCAACGGCCCCAAGCCCGTCGTCGCCGTCGACAATGTCAGTTTCGACGTGGCGCGCGGGGAGGTCTTTGGCATCCTGGGCCCCAACGGCTCGGGCAAATCGACGCTGGTGCGCTGCCTGGCCACCCTGCTCATCCCCGACGAGGGCCAGATCACGATCTTTGGTCACGACGCCCTGCGCGAGGAGATGGCGGTCAAGCGGCTGATCAACCGCGTCTCGGTCGAGGCCTCCTTCTTCAAGAAACTGACGCCGATGGAGAACCTGCTCTACGGCGCGCGTCTCTACGGGCTGGATGCCCGGCAAGCACGCAAACAGGTGGTTGAGATCCTGACCCGCCTGGGCCTGAAGAGAGAGGACATCAGCCGGCCGATGGAGGAGATGAGTCGCGGCATGCAGCAAAAGGTCGCCATCGCCCGCGCCTTTCTCACCCAGCCGATCTTGCTGCTGCTAGACGAGCCCACGACGGGCCTCGACCCCCGCTCCAAGCGCGAGGTGCAGGCCTTTGTCGAAGAGCTGCGCGACTGCCACGACGCCACCATCCTGCTGACGACGCACGACATGCAGGAGGCCGATGCCCTCTGCAACCGCGTCGCCATCATCGACGACGGCAAAATCGTGGCGCTGGACACGCCGGCCAACCTCAAGGCCAGCGTCGCCCGCACCAACGGGCACGAGGTGACGCTGGAGGACGTCTTTATGGAACTGACCGGCAAGCGTCTCCAGACAGAGGAGGAGACGGACGAATGAACCAACAGGGAGGACAGACATGGCACAACTGATTCGTGAGTTCCGCGCTTCCTACGCTTTCGTGGAGCGCAATTTCAACCTGGTGCGCCGCTACTGGGGCTGGGAAGTGGTCTGGCTGTGCTACTCCATCGCCACAACCCTTTCCATCACCTACATCGGCGCGGGGATGGAGGCGATCTCCGGCGTGCAGGTCGACACCAACTATCTGATCATGTACCTGCTCATCGGCACGATGGTCTGGCGCTTTCTGGCCATTGTCTTTGACAACATCAGCGAGATGATCGCCTGGGAGCGGTGGGAGGACACCATCGAGTACACCTTTATGGCTCCCATCACCCGCCTCACCCAGATGATGGGCCAGACAGTTTTTGCCGTGGTCTACAGCCTGATCTTTACCGCCGTGATCCTGGGCATCGTGGCCCTTTTCTTCCATCTGGACCTGAGCCGGGCCAACCTGTTCGGGGCGACGGTGATGCTGCTGGCAGGGAGTCTCTCCTTCATCGGGCTGGGCATCCTGGCCTCGGTGTTGCCGCTGCTCTTTCCTGAGCGCGGCGCGCAGATGACCAATGTCGTCCAGGCGGTCTTTTTGCTGATCTCGGGGGTCTATTACCCGATCGAGGTGCTGCCGCAGTGGATGCAGCCGCTGGCGCGCCTCTCTCCGGCGACGTTCGTGCTGCAGGGCATGCGCGCGACGATCCTGGAAGGCGCGCCCACCCGCTCGCTGTGGCCCCACCTGTGGCCGCTGCTGATCGCCGGGCTGGTCACGCTGCCGCTGGGCCTGTACATCTTCCGCCTGGGCGAGCGGTATGCCAAGCGGACGGGGAAGCTCAAGCGCAATGGGTAGAGGGACACAGATTACAGACCCTCCCGCAGATCTGCCTGCGGGAGGGTCTGCTGACAATTGCATTCCTGCGTCACCAGTTGACATCCGCGAAATCTGCGGTAGAATACGCGCAGGTTCGTGGGGCTGTAGCTCAGCCGGGAGAGCGCTACAATCGCACTGTAGAGGCCAGGGGTTCGAATCCCCTCAGCTCCACCATCGACCGCACGAGGGCCCGTGGCGCAGTTGGGAGCGCGTCTCAATGGCATTGAGAAGGCCGAGGGTTCGAGTCCCTCCGGGTCCACAGCGTCCAGAACGCCCCTTCGCCCTCCGGTGAAGGGGCGTATCTGTAAGGAGAGCAGCCTTGTCGATGGACCGTCTGGGGGACGCGCCCCACGAAGAGTTCTCTGTCCGCATCCACGAGGCCATCACGTGGGACAACATTCAGCGCTTCCTGCCTCCTCCCGGCGGACGCATCCTCGATGCCGGCGGCGGCAGCGGACGCTGGGCCGTGCGGCTGGCGCGCATGGGCTACCACATCACCCTGACCGACATTTCGGCCAGCGCGCTGGAGGCTGTCCGGCAACGTCTCAGCGCCAAAGGGCTGCTCGACCGCGTGATCATCGAGCAGATGGACATCCGTGACTTGGGCGATCTGGCCTCCGATTCCTTCCACCTGGCCCTGGCCTACGACGTCCTTTCCTGCTGCGGCGATCCCCAGCAGGCCATCAGCGAGATGGCGCGGGTAACCCGGCCCGGCGGCCACGTCATCGTCTCGGTCGAAAGCCGCTTTGCTGCTGTGCAGGCCATCGCTGCCGGCGATTGGGAGCGGGCCGAGCAGATTCTTGCCACCGGCCAGCTCGCAATAGACCAGTCACAGCAGGCCACCCGCTTTTTCACCGTTGCAGAGATCAAGGGCTATTTCGAGCAGCACAATCTCGAAATCGCGCGCGTCGTCGGGCGCTCGGTCTTTGCTGAGCGGCTGCCGCCAGAGGTGCAGCGCAAAATCCTGCAGCAGCCGCAGGCCCTCGAACGGCTGATCCGGCTGGAAACGCGCTACGCCAGCGATCCCGGCTGGGCCGGAGCAGCTCCCTATTTCGAGATGGTCGGGCTGAAAAAAGAAGAAAGCAGCGTCAAACTGTTTCGCAAGGTGTGGTCCATATGAACCAACTGGGGGACGGCATCTTTCACCTGTGCGGCGGCTCCAACATGGGGCTGGTCGTGCGCCAGGGCAAGGGGCTGCTGATCGACGCCGGGCTGGACAAGGATGCAGCACGGCAGGCGCTGCGCGCCGTCGACGCGCTGGGGATCGCGCTGGAGGGGGTCCTGCTCACCCACGCCCACGCCGACCATTTCGGCGGCGCCCATTTTCTTCAGCAACGGACGAGTGTGCCCTTCTACGCCCCCGCGCTGGAAGCGGCAATGATGACCCATCCGATCATGGAACCGCTCTTTCTCTTTGCCGGCGCCGCGCCCATCCGCGAGCTGCGCCACAAGTTCACCCTGGCCCAGCCGTGCCGCATCGACGCCATCGTGGGCCCCGGCCCCCTCTCGATCGGCCCCTTCCAGGTCGAGATCGTCAGCCTGCCCGGCCACGCCCTCGAACAGGTCGGCGTCGCCGCAGATGACGTGCTCTTTTGCGCCGACGCCGTCTTTCCCGCCGAGACGCTGGAAAAGCACAGGGTGACTTTTTGCGTCGACCTGGACGAGACCATCGCCACGCTGGAGCGGCTGCCCGAACTGCCCTACCGCTGCTTTGCGCCCGGTCATGGGCCGGCCTACAGCGCCGGGGAAGAGATCGCGGCGGCCTGCGCGGCCAACCGCGAACGATTGGAGGAGATTCGCGCCCGCATCCTGGCCGCGCTGGAGACGCCGCAGGAGACTTCGGACCTGGTCGCCCACATCTGCCACCACCTGGAGCTGCGCCTGGGCAACGCCGTGGCCTACTTTCTCACGCGGGCGACCGTCCTGGCGGCGCTATCCTCGCTGGAACGGGCAGGGCAGGCTCGCGCCGTTGTCGAGGGGAATCGGCTGCGCTGGCAGCAGGCCCAGGCAAGCCCTGACCCGGCCTGAAGCCTGGATCTCACCCGCCAGCCACCGGAGAGAAAAGGGCCACACGGTCGCCGTCACACAGGCGGTAATCCTCGTCCTGCTGGCAGTTGTTGACGATCGCCGTCTTGACCTCGCTGGCCGGCACCCCCAACTGGCGCAACAGATCAGCCACTGTGGACCCCTCGGCCATCTGCACCTGCAGCGGTTCGCCGACGCCGAGGCCGGGGCTGTATTTGCGCAGTGTGGCGTACAGATACACCTGGATCTCGATCATCGTCTCTTTCCGAACTCTTGTCACGCCTCATCCGGCTGGCGCACCGGCGCCACGGCGGCGGCGCGCTCTCCCTGTTCGGCGTCCAGCAAAGTGGGGGCACGGTACGCCGTGCCCCCACACTCAGCAGGATGAGGTTAGAAATCCCAGACCTTGTCCAGCGCCTCGTCGGGCACATCCCAGACGTGGTTGTGCGGCGGCAGGGGCTCGTAGCGCATGAACTCGGGCGGGCGGTCGTGCGCCGAAGTGAAGCCGGCCGCCTGGTCGAAGGCCCGCTCTTTCTTGAGGATCTCGGCGCCGATGCGGTTGGCGTCGTCGGCGGTCCATTGGGTGCCGAACACGCCCGCGCAGCTCTCGATCATCCCCTCAAAGCCCTCGGCAATGTCCAGGATGGCAAAAGCGATGAACAGGCAGTAGCCGCTGGAGTCAATAAAGGCGGTAGCGATCTGGAAGTTGCGCGACAGCTCGGCCTTGCCCTCCGGGGTCAGGGGATCGGCCTTGCCGCTGACGCCCAGGATCTCCGGAGCGATAGTGTAGCCGATGGTATGGTCGGCGCCCTGCGGGTTGGTGATGTAGGTCACGCCGATACCCTTGACGGCGCGGGGCTCATAGGCGGGCATGTTCTGGCCCTTGACCCCCGGCACGCGGACGACGCCCAGGGCCTTGCCGGTAAAGGCCGCGCCCTGGCCCAGAATGCGGCCCAGGGGCGTGCCCTTGCCGATCTCGTGCATCAACTCGATGGCTTTCTGCCCGTCGCCAAACTCGGCCAGGCCACCCTCCATCGCCACGGCGATCGTCCCGCCCGCCTCGATGGTGTCCAGGCCGTACTCGTTGCACAGGCGGATCAGCTCGCCGGTCACGTCCAGGTCGTTGATGCCGCAGTTGGCGCCAAAGGCCCAGACGGACTCGTACTCCTGGCAAGAAACGTGCTCCGTGCCGTCGGCTTTGTACCAGGTGTTGGAACACTGGATGATACAGCCGGGGCTGCAGGCGTGGTTGTAGGTCTCTTTGCCCAGGCGCTGCTTGATGCCCTCGAATAACGCTTCGCCGGAGATCTTGGGCGCGTCCTCGAAAAAGCCGCTGGAAAAGTTGCGCGTGGGCAGGCCGCCGGCCTCGTTGAGGATGTTGATCAGCACCGCCGTGCCGTATGTGTTGAGCGCCCCCTGCGGCTTGGTGATGGCATGGGAGCGCAGCGCCTCGGTCAGCTTTTTGCGTCCGCGGTCGAACAGCTCCTTGTCGGCGATCTCGACGCCGGGCGCGCCCTTGTCATCGACCACGATGGCCTTGAGGCCCTTGGAACCCATCACCGCGCCCAGGCCGCCGCGTCCCGAATAGCGGCTGGCGCGGTCGCTCAGGTCATTGAAGCAGACGCCGGCCATGGCCATCTTCATCTCGCCAGCCGGGCCGATGCAGCACACCCCGACCTTACCGTACCTGCCGATCAGAGCGTCGGTGGTGGCATAGGCGCCCTTGCCCACCAGGTCGCCTGCCGGCACCAGCCGTGCGCCGTTCTGGTCGATCTCCAGCACGTACCAGCCGCCGTCCCTGGGCTGGCCTTCGACGATGATGGCCTTGATGCCCAATTTGGCCAGCATGGGGCTGAACTTGGTGCCGGCGTTGGATTCTTTGATCGTGCCGGTCAGCGGCGACTTGCCGCCGACGGAGATGCGCGAACTGGTCGGCGCCGCCGTGCCGGTGACCATGCCGGGGGCAAAGACCAGCTTGTTGTTCGGCCCCAAGGGGTGGCAGGTCGGCTCGACCTCGTCAAAGACGATAGAGGACGTGAGTCCCCGGCCGCCGAGAAAACGGTACGCTTCGGGCACGTCTTCGTAGGCCGTCGTCAGGGTGGTCATGTTGACACGCAGGATCTTGCTCATCGTCAGACACCTCCTTATATGGTTCAAGCGTTTTGTGCATCGACAGATCAGGTGAAAAACCGCTCGCTACCTCTGTTGTCGCTCACCTCCTCTCGATCACAACAAAAAAGGAGACCCTCCATCTGGCCGGAGCACCAGAGTCAGGCTCTCCTTTCCGCGCTGGGAGGCACAGCCGTTTCCGGCTGCACCCTATCGGCTATGGCGCATGGGCGAACCGGTAGCAACCATAGCTCGGAGACAATATGACGGTGTCAAAGAACAATCTACGAGGCAAGCATATTTTACCTCGATTTCCGCCTGGGCGCAAATTTACGGACAGCGCACCATATCCTGCGCCCACAGGCAGTCGGCGCAGGAGGGGACATTGCCCCAGCAGTCTTCATTGTCCTCGGCGTAGGTGCAGGCCAGCCCACAGTCCACGCACGAGGGGAAGCGCATATCGCGCACTTTGGCGCGGAAAGAGATGTACTCATCCGAGGTCCAGATCTCGGCCAGGGACTGCTCGGGCACGCGGCCCAGCACATAGCGGCTGACCTCTTTGCGTCGACCATAGATGTAGTAGGGGTAGGAGTGCATCAGCGCGTAGCAGGGGCTCACCCCACCGTCCCAGCCGATGACCACAGCGCGCTCTTCGACAAAGCGGCAGCGCTGCCAGGCGCCCCACTTCATCCGCGGCAGCTTGACCGCGCCCCACAGCACCATGTCGCCGCCCCGCACCGGCCAGCCGCCGGGGAGCGGCAGCGGCGCGTCGCGGTCGTAGAGGATCTCGTCGGCCATCTCCGGCGTGTGCGGCAGCAGGTTGCTGACCAGCACGAACGCGGCCCCCAGGTCGTTGGCGACCTCCGGCAGTCGGCTCAGCCACTCCAGATTGCTGCGCATGGCGACAAACTCCAGCCCGATTTGGGGCAGCGAACGCCCGCGCTGCTTCGCCAGCTCGCGCAAGGCGCGCAGGTTGTCCAGCACCCGCTCGACCCCGCGCTCCACCCGCGCCTGGTCGTAGGCCTGCAGGTGAACGGTGTCCAGCGACACGACCACCATATCCAGATGAGCATCCAGCAGCCGCGCAGCCATGGCGCGGTCGAGCAGCAGGCCGTTGGTGGTGAGGGTCATGCCCACCCGCAGCTCTGCCGCCAGGGCCAGCATGTCGGGGAAGCGAGGATGGAGCAGGGGTTCGCCATAGCCGCCGAAGGTGAGCCGCCGCAGGGCGGGGAAAGCGCGCAGGCCCTCGATCGCGGCCTGGAAAGTCTCCCAGCTCATCTCGCCGGGAGCGTCGCGCCACACCTGGCGCACGCACATGGCGCAGTTCAGGTTGCAACGGGCGGTCACCTCGATGTAGGCGCGGCGGGCGTCGGGCCGGGCAAACTGCAAAGTCAGCCCGTCCTCGCCCGGCTCCAGCACCAGCTCCTGCCCCTCCACCAGGCCGTATCGCTGCCGATAGCCCTCTGGCAGGGCGATGAGGCCGTCTTTGCCCACCGTGATGCGGGCCACAAGTGTCCTCCCCTATTCCCGTTCCGGGCAGTCCAGCATCACCACCGACACCCGCGAGCCGGCCGGCAGGTGGTCCACATCCTCCGGGATGACCGCCAGCCCCTGCGCCCGCACCATCGAGAGCAGGATGCCCGAGCCCTGGTCGCCAGTCAGTCGGGCGACATAGCCCTCCTCGCCCCGCTCGACCGTCACCCGCAGATAGTGGCGGCGGTCATCTTTACGCCGCACCTGGTCCAGCAGCGTCGCTTCCACCGTCGGCTTGCCCAGGCGGGTCTTGCCCAGCATCTTGAGGATCGCCGGGCGGGCGAACAGCTCAAAGGCGACCATGGCCGAGACGGGGTTGCCCGGCAGGCCCAGCAGGGGCACGCCGCGCAGGTGGCCAAAGGCCAGCGGCTTGCCCGGCTTCATGCGCACCCGCCAGAAAGTCATTTCTCCCTCGGCGGCCAGCACCTTCTTGACCACGTCGAAATCGCCCACCGAGACGCCGCCCGAGGTGAGGAAGAGGTCGGCCCCCTCCTCCAGCCCGGCGCGGATGCGGACCGTCAGCTCGGCCACGTCGTCGCGGGCGATGCCCAGCAGAAGGGGGATGCCGCCGTAGCGGAGCACCTGGGCGGCGTTGGAGTAGGAGTTGGCGTTGCGGATCTTGCCCGGCTGCCAGGGGGCGTTGATCTCGATCACCTCGTCGCCGGTGGCCAGGATGGCCACACGCGGGCGGCGGTGGACCCACGCTTCTGTATGGCCGAGAGCGGCCAGCATCCCCACCTCCTGGGGTCGGATCTCGCTGCCTCTTGCCAGGATGAGCGCGCCTTTCTGCACATCCTCGCCGGCCTGGCGGACGTTCTTGCCCGTCGTCACGCCTTTGAAGATGAGCACCTCCTCCCCATCCGCCGCCGTGTCCTCGAACTGGACCACGGCGTCGGCGCCGGGCGGGATGGGCGCGCCGGTCATGATGCGAATGGCCGTGCCGGGCGTGACAGCCACATCGCTGGTGTAGCCGGCGGCCAGGTCATGGACCACGCGCAGGCGCAGCGGGTGTTCGGGGCTGGCCGCGGCGGTGTCGGCGGCGCGGACAGCGTAGCCGTCCATGGCCGTGTTGGCCAGGGGTGGGATGTCCATATCGGCATAGACATCCTCGGCCAGCACGCGGCCCAGCGTCTCCAGCAGCGGCACGCGCTCCGCTTCCAGCGGCTGGAAAGCCGCCAGCACTCTCTCCAACGCCTCTTCTACGCTCAACATCGGATACAGTTCTCCCATTCTCCCACTCCCGATTGGAAGCTGTCCCTACAGCGCCGTAGGAACCCGGCAGTCATCCAGACCTCGGCCTGGCGCAGATGAAATGGCAGCCGTGGCGCTGGCCGGATTGAACGCTCCCCTCAAGCCCCAAGTATACAGGTTTTGCCAAAACTTGCCAAAGCGACCCGACAGGTTATGGTGGGGCGGCACGAAAGCCCAGGCGTTCCATGTACCTGCACCGCGCCCCATCGGCGTGTCATTCTGAGCGACCGATAGGTCCTGGCATGTCATTCTGAGCGACCGAAGGGAGCGAAGCCTGCCCTGAGCGAAGCCGAAGGGGATCCCGTTGCAACGACTGGAATCCCTGGCCGTA
Source organism: Anaerolineae bacterium (assembly GCA_034435295.1). GTDB lineage: Bacteria > Chloroflexota > Anaerolineae > B4-G1 > DUEL01 > DAOTYD01. The sequence continues at coordinate 2,231 of DAOTYD010000167.1, read as the reverse complement.
CCAGCCCTTGCCCAGGCTTTGTCAGGTGCGCTCGCTCAGAATGACAGGGTCCCGATTCGCCTCAGCCTCCGAACGGCTCGAGCACCTGGCGAGGCGGGAAGGTCAGCGCCCGCGGCTTGCACAGGTTCGCGCAGGCGCTGCAGCCGACCTGGCAGCGGAATGGTTCGACTACCTCGACCCGCCCGTCGTCGGTGGCGGCCAGGACGCCAAAGGTGCAGAAGCGCAGGCACGCCCCGCAGCCGTTGCACAGTTCGGCGTGGATCGTCGGGTACCAGGGAATCGTCTCCCGCCGATGGCCGCGCCACACGCCATAGTCGACCGTGCAGGTGCAGCCAGCCTGCAGGTAGAAGCGACGATACTCGCGCAGCAGCGCCTCACGATACTCGTCCACCGCCGCCGACGGGATATAGTTGTGCCGGCGAATGCGGGCGAGCAGTTCGTCCACCACCGTCTCGTCGGGCGGGCGACCCTCCTCGCGCAGCGCGGCAAAGATCTCGTCCAGCCCAATGATGCCGACGGTGAACTGGCCGATCCGCACCTGCCGATAGCTGGAAGACTCGCTCATCTTGTGCCCCCTGTCAGGCAGGATGGGTCAACAGCCCATCCTAACGACCAGATAGTGGATCAGCCCGCAGACCGCCCCACCCAGCACCAGCCACATGGTCTCGGCGCGGAAACGGAGCAGGACAACCAGGCTGGCCAGCAGGATGGCCGCCGTCCAGACGTCCACAACGGCTGAACGAAACAGCGCCAATGCCACCGCCAGGATCAGCGCCACCACGGCGGCGTTCACCCCGCGCAGGAAAGCCTGGGCCGCTGCCCAGCGGCGAAGGCGGGGGATCCACGGCCCCACCAGGGCCACGATGACGAACGAGGGCATAAAGACGGCCAGCGTGGAGACCACCGCCCCGGCCCAGCCGGCCACAAGATAGCCGATGAAGGTGGCCGAGGAGAGCACCGGCCCCGGCGTCATCTGGCCCACGGCGATGGCATCCAGAAGCTGATGCTGGGTCAGCCAGCCGTAACGGTCCACTACATCCCGCTGGATGAAGGCGAACAGCACCATGCCGCTGCCGAAGAGGAGCGAACCCACCTTGAGGAAGAAGAGCCCCAGACGGAGAAGGCGGTCATCCAACCCAGGCAGAGGGAGGGCAGACAGGCTGGCCGGGAGGCCGAACATCGCCCACCGCAGCCGGGTGGGCAGACGGGGCGGCGCATAGAGCAGGACGCCCACGACCCCCGCCGCCAGGAGCAGCACCACTTCGTTGACGCCCAGGAGGGCGGCTGCCAGGCAGGCCACGGCCAGGGCGATGGCCCGCCAGTCCCGCAACGCCGCCCGGCCCAGGCGGTAGGTGGCCGTCACGATGACAGCCATCACCGCCGGGTTGATGCCGTAGAAGAGCGCCGTCACCTGGGGCAGGGCGCCAAAGCGAACGTAGGCCCAGGCCAGGGCCAGGCTGATGAAGAAAGCCGGGAGGATGAAGGACGCTCCTCCGGCCAGCAGGCCTGGCCAGCCGGCGTGGACAAAGCCGATGTGGCTGGCCATCTCCACGGCGTTGGGGCCGGGCACCAGGTTGGTGGCGGCCAGCAGGTCGAGAAAGTGCTCGCGGCTCAGCCAGCGGCGGCGGGAGACCGTCTCCTGCTCCATGAGGGCGATGTGGGCCGCCGGCCCGCCGAAGCTGATCGTGCCCAGCTTCAGGAACAGGCCGGCCACCTCGAGCAGGTTGTGGAATCGCGGATGATCGGACAATGCCACTCTGCAGCCTCGTGGTCAAAGCAGCCTGGCCCGCTGCAGACGCTGGCGCAAGGCCGGCCGGTTGGCGTAGCGCACATGCAGGTCTGCCACTCGGGACTGGAAATCGGCCATGCGGCACTGATAGCTGGCCAGGTCGCGCAACCTGCGGAGCAGGGCGACGGCTTTGTCGTAAGAGTTGTCCCCGGCAGTCTCAGCCGGATACCGGCCCACCCGGTCGAGATGCTCCTGGGTCACATAGGCCGGCCAGATGACCTGCACCACGTGTCACCTCATGGCAATCCCAGTTTCTGGCGTATGAAAGCACGCACTGTCCGCATCGCCTTCACGGCAGCGCGTGCTTCGTCTTTCGTCGCAAACTCACCCGGATAGCGAATGTCCACAGCATAGTCGTTGAGGAGCAGGAGCGCATCGCGGATAACCTCAAAATCCGGCCTGGTCGGTACGATAAGCCCCAACAGCACTTCAAGGTCATGGA
>DAOTYD010000166.1:0-11764 GCA_034435295.1 Anaerolineae bacterium | reverse complement strand
ACCCTATTGCCCGGCGGGGATCTGCGACCCCCGCCAGTGGGGGGCTGCTGGGGCAGACCCGGCGGGAGCGGGGTGGAAGGAGAGGGGACTTGCGCGTTTGGGGGAGACGTGGTATAGTATGTGCAAGCCCTGCTGTGTGCGTGATCGCCGATCTGGGTTTTGAGCCAACACTTAAAACGACGGAGACTGACTCTTCAGCGGGGATGCGGTAGCCTTCGGGCAAGGCAGAACCTCTGAGCAGGACTCCACCTGCGAAGGCAGGGTCAAAACTATTCGGCACACGGCACGGTGGGGCCTATGTTTTCTACGAGTGCCGGCAGGGTGACGATAAAGGTCGAACCCTGGCCCTTCTCACTGTGGAGGCGCACGGTTCCGCCGTGCGCCTCGACGATTTCCTTGACCAGAGCCAGTCCCAGGCCGATCCCCCTGTAGCGTCGGCGGCTGCTGCTGTCTACCTGGTAAAAGCGGTCGAAAACGCGTTCCTGCTCCTCGGCGGGGATGCCGATGCCCGTGTCGGCGACCTCCAGCACGACGTTGTGATCCTGACGGCGGAGGCGGACGGTGATGACGCCCTGGGCGGGGGTGAACTTGATGGCGTTGCCGATCAGGTTGTCGAGCACGCGGCGGAGGTAGAGCGGCGCGCCGTTGACGGGCGGCAGGGCGGGCTCGATTTCGGCGCGCAGGGTCAGCCCGGCCCCATCGGCGATGACGCCAAAGTCGGTCACGGCGGCCTGCACCAACTCCTCCAGCGCCAGCGGCTCACGGTCGAGGGGACGTGCCTCGGCCATCAGGATGAGAGTGATGTCTTTGACCAGATCGCTGAGCATGCGCGTGCGCCGGCAGATGATGTCGACTGCTCCCCGCTGGGCCTGACTCAGCTCACCCAGATCGCCTGCCGCGAGCAGGTCGGCATAGCCCTGGATCAGGGCAATGGGGGAGCGCAGTTCGTGAGAGACGTTCTGGACGAACTCGTCCTTGAGCCTGTCGAGTTCTTCGAGCCGGGCCAGGGCGGCAGCGAGATCTTCGGCGTGCTGACGGGTTTTGGCCAGCAGGCGCGCTTTCTCGATGGCGGTGGCCAACTGCCCGGCCAGCGTCATCATCAGGCGCTCGTCAGAGGAGGTGAAGGCGTTGGGCTGGCTGCTTTCGGCGTTGATGACGCCGATGACTCGCCGGCCGACCTTGAGTGGGACGCAGAGTTCGGAGCGCGTCTTGCCGGTCAAAGAGATGTAGAATGGCTCGCTGCTTACATCGCCGAGGTTGCAGGGGATGCCGCTTATGGCGACGGCGCCGGTGACGCCGGTGCCGATGGGGATGGTGTGCTGCATCAGCTCGGGGGGCAGGCCGCGATACGAGGGGTGAAAGTGCAATGCGATGCCCTCGGCATCGAGCAGGAGGACGCCGAAATTGTCCAGATGGAGCGAATGACCGATCACCTCCGTTACGCCCTCGATCAGCGAGTCTTCGTCCTCTGCCGCTGCGGCGACAGCAGCGACGGCGTGGAGCGTGGAGAGTTCGTCCAACTGGCGGCGGGTCTCCTGGTAGAGGCGGGCATTGGCCAGGGCGACGGCGACGACGGCAGCGACCGATTCGACCAGGTGGAGGTGGCTCTCGTTGAAAAAGCCGGGCTGGTCGCTATAGATGTTCAGCACGCCGATTGGCTCTTTGGGCGTGACCAGGGGGACGCTGATGGCGGAACGGACCCACTCATCGAGGCCGATGAGGGTGAGCCAGCGCTCGTCCTGCGTCACGTCGTTGACCAGGGCGGATTGCTGGTGGACGGCGACCCAGCCGGCCAATCCCTTGCCGGGCTCGAGGGCGAACTGTTGCCGGATCGCCTCGGCGCGGATGGCGTCATAGGACGAGTCGGCGATGATGTGCAGGTGCCAGTCCTGGCTCTGACGGATGAGGACGGCGCCGTGGCGGGCGCCGACGACCTGGCAGATGCCGTCGATCGCGCGCTGGGCCACCTCGTGCAGGTCCAGGCTCTGGGAGAGCCGCTGGCCCAGGCTGTGCAGCAGCTCCAGCCGCGCTGAAGCCTGGCGCAGCTCGCTCAGCCGGTTTTCCAGGCTTTGCACCAGTGTCTGGAGTTGGGAGGCCATGTCGTTAAAGACCGTGGCGAGCAGGCCGATCTCGCTGTGGCTGCGGACGTCGGCGCGGTGGCTCATGTCGCCGCTGGCCAGGCGCTGGGCGGCTTCGACCAGGCGGTTGACCGGACGGCTGATGGTGCTGGAGGCCCAGCCGCCAAGGAGCAGACTGCTGGCGATGGCGACGACGGTCAGGGCGATGATGGTGACCAGGGCGCCGGTCACGGTCTCGCGGACGATCTGGCGCGAGCGATAGAGCCTGCTGGTTTGTTCGTCCTCGAAATCGGACAGCCGTTGCAGCAGGCGGGCGCGGGTAAGTTTGAACGCAGCGAGCCTGACAGCGGTCACATCTGCCAGGGGGTTGTCGCTGTCGGGAGCGGCGAGCACGGCCTCGGCCTGGTGGACATAGGTCTGGATCAGGGCGTCGATCTCGCCCAGGGTGATCTGTTCGGCTTCCGAGCTGCTGTACCGGCCAAGCTGGCGGACGAATTCGTCGAGGGTGGTGAACTCGTCGGTCAGTTGGGTAGCCAGGCGCGTGCGGGTAGCGGGCGATTCGGCCTGGACATAGCTTTCCACCAGCAGCGAGACCTGGAGGACCTCGACACGGATTTTGGTGCTGAGGTAGCGGATTTCAGCGCGGGTGGTTGTCTCCGTGGCCAGGATATTGCCGATGCGCTCGATCTGCACGTAGCCGGCCGCGCCGACGGCGAGGGCCAGGGCGGCGACCAGCAGGTAGACGCCGACCAGGCGGACGCTGATAGAGGAGAACAGGTTTCTGAGCATAGGGATTTTCTGGGGGGTATTCTAACACAAGGAGGGCAAGGGGACAAGGAGACAGGGAGACGAGTGTTCGAAGCAAAACGCCGATGTGGGGCAACCCTTGCCCGGCGGGGGTTTGTGACCCCCGCCGGGGGGAGCTGCCGGGTCACAGACCCGGCAGGAGCAGGGCGAGCGGGCGCTCTATCCTTTTGCTTCGAACACGCGAGATGGCTCTGGCGGAAAAATGCCCTCGCAGGTATAATGCGAATCATGAAGCCTCTAAACGTGCGCCGATGGTGGATCGGCGGGATTGTTGGGATATGGTTTTTGCTTTCCCTTCTCACTCTGGGTTACAACGGCTTGTTCTTTGACGAGGGCATCTACATCACGGCCGGGCTCAGAACCCTGGAAGGGCATGGCTACTCGGACCAGTACCTCACCTGGTTTGGCGGAACGCTTCTCTGGCCCGTCCTGGCCGGGCTGGGATACCGCGTCGCCGGGACCGTGGGGGCTCGCGCCCTGGCACTTTTGGCTGTGGCTGGTGGGCTGATTGCCTTTGCGCGAGCTGTGCGCAACCTGTTCGGCAAACGAGCTTCTTTCTGGGCTACTGTTGCTCTGGCCCTCAACGGCGCGCTCATCTCCATGGCCCGCATGGCCGTGTACGACGGGCTGGCCTGGGCCGGCATGGCCGTCGCTTTCTGGGCGCTCACCGAACTGGCGCGCCAGGACCATCGGAAATGGTTGCTGCTGGCCATCGCCGCTTACACGTTGGGCGTCCTGGCCAAATATCCCACTGGCGTGATGATCCTGCCCCTTCTGGGTATTCTCGTCCTCAAGCGGCGGAAAAAGGCCGTGCTGGATTTGCTCTTATTTGGCTACGTGGGTGCGCTGACGGCGCTCATGACGCTCCTCCCTCTGCGGGAACAGGTGGCGACCTATTTCCAGTGGCGGCTGACCAATACTCCTTCCTTCGGCGTCACTCTCCCGATGATTGCCTGGACTGCTCTTTCCCTGAGCCTCCCCGCGCTGGTTCTGGCCCCCGCTGGCTGGCTGCTGTGTCGAGGGAACCGCCTCCTGGGTGGTATCCTTCTCCTCAGCCTTTTCATCTGGCCGGCCTATCACCTTCTCCGCTATGACCCGGTCAGTATCACCAAGCACCTGACCTTTGGCTACCTCTTTGCCTACCCGCTGGTTGGCGTTGCGTTTGCGGCCCTGTGGGAAGCTCGAAAGGGGCAGTTTCTGGCCTTGCGCCGCGGCGCGGCCGTCCTGCTGGCGTTGGCCCTGGCAGTAATGGGCTTTACTCAGGCTTTCCAGGCGGGTCGGGGCTGGCCTGACCTGCGGCCCCCGGCCCAATATCTGCAGCAACACCTCCGCCCCGGCGAAAAACTGCTTGTCAACGAGTCCTGGCCTTTCACCGCTTATCTCTACGCAGAAGGCCGTATCTCCTCTCCTTGGGATGTCTATGACACCTACCGCGTGACCCACGGCGAACTGGAGGTCGATCTCTGCAAAGTGGACTGGTTTGTAGACGTGCGCGGCTCTTTCGCCTGGCCGGCACAAGTCCTTCAGGAGATAGAAGCCTGCGGGACCTTCCAGCCCCTTCTCTCGTCCACGAGTTGGGTTGTCAACATCGGGAGCGACCTGCGTTATGTAGAGTACCCGGTGGAGACAGTGATCTGGCGGAACTATCGCTAAAGTAGGGGATTCTCGATGAAAAACCGCCTGTTTCGGTTCGCGGGTGTCCTGTTCTTTGGGACGACGCTCTGGTTTGTCCCCTGGCTGTTTTTGCACCTGAACGGACAGGCATGGTGGCTTGCCATTCCCTTCGTGGCGGCCACACTGATGACTGTCCTGCTGGCTGGCGTCACTGTCATCAATAGCTGGTCGCTGTGGGCGCCCCCGGAGCGCCGGGTTCCGCCTGGCGAGGAGCCGAACGTCCTGGTGGTCATCCCCACCGCTGGCGAGCCGCCGGAAATGGTCTACCGCACTGCCCGCTCGGTTCTGGCTCAGGACTATCCCGCTGATAAAATCCGCCTGGTGGTCAGCGACGACTCCCACCGTCCTGTCATCCACGAGATGACACGGCGGCTGCAGGACGAGTTTCCCGCTGCCCAGGTGTTCTACTACGAACCGCCTCCGCGGGGGTCAGAAGAGAGGCGAGGTGATGCCAAAGCAGGCAACCTCAACGCCGCGCTGGAGGCCTGTTCCATGGATGGGCCGATTCCGGTCGAAGCTTTTGCATCGCTTGGCATCGCGCCCAAGTTTCCTCTTTCCTATTGCGAAGATGTGGACTGGATCGAGATGCGGGACGCCGATGATGAACTGACGGATCCCTCCTTCCTCCGGCAGGCCGTTGGCCAGTTGCTGAGCGACCCCCGCGCAGCCTTTGTCCAGACGGTCAAAGAAGCAGTGGTCGGCCCGGGGGATCCCTTCAACAATATGGAGCCTCTCTTCTACCGCCGGGGGATGCTGGCCCGCAACGTCACCGGCTCTGTTTTTCCCTGCGGCTCTGGTCTGCTCTGGCGGCGGGAGGCTCTGGAAGAAATCGGCTGGCTGCCGATCTGGAATCTGGTGGAGGACTTTCAATCGGGAGTCGAAGTGTTGCGGCGCGGCTGGCGCGGTATCTATCTCCCCATCGTCGGCGCCAGAGGTCAGATCGCCCCCGAGGACATCCCCAACTATTTCAAACAGCGGGGCACCTGGGCCCTGGACACGCTGCGCTGGCTCTTTTGGGGGGAGAAACGAGGCCTGAACGTCCGCCAGCGGTTGCACTTTTTGGAATTGGGCCTCTTTTACCTGCACAGTTTCGCCACTCTCATTTTCATCATCACGCCGTTGTTGGCTCTCGTGCTGGACATCTACCCTGTGACGGCTTCCCACGCCGCCTATGCGCTCCACTTCTGGCCCTTCATGGCGGCGACAGAACTGATGTTGACCGCCCTGGCCGGAGAACTCCCCTACGAGTCTGTATGGCGCTCCCGCCAGATGTGGGTCGGCCTGATAACAGTCTATATCTGGGCGACAATTCTGGCTCTCGTCTACGGCCCGAGGCGGAAACCGGTCTACCGGGTGACCCGCAAGGTCCACCGGTTTGGTCTCTACTGGTGGCAGGTCTTGCCTCAGATTCTCCTGTTCCTGGCCCTGGTGGGCGCTATGGCCTACCACCTGGCGACGCGTTCGTTCCTGTTCGAGGCGGACTGGGGGAGCCTCCTGTGGGCAGCCTATTTCGCCGGCCTGCTGAGCCGGGTTCTTCTGAACGCGGGATACGGCCTGGCTTTTGGATTCCGCCGCTCCAGCTAGAAAGGATGGCGATGAGATTCCTCCCGCACAAGGAAAAGGGGCGGGACGTTCGTCCTGTCCGTGGCATCCTTGCCTTGATTTTCCCCGTTCTTCTGGCTTTGAGCGCCTGCATGCCGGGATGGCCCCGGCCACCGGTCACGACGCTGTACACCGCAGACCTCTCGACCCGCACTGTCGAGCCGTCGCTGGAGGCTCCAACGGCTTCTCCGACAGTTCTCCCGTCCTCGACCCCCACGGCGACCGCTGAGCCTTCGGCGACTCCTGTGTCGACGCCGACGACAACTCCCACCCCGACCCCGCCGCTGCTTCCGCGGCGGCCTGCTGCTCCTCTGAACCGCGAAGGGAAACTCTCGCTGGGCGTCTACACACGGGGTGTGCCCTATGACAACTTTGCCTCGGTTGCCGCCTTTGAACAACTCGTCGGGCATCGGGTGGAGTACGTCCTCTGGTTCCATTCGTGGGGCGGAAGCGACCGCGAGTTCCCGACAGAGGCGGTGGCGCAGGCCCATCGGGCCGGCTGGATTCCTGTCCTCACCTGGGAGCCGTGGAGGCGGGATTTCGTCGACCCGACGGCTCCCCAGCCCGCCTATTCTCTTGCCAGCATCGCCGCTGGTCAGCACGACGAGTACATCCGCTCCTGGGCACGGGCCGCGCGGGCGGTGGGCGGCCCCCTCGTCCTGCGCTTCGCCCACGAGCAGAGCACTGAGCCGGGGGTTCAGTCATGGTATCCATGGCAGGGAGACCCGGAGGGATACCGCGCGGCGTTCCGGCACATCGTTGCCGTCTTTCGGGAGGAAGGGGCAACGGAGGTGCAGTTCCTCTGGAGTGCGATGTGGCTGAACGGCTGGGCTGACCAGTACTATCCGGGGGACGACGTGGTGGACTGGGTGGGGACGACGGTGCTCAACCACGGCACGGGAGCGACGGCAGAGTGGGCGCGCTGGCGCACCTTTTACGAGCTGTTCGACGGCCAGTATCAGGCCGCGCTGAGGTGGGGCAAACCGCTGATGTTGACCGAAGTGGCGACGGCAGAGCAGGGGGGCGATAAAGCGGAATGGATCAGGGAATGCTTTCAGCTTCTCCAGGAAAGATACCCCCTGGTGCAGGCCATTCTGCTCTTCGAGGTCACCTCCGACCGCGAATGGCCGATCATCAACTGGTCAGTGGCTTCCAGCCCGGAGAGCCTGGAGGCTTTCCGCGAGGCTATCAGGGACCCGTATGTGCGGTAGGAGGATTAGCCGCCCCTCGCTGCCAGCGGCAAAAAAACCTGATAGGCTGGCTCCTCTGCTCCAACCAGGCGGATGTTGTCCACCCAGAACAGAGAGGATGGATCGCCGCTGATGTTCTGAATCGTCAGCCGGGCCACCGGCAAATTGTCTGGGTTCAGGTGATGGAGGAGGATGCGCACCCGCTTCCAGACATTTGCCTCGATGTGCCCGCCGGGGATATTGCGGCAATCGTTGACCGGCGCGGCGGGCAGGCGGACGCCGTCTGCTGTCTCCAGATAAACCCGCAGTTGCGGCTCCTCATCCGAAGAACCCTGCACGTCCAACTCCAGCCACCAATATTCCTCGCTGGAGAAGGGGGTGGTCCGCCGCAAGGAGATGCTGCCCCAGGGCTCTAGCTGCGCGGCAATCAGCGGGACGTCCCCGATTCCCTGATCCGAGGTCTGCAGGTCCAGATTCGCTCCCCACGACCAGTTCTGCCAGTCAGGAGCCAGCCCGTCCTGGTAGACCGTGAGGACGTGGTCATCGTCCGGGAGGAGAGTGGCAGGATGCTCACGGGGAGGTCCACCGTACCAGGCACGCAGGGTGTCCTCGGCGGGCTTTTCGTGGGGGGAATAGCCAGCGTCGCGGAGACCGCTCTGCCAGGGGTCGGCCGGCCAGAACCACCAAAACATCCCGCCCATCCAGGGCTCGTTGTAGAACTGCCGGAACGCGGCCTCATAGGCAATAGCCTGTTCCACCCAGTTGACCTGTCCGGAGCGCCACGAGTCCCAGGGGAAGGCTGTGCATCCCGCCGCACTGCGATAGCCAATCTCGGTGAAGATGACTGGCTTCCCGTACTGGGCGGAGAGGGCTGCCAGCGTGGCCTTGGGGCCGGCCCACGCCGCTTCCAATTCTTCCACGGTGGGATTCTCGTCGGGATTATCGTTCAGCGGATAGTACGCGTCCACGCCGATATAGTCCACTGCGTCCCACCAGGTGATCGAGGTCTCCTCTCCGCTGTGGAGCGACGCGTAGACGATGAGGCCCTGGTAGACGGCGCGGATGTCGGCAATCACCTGGCGCCAGTCGGCCTCGCGGTGGGTCGTCCCCAACAGTTCTGTCCCTATAGCAAATTGGTCGGCTCCGGCTTGCTGGGCCAGTGTGGCGTAGTGGACGATGAACTGGCGGTAGGCGGCAAACCAGGCTGCCCACTGCTGCTCCGTTGTGAAATATGTCCCAATGTGCCCCCGCCACCAGCCTGTGTTCACCTCATCCTCCAGGTCCAGGTGGGGTTTGAGCATAACTTGCAGCCCCAGCTCGTGAGCCTCTGCGATGACCTGAGCCAGTTCCTCGTCGGTAGGGGTGCGGGGACCGCTATAGTCGATTGTGGTGGACCAGGGGGTTTCCTGGTAGCCGGTGACGACGAGGGCCATCCAGTCAGCGCCGGTGGAGGCCAGCAGGCACAGGGAATAATCCGCCTCAGGGGTGGCGTACTGGCCAGACCACCATGCGGCGAAGGAGATGCCCTGCTGGAAAACATGCCCCGCTGTGGTTTCTTGGGACCAGGCCGGAGTTGGCCGGGCAACTGCCACTGTCAGCACTGCCCCGCCCAGGCAGGTTAGTTTTCGAATGAACGCCCTGCTGTCTGCCAGAACACACGCTCGCATCACGAGACCCTCCTCCCGCCGTGACCTGATAGTAGCGCATTTTAGTAGAAGACTCAATAGGAAATTGGTCACGGTCTGTGGGAGCGTATCAGGTTGGGACATGGCGGGAGGTTTCTGATGCCACCCTGGGAACGCGGGCGTCCCGTCCGCGCTGCGGCGGGCGGGGACGCCCGCGCTCCCAGGAAACACGGACGCCTCCTCTGCCGGGTTTTGACGTGATGGGCGAGATTCCCTATGTTCCGTTTGTGCTATAATAAGCTTGCTGCAGGCCTTGTCTGAGGGAGGGCCAAACAAAAGATGAGCGCTGATCTCGCCATTGTCACAGAGGGGTTGCTGAAGAATTACGGCGCGGTGCGGGCGCTGCGTGGCCTTGACCTGGAGGTGCGGCGCGGTGAAATCTATGGCTTTCTGGGTCCCAACGGCGCCGGCAAGACGACCACCATCCGCTGCCTGCTCGACTTGATCCGTCCCAACGGCGGGCGCGCCCTTGTCCTGGGCATGGACCCTCAGCGGCAGAGTGTCCAGGTCCGCGCCCGCTGCGGCTATCTGCCTGGCGAGCTGCGCCTGGAGGAAAGATTCACCGCCGAAGGGCTGCTGCGCCACCTCACCGCCCTGCGCGGCAGAAAGGTCGACTGGGCCTATGTGCGCCAACTGGCCCAGCGCCTGGATTTCGACCTGACCACACCGGTCAGGAGCCTTTCCAAAGGCAACAAGCAAAAGCTGGGCCTCTTGCAGGCGCTTGGCCACCGCCCCGAACTCTTGTTGCTCGATGAGCCGACCTCTGGCCTCGACCCCTTGATGCAACATCAGGTCCTGGATATCCTGCGCCAGGTCAGAGAACAGGGCGCGACGGTCTTTTTCTCCTCCCACATCATTTCGGAGGTGGAAAGCCTGGCCGACCGGGCAGGCATCATTCGCAACGGCAGGCTGGTGGAGGTCATCGCGCCTTCCGAACTCTTCTCTCGTTCGCTGCGCCGGCTGCGCGTCCGTTGCAAACGCCAGGTCGCTTTCGACGCGCTGGCCCGTCTGCCAGGCGTGCAGTTGCTGACCGTCTATGACGACCGCCAGGCGCTTTTGCAGGTGGAAGGGGATATGGAACCCTTCATCCAGGCTCTGGCCCGCTATCCGGTGAGCGATGTAGAGACCGAACGGCCGTCGCTGGAGGAAGTGTTCATGGCCTATTATCGCAACGAGGAGGGCAAATGAAGCTGGCAACGGTGTTCCTGCACTTTGCCCGGCGCTCCTGGGGGGCGATTGTGGGATGGGGCGTGATGCTGGCTGTGCTGGGCCTCTACCTGATGCGTTTCTACGACACGCTGGCTGAGCAGCGGGCCATGTTGGAACAGCTTGTCGCCCAGTATCCGCCTGCTCTGATGGCCTTTTTCGGGGGCACGGCGGAAATGTTCACCGCGGGCGGTTATCTCAGCCTGGAGTTCTTTTCGTACATGCCCATCGTCATCGGCGTCTACGCCGTGCTGCTGGGCAGCGGCATGCTGGTCAGCGACGAAGAGAACGGCACACTCGACCTGGTGCTGGCTCATCCCATCAGCCGCACGCTCCTCTTTGCCGGTCGCCTGCTGGGCGCGGTGGCGATTCTCGCGGCGATCTTGCTGCTCACCTGGGCGGGGTTTGTCATAGGCGCGCAGGGCACCACCCTCGGCGTCACTCCTTTGCAGATGCTGCGCCCCTTTGTGGCGCTCTTTGCTCTCCTTTTCCTCTTTGCTGCGCTGTCATTCTTCCTGAGCATGATGTTGCCATCGCGCAACATGGCGGCGACGGTGGGGGCGCTCTTGCTCTTTGTCAGCTACTTTGTCAACTCGCTGGCGCAGATCGACGAGAAACTGCGCCCCTGGGGGAAATATCTCCCCCTCCACTACTACCAGAGCGGCCATGCGCTGGAGGGGCTGAAGGGCGAATGGCTGGCGATATTGCTGGGCGTCGGTGTTGCCTTTGCCCTGCTGGGCTGGCTGCTCTTTCTCCGCCGCGACATCCGCCTGGGCGGGGAGGGGAGCTGGAAGCTGCGCAAGGCAAAGGGGGGAAAGCCGTAACCGGCGGGAGAGGCGCGGTGCTGCGCCTCTCCATCATCGGGGCGGCGGCAAAAGGGGGCGCAGCACGGCTGCGCCCCCCCGTCTTTCAGGGCCGGTCCGGGTAGAAATCGAGCAGCGTCTCCGGCGTGGTGTAATAGACCGCGCCAGCGCGACCACGACTGCCGCCCGGCACCATCGTCACGCCGGTCACCTGGGCGGCCTGCTGCTGCAACGTGCCCAGCGGCACGGCGAAGGCAACCAGCGTGCGATCCTGGCTGATCACAAAACGCACGGCCTCAGCCGGTCCCTCTGCCCAATCGGCCGTAGCCGGATTCCACACCAGCAGGTAGGGGTTGAACGAGCCGTCGCCCGGTTCGTAGTAGATGCCCAGAGCAATCTCCATGCCGATGTCGGGATTGATGCGCGCCTCGCCTGCTGGTCGGCCGGTGTTGATGTCGCCGTCCAGGTCCAGCGCAAAGAGCCAGTCAGCGCGCGCGGGCAGGCTCTCTGGGATGGGCTCATAGAGCGCGATCCACAGCACGGCTTCGCCCTCCTGTGCCCACGTCGCGATCTCGGCGGGCAGACCCGCCGGGGTGCTCAGGTGCAGGCGCAGGTCGGCGTCTACGCTGGCATTGCGAATGTCCAGCCCGTCGGGATAGTGCGCTGCGGGCGCGCCGGTGGAGTAGACGCCGACATCGCCCTGGGCATCGGCGTCGGGG
>DAOTYD010000165.1:0-2658 GCA_034435295.1 Anaerolineae bacterium | reverse complement strand
CGGTACTGCGGCGCGTGTCCGAGGTTGTCAGGGGCGTGGCGGCAGCCTGCGGGGCGGAGGCGGAGATCGACATCACGCCGCTGACGCCGGCGCTCATCAACGACGCGACGGTCACAGCCCGCGTGCAGCAGGCCGTGCAGACAGTCGTCGGCGCGGAGAGGCTGAGCACGGGCGAGCGGACAATGGGCAGCGAGGACGCGGCCTTTTTCATGCAGGAGATTCCGGGCTGCTACTTTTTCCTGGGCGCGGCCAACCCCGCCAGGGGCATCACCGCCTACCACCACAATCCCCACTTTGACATCGACGAGGACGTGCTGCCGCTGGGCGTGGCGGTTATGGCCCAGGCGGCATGGTCCTATCTGGGGATGTGACAGAGAGAGCCGGCATAACCCTCAGCAGCTCGGCCACGCTCCAGGCCTGGGCAAAGCAGCCGCGCGGCGTGAAGGGCGGGTCGCCGTCGAAAATCTCGCTGATGCTGCCCAGGCCGTGGTCGGCCAGGTGATCGAGCAGTGGGCGCAGGAAAGAGCGCGCGGTCTGGCGGTCGCCATAGACGCGCAGATAGGCGCTGACGAAGGGGCCGATGAGCCAGGCCCAGACCGTGCCCTGGTGATAGGCCCCGTCTCGCTGCCGGCGGTCACCGCCGTAGCGGCCGACGTAGGCCGGGTCGTCGGGCGAGAGGCTGCGCAGGCCGTGCGAGGTGAGCAGGCGGCGCGCGCAGGCATCGACCACGGCCCGCTGCTGCGCGGGCAGAAGCGGGCTGTGCAGCAGGGAGACGGCCAGGAGCTGGTTGGGCCGCAGGGCGGCGTCGTTCCCCGCCGGCCCGTCGATGACGTCGTAGCAGTAGCCAGCGGCAGGGTTCCAGAAACGGGCAAAGCCAGCGCGGGCCTGCCCGGCCTGATCGCGATAGACGGAAGCGTCCGCCCCCAACCGCGCGGCGAAAGCGGCCATGCTGCACAGCGCGTTGTACCAGAGCGCGTTGACCTCGACCGGCTTGCCGATGCGCGGGGTAACCACCCAGTCGTCGACTTGGGCATCCATCCAGGTAAGCTGCACGCCCGGCTCGCCAGCGTAGAGCAGCCCGTCCGCCGGATCGACATGGATGTTGTAGCGCGTCCCATGCTGGTGCCAGGAGACAATGTCCTGCAACACCGGGAACAGCTCGCTCAGCAGGGCATCGTCGCCGCTGGCCTGATGATAGGCGCGGATGGCCTCGAAATACCAGAGCGTCGCGTCGACCGTGTTGTATTCGGGCGTCTGGCCCTCGTCGGGGAAGCGGTTGGGCAGCATGCCGCGGTCGACAAAATGGGCAAAGGTGCGCAGGATGCGCGCGGCGATCTCGGGCCGGCCAGTGGCCAGGGTCAGGCCGGGTAGGGCGATCATCGTGTCACGGCCCCAGTCGCCGAACCAGGGGTAACCGGCGATCACGCTGCGTCCGTCGGGATCGCCGGGCAGCGCCCGCCGCACGATGAACGGGTCGGCGGCCAGCACCAGCCGGGCGGCTGCCGGATCGCTCAGGTCGAGGCAGGGCGCGGCGCGGGCCAGCAGGTCGGCCTCGTGGGCGCGGCGGCGGGTATAGGCCGCTGCGCCGTCCAGGTCGGGGGCCGGCTCTGTGCTGGCGACAAAGGTGACCGCCTGGCCCGCTTCCAGGCGCAGGCGGAAGAGGCCCACTTCGCAGTGCGCGTCCAGGGCGGGCAGGCCGCGCTCGTCCTCGACGCCTAAAAAGACCCCCTCGCGCCAGGTGCAGCAGGGGACGGTCTGGCCGTGGTCGGCCAGCAGATAGAGCGGCGGCACGCCGTCAAAGGCCGTCACCTGCAGGCCGTGTTCGATGGGCGCGACCTGCGGCGTCCACGCGCCGCGAGGGGTGACGGCGTGGTGGTCGCGGCAATTGACCAGGGCAGCGATCGTCAGCTCCATGGGACGGCTGGCCCGCCGCAGGCGATAGCGGACGCGGGTGGTGTTGCTGCCCGGCTCCATCCAGACCTGTTTTTCCAGCAGCGCGTCGGCGCAGGCATAGCTCCAGAGCGGGATGGTGCCTTCCAGGGAGAAGCGTTCCAGGCAATCGAACCCCCTCGGCTCGACGCGCCCGTCCTGCCAGCGCACGGCAAAGAGGGGGTAGATGTGGCCGTCGTAGGCGACGGTTTCGTGGAGGGCGGTCAGCAAGAGAGTGCGTCCCAGCGGGGGATTCAGCGCGGCGATGAGCAGGCCGTGGTAGGAGCGCGTGGGCAGCCCGGCGAGCGTGCCAGCGGCATAGCCGCCGATGCCG
The DNA here is from genome assembly GCA_034435295.1 of Anaerolineae bacterium. GTDB lineage: Bacteria > Chloroflexota > Anaerolineae > B4-G1 > DUEL01 > DAOTYD01. The sequence continues at coordinate 395 of DAOTYD010000165.1, read as the reverse complement.
TTGGTGACCAGCCACTCGCGCCGGCCGGCGGCAGAGAGGTCGCCGCAGATGTCACGGCCAAAGGCGATCATCAGAATCCGATCTGGGTCCAGTCCGTGCCGGTGACGACCATGCAGGCCAGGATCAAGAAAATGATCAGCAGGATGATGCCGCAGCCGATGCCGGTGCAGGAGAGTCCGCGGCCAAAACCAAAGCGCTTTTGAAGCCAGTCAAAGAGCCAGTTGAGCAGGGCCAGTTTGAGCAGGCCGGAGAGGCAGCCGGGTCGGTCGTTCATTCGTTTTTCCTCCACCATAGACCAGACATTGCACGGAAATTTACGGCGAGGTATCCCCCGCGACGATCACTGCCGGGTTGCCCCAGCCGGCCCAGTCCCAGTCGTTGCTCTGCAGGGGATA
>DAOTYD010000164.1:0-4165 GCA_034435295.1 Anaerolineae bacterium | reverse complement strand
GTGCTTCGACCAGAGGATGAGCAGGAGCAGGGCGAGGAAGAGGAGAAAGGCGATGGTGCCGATGAGCAGTTCGAATAGCTGCAAAATGGTCAGACTGATCATTTGGGCACCTCCTTTCGCAACGCTGATCTTCTCCCTTGTTTGGCCTCAGCTTACCACAAAGCAGCGCCAGGGAACGTTCAGCCGATTGGCACTTTTCTTTCCCCCTTTCTTACTTCAACCTTACACAAAAGCAGGGGGAAGCTTACGCTTCCCCCTGCTGACCTGGGCTATTCGGGCTATCAGGCGGCGGGATGACTCTGGAGGAGACGGATTCCCTCCAGGCGCACCAGTTCTGGCAGCAGCGCGCGATAGACCTGGCAATAGGGCGAGAGCGCGTCGTCGCGGCCGGTCAGCCGCTGCGTCAACAGCGGGCAACCTCCGGCGCACCAGTAGCGCCACACACACGAGGCGCATTCGCCACGGCTCTCCACAGGGAGACTCTGGAATCCACTTCTGCTGCGGACAGCCAGCAAGGGGTCTCCTTCCCACACCGCGCCGAGGGGCCGCGCCATGTCCATCTGGCACGAAGAGATCGCCCCCTGGTGATCAATGACCACATAGTTCCGTCCTGCCCCGCAGGGATAGGCGTGAGGGTAACCGAGATTGACCCGGTCCAGAAGGCTGCCAGCAAGGCTGTACGCTGGCATGCGCTGCTCGATCAACGCCAGCACTGCGCGCACGCCAGCGATCAGGCGCTCGTCTTCCGCCTGGAGCGGATCGTCACCGCCTGGGCAATGCGGTGGGCGATAAAAGTTGAGATTGAACGACAGCCCCCGCTCAATGGCATAAGCCGCCACCTCCGCCAGGCCGGCGGCGTTCTGCGCCGTCACCGTGATCGAGAGGTGCGGGCGGAGGCCGGCAGCGATGGCGTGCTCGATCGACCGGGCCACCCGCCTGAACGTCCCCGCGCCGCGCTGGGCGTCGTGAGCTGCGCCCACGCCGTCGAGCGAGATCGCCAGACGGATGCCCATCTCGCGCAGGGTGTCGCAGACAGCGGGGGGGAGGTCAACGCCGTTGCTCAGGAGCACCTCTTGCAGGGCCAGGCCGTGCTGCCGGGCCAGGGCGAGGGCCTGTCGGTGCAGCAACCGCACCAGCCCAAAGTTCAGCGTGGGTTCGCCGCCGGCGTACTTGAGCTTGATGGCGCGAAAGCCGTGGCGGACGGCGGAGCGCACCACCGCTTCCACTGCGGCCTGACCGGTCGAGGCGCTCATAGCCTCGTCGCTCCGGCGGACGTAGCAGTAGGAACAGCGCAGGTTGCATTGATTGGTGACGTGCAGCCAGGCGGTAAGGGTATCGGGGGCAGAGGCGCAGAGCGTTTCCCTCTCTCCGACAGGGCGGAGCAGGCCGATCTGCGCCAGTTGGCGCGCCGCCTGACGCGCCTCGTCCGCTGCAACTCCCGGCGCCTGCCGGGCCACCTGGTCCCACGAGCGAGGGATGGCGAACTGGTCAAGGATTCGGCTGGCGGCGTCGTTCAGCAGGGCGATAGCCGCAGTGGGAGAGGGCGCAAAGGCTACCTGGTGGCGGTCAGGCAGCGGGGCGCGGTAGAGCACGGGCGCGCGCTGCCAGAGCACAGCCGCGGAGAGCGGCGCAGAGGGAGGCCCGGCGCCGACATCGGGACAGGCGCAGTCCTGCTCACCGGCGCTGCTCAGGTCGAGGCGGCGCAGCATGGGCCGTGACGGAGCGGCGCAGGCGCAGTCCCCCTCGGCTGTCGCCGCCTCACACAGCCATCTCACAACAGGTTTTGGGTCCGACATCTGTTCCTCCTCCCCGGCGGCCAGGCTGGCAGGCCATTTCGATCCAGCCATCGCGCTGCTGGCCCGTCGGGGCGAAACCAAGACGCTCGAAAAAGCGCAGGGCATTGCGGTTCTGCGGGTGGGTGGTCAAGACAATGCGCTGGAAGGCGGCGCTTTGCGCCCAGGCGATGGCCCGTTTCACCATCGCCCGGCCCAGGCCCTGACGGCGATATTCGGCCCGCAGGCCGATGCCCAGCTCGAGTTCCGGGGCCGGCCCGTTGCAGGGAGCGGGCGGGAAAAGGCGGCACCAGCCGACAACCTGACCCTGCTCCTCTGCCACCAGCAGCAGATGGCGGGTGCAGCGCGGCGCGCCCAGGGCATGCTCCCAGAGCGGCATGGGCCGAAAGCGCGGCGCCAGCATCCATGGGCTGTCGGCGCAGACGGCATTGATGGCCGCAAGCAGGGAATCGCGATCCTGAACGGTGTACGCTCTGACCTCATCCATCATGACTTGCCTGTGAAAGCCTCTGGTGGGCCGAAGTAGTCTTCCAGGAATGTGCGCAGGGCAGGCTCTTTCAAGTTGTATTTCCTGGCAGTCTCATCAATGTACGTATAGAGGGCGGCCAGTTCCTTAGGATTGACATTGCGCAACGTGGCATACAGGGTGTCCTTGCCCGCGCGCAGGTCACGGTAGTCTTCGGCAAAGAGCCGCGAGTAAGCGATCGCCAGAGTAAAGTGCCCGGCAACCTGCTTCCATAGCTCTGGATCGCGCACGTCATCCTTGACCGAAGGTTTCTGGTCGTACTTCTGATGGGCAATCAGACCGCGCAACAGTTCGCCTTTGCCCATCTGAGTCCAGAAAAAGGCGTGGAGGTGCTCCCGCTCGACCGGCAACCCCTGCCCTTCTTTGATGCGGTATCCGTCAAGGAAGGGCTGTCCGAGCGCCTCGTCCAGTGTGCGTTCGGCTTTCTCGGCCTGCCCGACGTAATAGTACAGCCAGGCCAGGTTGACCAGCGCATCTACCTGGCGATAGGGGAAGGGATCGGCGGCCAGGTCGGCGGCTTCCCGCAGCGCCGCCTCGCCCTGCCGGATGAGGGTCTCCCGATCCGGGCCCTCTTCGTGATACTCCGGCCAGACGCGCGCCCAGTTGCGGTAGATGCAACCCAGCTCGATCAGCGCCTCGATCAGGCGCAGCTTTTCAGGTACAGATTGGCGAAAGATGTCGACGGCGAACCCGGCGCACTCCTCTGCCACTCGCAGGCAGCCCACCTTTTCCTTGGGGAAGAACAGCTCAGGAACATCGGCGCGGCGGCGCTGGGCCTCGGCCAGGGCCGTGTAAGCCAGGCCCATCCCGCGCGGCACGCCCAGGTCGCGAAAGATCGCCAGCGCCCGCCCGCAGTGCGCCACGCCACGGTGGGGCTGGTTGTTCTTGGTAGCGATGAGGCCCATCGTATTGTAGCTGAGGCCGAGCAGATAGCGATGGCCCAGCTCCTTCCGCAGTTCGAGCGCGTCCTGGCAATAACGCTCGGCGCGGCCAAACAGGCCAGCCTCGGCCGAGGCCCAGGCCAGGTTGTTCAGCGTCTCGGCGTGATTCGCCTCCAGCTTCAACGTGCGCCAAAGCGGTAGGGCGCGTTCGTAGGCCCGGCAGGCAGCGGCGAAATTGCCCAGCACGCGCAGCAGGTAACCGTGCACATTGTGCGCCTTGGCCAGCAACACATCGCGCCACCATGCCTCAAACCTGCCCCTTTGTGGATCGGGAACAAAACTATCCAGTTCCTCGATCCTCCGGCGCAACTCACCTTCCTGGCTCTCCAGTTCTTCCCGCTTCAGGCCCCGAAAAGCCGCTGCCCAGCTCTCGCCGACGGTCAGTTCGGCCCAGGGCAACAGGCCACCCTCATCCAGGAAAGCAGCTTCCTGCCCACGCAAGTATTGGGCAACCTGCCAGGCAGTTTCGGACTGAGCAACATAAAGGTTCCGCCATACCCAGTCCAAAACGATACGCCGCTCTACATCCCCCTGCCGCAGGCCGCCTATCTCTGTCCGACCGTCCTTGTAGGCTTCGCGCGCAAACTCCAACATCTCGGCGCGCAACTGCATGTCCAGCTCATCATCGTTGGCGACGATGGCCTCATCGGCGTACTGGCAGCAGGCCGAAAAGCCGTCCAACGGGTCAGCCTGCAGGCGATAATAGACCTCTTCCACCAGCAGGTCGCGCAGGCGGTCCATCGCGCGGGCCATCGCCTCGGGGTCGCGCAGCCGACCAGGCGCAGAGGGTCTATCGGGAAATCCTGGCTTACTACATCGTCGAGATCGAGAAAGCGCGCGCGGAAGTGCTTTGCCTGAGCCAGCAGGAACGGGAGGAAATCCGTCCCGATGGAGTGGTTGTGATC
>DAOTYD010000163.1:0-8083 GCA_034435295.1 Anaerolineae bacterium | reverse complement strand
CCCCTCCTCCATCCGTCCCAGCCGGCGGTCCCGCTCCCACGCCGGCAGGTCCTCCTTCTCCGCCAGCGCCGCGCGCAGCTCAAAGATCTGGTCGCGCAGCAGGGCGGCCTTTTCGAACTCGAGCGCTTCGGCGGCGGCGCGCATCTGCTTTTCCAGCTCGCGGATCAGGCGGGCCAGCTCGTCTTTGGGCATCTGGGCAGGGGTAAAGGCCGCTGCCTCTGGCGTTGCCTCGCGCCGCACGCGGTCGGTCAGATCGCGCACTTCCTTGACCACCGTGGCGGGGATGATGCCGTGCGCTTCGTTGTAGGCAAGCTGCACCTGGCGGCGGCGGTTGGTCTCGTCGATGGCCCGCTGCATGGCCTCGGTGACGCGATCGGCGTACATCACCGCCGTGGCGTTGACGTGCCGCGCTGCCCGACCAACGGTCTGGATGAGCGCCGTGTCCGAACGCAAAAAGCCCTCCTTGTCGGCGTCGAGGATCGCCACCATGCTGACCTCGGGCAGGTCGAGCCCTTCGCGCAGCAGGTTGATGCCCACCACCACGTCATAGACACCCAGGCGCAGGTCGCGCAGGATTTCGACCCGTTCGATGGTCTGCACCTCGCTGTGGAGGTAGTGGACTTTGATGTCCAGTTCCTTGAGATAATCGGCCAGGTCCTCGGCCATGCGTTTGGTCAGCGTGGTCACCAGCACGCGCTCGCCGCGCGCCAGCCGCTCGCGGATGCGCCCGACCAGGTCGTCGATCTGCCCCTGCGCCGGGCGGACGATGATCACAGGATCGACAATGCCGGTGGGACGGATGATCTGCTCGACGACCTGCTCGCTCCGCGCCAGCTCGTAGGGGCCAGGGGTGGCGGAGGTGTAGATGACCTGGTTGAGGCGCTCTTCGAACTCTTCAAAGCGCAGAGGGCGGTTGTCGAGCGCCGAGGGCAGGCGGAAGCCGTAATCGACCAGCGTCTGCTTGCGGCTGCGGTCGCCGTTGTACATGGCGCGCACCTGCGGGATGGTCATGTGCGACTCGTCCACCACCAGCAGGTAATCGGCCGGGAAGTAGTCGATCAGCGTCCACGGCGCCGAGCCGGGCGGGCGCTGCTGCAGGTGGCGGGAATAGTTCTCGATGCCGGCGCAATAGCCCACTTCGCGGATCATTTCCATGTCGTAGCGGGTGCGCTGCTCCAATCGCTGCGCTTCCAGTAGCTTGTCCTCGGCTTTCAACTGGGCCAGCCGCTCTTCCAGCTCGGCCTCGATGTCGGCCAGCGCCTGCTCGCGCTTTTCCTCCGGCGTGATAAAGTGCCGGGCCGGAAAGATCTGCAGCTCGTCCAGCTCGGCGAGCACCTCGCCGGTGAGCGGATCGATCTCGACGATGCGCTCGATCTCGTCGCCCCACATGCCGATGCGGTAGGCGGTCTCGCCGTAGGCGGGCATCAGCTCCAGCGTGTCGCCGCGGACGCGGAAGCGGCCCCGCCGCAGCTCCAGGTCGTTGCGCTCGTAATAGATCGAGACCAGGTGGCGCAGGAGCGTGTCACGGCGGTGGTGCTCGCCCCGCGCCAGGCTGATTGTCACCTTGCCCCACTCAGCGGGGTCGCCGATGGCATAGATGCACGAGACCGAGGCGACGATGATCACGTCGCGGCGGGAAAAGACGGCAGTCGTCGCCGCCAGGCGCAGGCGCTCGATCTCTTCGTTGATCTCGGTCTCTTTTTCGATGTACAGGTCATAGTGGGGCAGGTAGCTCTCGGGCTGGTAATAGTCATAGTAGCTGACAAAATACTCGACGGCGTTGTGGGGAAAGAACTCGCGGAACTCGGCATAGAGCTGCGCGGCGAGCGTCTTGTTGTGGGCCAGGATCAGGGTGGGCTTTTGCACCTGCTCGATGACGCATGAAATGACATAGGTCTTGCCGGTGCCGGTGGCGCCCAGCAAGGTCTGGTGCTTCATCCCGGCGCGCAACCCCTGCACCAGCTTTTCGATGGCCTGCGGCTGGTCGCCGGTGGGCTGAAAGGGCGAGACGAGTTGGAACCTGGGCATGATGTGCTCCTCAAGCGGGGTAGGGCAGGCGCCGGCGAGGCTCCAGCCGGGCCAGCCAGCGCTGCAGCACGGCCAGCGCCAGCCGGCGGCGCAGACGCGGCCACCCCCTGATGGCCCGCCGGAACATCGCGGCGGGCGGCAGGGTCGGCGCATAGTTGGCCTGCACATAGAGCTGGATCAGGTCTTGCAGGCCTTTGAGGTCTTCCAGGGTCTGCCCCAGCGCCGCGCCGAACTCGAAGGCGGTGTCTCCTTCGTGCATGGGCACGCCCAGCCGCCGCCCCCAGCGCCGCAGCCGCTTGTAGAGGATGAGCACGGCGGTCGGCGGCGGCAGATAGCGCAGCCGCAGCCCGTCAACGGCCAGCCCCACTGTCAGCGCCACCAGCAATGCCGCTGGCGTCGCCAGCAGACCCCAGCACCAGCCGCTCGTCCGCTGCACTGCCGTGGGCGCGACCGGCTGCTCCGGCTGCTCCGGCCACTCGCCCGGCCCCAGCGTCTCTGGCCGCTCGAAAGGCGGACGGTTGCTGGTCGGCTCGAACTCGATCCAGCCGTAGGGCGGGAAATAGACCTCGGCCCAGGCGTGGGCGTTTGCGCCGACGACGATCCAGCGGGCGTTCTCTGCGTCATAGCTGCCGCTGGCATAGCCGACGACCAGGCGGGCAGGCAGCCCGGCCGCCCGCGCCAGGACGACCATCGTCGTCGCGTAATAGTCGCAGTACCCCTTCTGGAGGTCGAACAGGAAAAAGTCGGCCACATCGCGGCCCGGCGGCGGCTGTGGCACGTCCAGGGTGTAGGGAAAGGCGCGCAGGTAGCGCTCGATCGCCAGCGCGCGGTCGTAGGGCGTCGGCGCGGTGGCGGTCAGGTCGCGGGCCAGCCGCAGCACGCGTTCCGGTACCTCCGCCGGCAGGGTCAGGTAGCGCGCGCTCACCCAGGCCGGATAGTCCGTGCTGGCGGCGCGGAGTTGCTCGTGGCTGACGTGGGGCACGAGCGACTGCGCCCGATATTCGCGCCCGTCGAACGCAACGGCAAACAGGTCTCCTCCCGACCGCCAGGCAACGCGAATCTCCTGGTCGACCGCGACGGGTTCGCCGGCCAGCGCGAGCAGCCCGCCGGTCTCGCCCAGGATCAGCACCTCTTGCTCGACCGTTCGCCAGTAGGGCAGGGTGGGGGAGATGACTATCTGCCCGGCGGCGTATTCGACGATGGCGGTCTCGCTCGTGGCCCAGCCAGAGCCGCTGTACTGATCGTAGGTGTGCGTGCGCCAGTAGTAGGCGACGGGCGGCTCGGCGACGCCGCGACGCACGTCGCCGGTGCGGACGATCATGACGACCTGGCGCAGCAGTTCGGGCGGCGCGCCGATCAGGTGGCTGCGCGGCAGGCCGGTCAGTCCGACGCGGGCGAAGGACGTGTTGCCGGGAGACGGCTGCGGTTCCAGGCCGAGGGACTTGACCAGTCCACGGTTGTCCGCCGGCTGGTTGATCCGCTGCAGGAACTCGGTGATGTTGCGCACCGAGAGGGATGGGAGGATGAGGGCCGCCAGCACCAGGCCGGCGGTGACCAACGTTGTCGTCCCGCTCAGGGTGTGCCAGATGTCGGGTGAAAAGTCCACCCCGCCGAGCGCCCAGTGCTGCTCGCGCGCCTGGTGTTGGGTGAGCGCCGTGAGCAGGAGCGCTGTGCCGAGGAAGGGCAACAGGATGTACGGATGGGCGCTGCTGTAGTAGAGGCTGTAGCTCAGCAGCGCGCCGGCGGGGAAGAGGCCGATGGCCGCCTGGCGGTAGCGGCGGACGAACCAGCCAGCCCAGACGGTGACGAGCCAGATCGCCATGCCCCAAACAAGGGCCGCGGCGGCAGGGTCGAAAACCGCCTCGCCGGCGCGCAGCGCCTGCAGCCATGCCGAGGCGCGGTTCAGCAACGTGGCCGTGTCTGTCGTCAGCCGGCTCAGCGCCAGGGGGACGAGCGTCCAATCTGGGGCAGGCCCCTCGAACAGGTGCAGGTGCAGCGGGCGCGGCCCGGCGAACGCCCAGCGCCCGATTTGCCACAGGGTCACGGCGGCCCCTTGCAGGATGGCGAGCAGGTCGCCCTCCAGTCGCCCCACGCGAATGAGCAGGCAGGCAGTCCCAAAGGCAGCAGCCAGCAAAGCGGCCAGCCAGACGCGCATGCGCGAGCGGGCGGCCAGCCAGCTCAGCAGCGCGCCAGCTATGCCTGTGGTCAGCAGCAGATTCACGTCCATGCTGCGGACGATGCCGGCCAGTCCAAAGACGACAAGGCTGATGACCAGCAACAGCAGGGCGACCTGGAGCAGCGTCCATTGCCCGATGCGGGGCAGGAAGCGGCGCAGCGTGCTCAACCGGACACCACCTTCCACAAAATCTGGCGCGGCGTGCGCTGCGAGGAGGTGCGGTCGGCTTCGAGCGCCTGCCAGGGCGCGGGGTGACCCGGCCGGGCTTCGGGGCGGTCGAGCAGGTCGCGGGTGACCACATAGTGGGCGATGCCCAGCTCGGCCAGCATGGACTGCGCCCGGTTTTCCGGCGCCGGTTCGGCGCCGAAGGAGCGCGGCTCCAGCAGAAAGACCGTGGGGATGGCCCCGCGCCGCATCAGCCGCATGAGCGCGTCCAGCCAGGCCCCGTCCACTGCCGGCGTGATGAGGATGAGGCTGGTTGACTGCGCGAGCGTGGGGCTCAGCGCGGGCAAAAAGTCGGCCAGCGGACAGTCCCCTGGCGAGACCAGCGCCAGCGTGTACAGGATCTCCCAGCGCTGGCCGGCGCCGTCGCGCGGGGCCAGGCGGACCCATTGCTCGCCCTGGGCTGCCAGGCCGACCGCCTTGCCGGCGCGGAGGCCACGGTCGGCCAGCGAGGCGGCCAGGATGACGGCGTGCTCCTCGGTGGCGTCGGGCGCCTGGCCGACCTGGACGGAGCGATCCATATCCAGGACGATCCACCAGTCGCCGGCGGGCGCGCCGTCGAAGGTGCGTATGTAGAGGGAATCGCGGTGGGCCGAGGTGCGCCAGTGCACCCAGCGCAGGTTGTCGCCGGGGGTATAGGGACGCACCGTCGTTGCGCTGACCGTCCGTTCGAGCGCGGCGGGGCCGGGACGGCCCTCGGCGGCGCGCCCGCCGGAGGCAACCTCGACCGCCGGCAGGGGGACGATCGGCGGCAGGACCAGCAGCGGCACGGCTGCGGGGTCGTGCAGAGTGACCGAGTAGATGCCAAAGGGGTCGCCGCTGTGCAGCGTGGTCGGGCCGAGGGTGAAGAGGCCACGGCGGACGCAGCGCGCGTCGCGGTGCCAGTGGATCGAGGAGCGGTCGCTCACGCTGGTGGCGCGGTCGCTCTGATAGTTGGGCAGGGTGGAGTGGTCCTCCAGGGCGAACCAGAGCGCCGGCGCCCAGCCGTCGTTGGTGACGGTGAATCGTTCGACCAGGCGGTCGCCGACCTGTGCCCAACCGAAGCGCATTTCGCGCTTGAGGTGCAGCCCGCGGGCCAGCGACCAGGCCCACAGCGTGCTGACGAGCCACGCGCCGCCGAGCCCCACCAGCAGAAACCACCAGCCACGGTAGGGCGCGGTCAGTTGCATCAGCAGCAGCAGCACGGCCATCGCCGGCAGCGCCCACGATTTCAGCCGCACGGCGGTGCGGGGGCCTCTGTTAGCCTTCCCGTTTTTGGGTCCTCGGCTATGGATGCGCACCTTTCCCCGTCTACCGATGCACCATCGCACTATGCGGCACCGGCGCCTTGTCCAGAATCTCGTGCACGATGCCCTCGGCGTTGATGTTGCGCAGGCGGGCCTGGGGACTGAGGATGATGCGGTGGGCCAGGGCGGGCAGGGCCAGGGCTTTGATGTCGTCGGGGAGGACATAGTCGCGGCCGCGCAGCGCCGCCCGCACCTGCCCCGTGCGGTAGAGAGCCAGGCTGCCGCGCGGACTGACGCCCAGGTAGACGTCGGCGTGGCGGCGGGTCTGATCGACCAGCTCGACGATGTAGCGCTTGACAGCCGGGGCGACGTGGATGGCCTTGATCGCCTCCTGGGTCTGGATCAGCTCTTCGGCGGAGACGACCTGCTCCAGCTCGTGGATGGGGTGGCGGAACTGCTGACGGTCGAGCACGTCCATCTCGCTGTCCGTGCCGGGGTAGCCCAGGCGGATGCGCAGCAGAAAACGGTCGAGCTGGCCTTCGGGCAGGGGAAAGGTGCCCTCGTACTCGAGCGGGTTCTGGGTTGCCAGGACCATGAAGGGGTGGGGGAGGGGGTAGGTTTTGCCGTCGACGGTGACCTGGCGTTCCTCCATGGCTTCCAGGAGGGCGGCCTGGCTCTTGGGCGTGGCGCGGTTGATCTCGTCGGCCAGCACGATCTGGGCCATGACCGGGCCGGGGTGGAACTCGAACTGGCGGGTGGCCTGGTTAAAGACCGAGACGCCGGTGATGTCGCTGGGCAGCATGTCGGGGGTGCACTGGATGCGGCTGAAGGAGCAGCCGACCGAGCGGGCCAGGCTACGCGCCAGCATCGTCTTGCCGACGCCGGGCACGTCCTCGATGAGGAGGTGGCCCTGGCTCAACAGGCCGATGACGGCAAGCTCCACAGCTTCTCGCTTGCCGACAATGACCCGCTCGACGTTGTCGATCAGCCGCGCGGCGAAAGATTGGACGTCCGACACAGCAGTTCCCTAGAGCACCAGGATCACGCCAAAGATGATCTCGACGGCCAGGCTGATGAGGTTAGAGCGTTCGACCGATTTGTCGACGAACATCGAGACGGCGCGCACGGCGGCGACGGTGAGGTAAGCGATGCCCAGCATGCGGTAGGTGGGTCCGCCGAGGACGAGGGGGGCAGCGCCCAGGGCGATGAAAAAGCCGCCCAGCACGGCGCGGATCTCGGTGATGCCGCGTCCGCCCGGCGCTGTCAGCCCGGTAAAGCCCTGCACCATGCGCGGCCAGATCAGCGAAACCGCGCCGGTGAGGACGGTGCCAATCGCAGCGATGATTTGTAAGATGTGTATCATGTTCTTCTCCTTTTTGCCTTATCAGCCTGCTTTTTCGGCCTGGGGTCGAGGCTTTTTGAGGCGTTCAGCCATTCTTTCGATGAGGATGACTGCCACGAATCCCAACACCATCAGCCCCAGCGCGACGATCACTTCGCCGGTCCATGCGGCGGGCAGGATGTCCTTCGCCTCCACGGGAATCAGGTCGACCAGCCTGGCTTGCTTCCAGGGCCACAGTTCCCGCAGGGCGCCGAGCATAAACCCTATCAACGCGGTGACGGTCAGGTCGTGATAGCGGTTCAACAGCCAGCGCAGGACGTTTGCAAAAAAGACGATGCCCACTGCTGCGCCTGCGATAAAGACCAGGATGGTGGGCAGCTCCAGACGGATCAGTGCGCTCAGCAGGTACTGGTATTTTCCGAGCAGCACCAGGATGAATGCCCCCGAAATGCCTGGCAAGATCATGGCGCAGATGGCCAGCATCCCACTGAGAAAGATAAACCAGAGCGCTTCGGGCGTCTGCGCGGGCCGCAATCCCACCAGCAGATAGGCGCCAACAGTGAAGAGGGCGGTGACCAGCAACAGGTGTGGCCTCCACTTTTTGACCCGCCGGCGGACCACGTATACAGAAGCGACGATCAGCCCGAAAAAGAGGGCGTACACATAGGTCGGATACGTTTCCAGCGCCCAGTGCAGGAATCTTGCCATGCTCAGCACGGCGGTAACGATTCCCATTCCCAGCGCCAGCAGGAAACGCCAGGGGAATTCCTCCAGCGCCTCTCGCCAGCGCAGAGAAACCAGCCGGCGAAGAAAGGGAACGACCGCGCGGATGGCGTCGATCAGTTCTTCGTAGATGCCCAGGACGAAAGCGACCGTTCCGCCCGAAACGCCGGGAATCACATCTGCTGTTCCCATCAGCAGGCCGGAGAGGAAAAGGGCAGCGTATTGGCGCCAGTTGCGCACAGGGTTTTTAGGGGTTTGCCACACTCAGCACCTCGACCTCAAAGATCAACGTGGCGTCAGGAGGGATGACGCCGCCGGCGCCTTGCGAGCCATAGCCCAGATCGGGAGGAATGACCAACTGTCGCC
>DAOTYD010000162.1:0-2767 GCA_034435295.1 Anaerolineae bacterium | reverse complement strand
GCCCGATCTGCCTTCTCGCCTCAACAACCTGGGCACCGGGCTGCGCGACCGCTACGCGCGGACGGGGGCGCTGGCGGACCTGGAGGAAGCGATCCGCGTCACTCAGCAGGCCCTGGTCACACTGGACCGCGCTTTCCTCCTCTCTCCCGTTGCCTATCAACTGGGCCAGCAGGCGCGCTGGGCCGGCCTTGTCGCAGGCGCGGTGACCGTTCATCGCCAGGCCCGGCGCAGCGGCGAGGCCCTGGCCATTGCCGAGGGCAGCAAGTCCCGCCTGCTGACCACGCTGTTGGGCCGCGGCGAGCTGCCTGCCCCGGCAGCCATTCCCTCCCACCTGTCCACACAAGAGCAGGCCCTGGCAACCGCGCTGGCCAACCTCGACGCGGCAGACCTGGCCCGCCACGGACAGGCTGGCGGCAGCGGAGAGAGCACCCTGCCGCAGCGGCAGGCCCTGCTGGAGCGGTTGCTGGCCCTCTGGGAACAGATGGCGGGCTGCGGCCCCGCAGCGGCGGCCTACGTCGCCCTGCGCCGCGGCGACCGGCCCACCGCAGCCGACCTGGCCCGCCTGGCCCACAGCCTGGGGCCGCAAACCGCCGCTCTCTCCCTCTTCGACAGCGGCGAGCAGGTGCTGCTCTTTGTGCTGCGCGCCTCCAACACCGCGGCGGCGAACGGCTGGGAACCGACCGTGGTCGAGGCGGCGCTCTCGCCGGGCGAATTGCGCCACGTCTACCTGGCCAACTACCTGGACGAAGTGCTGAATCGCCGCCGCCATCAGCAAGCCCGACGTCCTCTCACCCACCGCTGGCGCGCGCTGGGCGAGCCGCTGCTGGCCCCGGCGCTGCCCCATCTGGAAGGGGTCCAACGGCTGGTGCTCGTGCCCGAAGGGCCGTTCCACCTGCTGCCGCTGCACGCCCTGAGCCTGAACAGCGCCGGAGAGACGCTGCTGGACCGCTTTGCCGTCTCCTATGTTCCTGCCCTGGGCCTGCTCGACCGGCTGTGGCAGCGCCCGCCGCTGGCCGGCGACGGCGCGCTGGTGCTGGGCTACACCCCTGCCGATCCGGCCACGGCGCGCGGCGAGCGGGAGCGGGCGATCTTTCTGGGCGAGGCGCGAGCCGTGGCGCAGCAGATGGGCGTCACGCCGCTCATGGACGACGAGGCCAGCGCCGCGCGGCTGCGCGAGAGCCTGGACGGGCAGGAGTTGCGCCTGGTGCACCTCTCCTGCCACGGCTATTTCGACACCGATGACGCCCTGCGCTCCGGCGTCCTGCTCCATGACGGCGTCCTCACCGCGCGGGAGTGGATGGCGCTGCGCTTCCGCGCCGGCCTGGTCGCGCTGAGCGCCTGCCAGACGGCATTGGCCCGCTCGCTGGGCGGGGACGAGATGGCCGGGCTGAGCCAGGCGCTGCTCTACGCCGGGGCCTCGTCGCTGCTCTTGGGGCTGTGGTCGGTCGAGGCGACGACCACCGCCGCGCTGATGATGGACTTTTACCGGCGGCTGTGGGACGATGACGGCAACCAGCGCAGCGACAAGGCGACGGCGCTGCGCGAGGCGGCGCTGGCGCTGCGCAGCGGCAAGCTGCCCGCCCCATCGGGGATCGACCCGTCTGACCCGTACTACTGGGCGCCCTTTGTCCTGGTCGGCGACTGGCGCTGAGGGAGAGGTGACCGGCGCCCTGGAGGAGAGAGACATGGACGACGAAATCTGGTTCGAAGAAGAGCTGCTTCCGCCGCCGGAACTGGTGGAGGAGGCGGCCAAGGGGTTGGCGGACGTGGAGGAGCAGGCTCTGGCCGCCGAGCTGGCCATGGACGTCGAGGCGCTGCGTGGGGCGGCGAGCAAGAGCGCGGCGCTGGAGCGCCAGGTCGGCCAGAAGGCGCAGGGCGTCCTGCGCGTACACCGTCCGCGCTGGCGTCCGCTCACGGCGGAGGAGATCGCCGCCCTGCCTACCGGCCTGGGCGACCTCAAGGCAGGCAGCCTGGGGCAGGGCCGGCTCTACCTGGTGCGGCTGGGCATCGAGCTGGACCTGCTGCCCGAGGGGCGGGCGGCCGGTTGGTCGTACACGGCGGCCTGGTGCCGGGCCTGTCTCTTTGCCCCCGGCGGCGAAACGCAGCCCCGCCTGCTGGACATCTACCCGCAGCGTCTCTACGAGGGCAGCCCGGCAACGGTCAGGGTCGAGGTGGGGTTGGGGCTGAAAGCCGGGCCGGTGGAGGCCGAGGTGGGCAAGGTCGGCACGGACCTGCACGTGGGCCAGGTGACGCCGGTGACGGTAGGCTTTTTCGGCGAGGAGGAACGGATGCCCTATTGGGAGCTGCGCGCTGGCGACAGAGCGGTGCTGGGCATCTATCATTTCTGGATGATCGTCGAGCAGCCGCCGGGGTGCAGCGCCGTGCGCCTGGCCGTTCAGGGCGAAGGCGACCTGCAAACGCGTTTCTTCAACATCCCGGTCGGGCCGAAGGAGCGAGCCTGGGGCAGGCGGGAGAGCGTCGCCCTGGTGGAGTAGTCCCTACCCTCCCGCAGGCTAGAAAGCCGTTATTCACGCTGTCGTTGTATTCCCGCCTCCACCCTCACCCCGCCGAACTCTTCCGGCAGCATCACCGCCAGTTGGTCCAGCACGCGTTGGCGGCACTCGACGGCCATAGCCAGACAGACATCCAGTTCATCGCGCTCCAGGTCGCCGGCGGTGCGGTGCGGAAAGACGAGCTTGAGCAGGCCAGCGGCGGTCTTTTTGATGGCGTCCTGATTGCGCCCGGTCATCCTGCCAAAGTCCACATG
>DAOTYD010000161.1:0-5963 GCA_034435295.1 Anaerolineae bacterium | reverse complement strand
GTCCTGGCCAACCCGCGCGCCGACCAGCCCGTCTTGGGGGTGCTCGGATGAGCCGCATCGCCGGAGTGCTGCTGGCCGCCGGCGCCTCGACGCGCTTTGGGCAGCCCAAGCAACTGCTCGATTGGGACGGACTTCCCCTCGTCGCCCGCGCCGCCGACGCCATCCTCGCCGCCGGCCTCGACCCCGCCGTCGCTGTCCTCGGCTGCGCCGCGCAGGAAGTGCAGGCCGCCCTCGGCGACCGCCCCCTGCGCATTGCCATGAGCTGGCGCTGGGAAGCAGGGCTCAGCGCCTCCCTCCAGGCCGGCCTGGCCACCCTCCCCCCCGACGTTGACGGGGCGATCTTTGTCCACTGCGACCAGCCCTTCGTCTCCGCCGACCTGCTGCGCCGCCTGGTCGCCCGCTTCGAACAGGGCGATGCCCTCATCGTCTACCCCTCCTGCGGCGGACAACGCTCCACGCCCGTCCTCTTCAGCCGCGCCCTCTTCGCCGCGCTCGCCGCCGTCAGCGGCGACCAGGGCGGGCGCGCGCTCATCGAGCGCCACCCCGACCAGACCGCCGCCGTCGAGGTCGACGACCCCCGCCTTCTGACCGACATTGACAGCCCCGCCGACTATCGCCGCCTGCAACCGACCGGGCGGCGACCCCCCTTGAACCGCCCGCCGCAGCACCTGATCATCGACATGGACGGCGTCCTCTGGCGCGGCGATGAACCAATCGACGGCCTGCGCGCTTTCTTCGACCTGCTGCACGAACGCCGCCTGCGCTACATCCTGGCGACCAACAACGCCAGCAAAGAACCGCAGCAATACGTGGCCAAACTGGCCCGCTTCGGCGTCACCGTCGATCCGGTCTCCATCCTCACCTCGGCCCAGGCCACCGCCGCCTATCTGGCCGACCATTACCCCGCCGGCACGCCCGTCCACGTCCTGGGCAGCGCGGGACTGGTCCAGGCCGTGGCAGAACGCGGCCTGATCCCTGTGGAAGACCAGGCGCCCGTCGTCGTCGTCGGCTGGACCCAGCAGTTGACCTGGGAACGGCTGGCCCGTGCGACGCTGCTGATCCGCAGCGGCGCCCAGTTCATCGGCACCAACCCCGATGTCACCTTCCCCAGCGAGCGCGGCCTGGTGCCCGGCAACGGCGCCGCGCTGGCTGCGCTCCAGGCCGCCACCGGCACCCGCCCCCTGGTGATCGGCAAGCCCGAACCGTGGCTCTACCGCGAAGCGATGCGCCGCATGGAGGCCAGCGCGGAATCCACTGCCGTCATCGGCGACCGCCTGGACACCGACATCGCCGGCGCCGCCCGCCTGGGCCTGCGCTCGATCCTGGTCCTCTCCGGCATCACCAGCGCCGCCGAGCTGGCCCGCTCGGCGATCCGGCCCGATTTCGTCACCGCCGACATCGGCGAGCTGGCGCGCCTCTGGCAGGAAAAGACGTGAAGGGGACAGTCCTCTACGACCTCGATCTGACGCAGCTCCAGGCGCTCCTCGCCGCGTGGGGCGAGCCAGCCTACCGCGCCCGCCAGCTCTGGGAGTGGCTCTACATCCACCTGGCGGACGACCTGGCCGCCATGACCAACCTGCCGCGTCCGTTGCGCGAGCGCCTGGCCGCAGAAACGGCCATCGGCGTCCCCACTGTGGCTGCCAGCCAAATCTCCGCCGATGGCGAGACGCGCAAGGACCTGCTCCGCTTCGCCGACGGCCAGGCGGTAGAGACGGTGCTCATGCGCTACGAACGGCGACGCACGGCCTGCATCTCTACGCAGGTCGGCTGCACCATCGGCTGCCCCTTCTGCGCCACCGGACAGGGCGGCTTCCGCCGCCACCTCAGCGCTGGCGAGATCGTCGCCCAGGCGCTGCACTGCGCCCGCCGGCTGCGCGCCAGCGGCGAGCGGCTGAGCAACGTGGTGCTGATGGGCATGGGCGAGCCGCTGCTCAATTACGACGCCTCGCTGGAGGCGGTCCGCCGCCTGACCGACCCCAGCGGCTTTAATCTGGGCCAGCGCCACGTCACCCTCTCCACCGTCGGCGTCGTCCCCGGCATCGACCGCCTGGCCGAAGAGCCGCTCCAGATCACCCTGGCCGTCTCGCTGCACGCCGCCACCGACGAGCTGCGCGACAGGCTGGTGCCGCTCAACCGCCGCTATCCGCTCGACGCGCTATTCGCCGCCTGCCATCGCTACTTCAAACGGACCGGGCGGCGCATCAGCTTCGAGTGGGCGCTCATCAAGGGCGTCAACGACAGCCCGGCCCAGGCCGAGGCGCTCGCCGCCCGCCTGGCCGGCCTGGACGCGCACGTCAATCTCATCCCACTCAATCCGACGAACGGCTTCCAGGGAGAAGCCTCCCCGCCGGAGGCCATCGCTGCCTTCACCGCCGTCCTGACACGAGAGCGCATCCCCCACACCGTCCGCCTGCGGCGAGGCATCGAGATCCGCGCCGGCTGCGGCCAGCTTTCGCTCTACGGCGCCCAGACCTCGCCGGGCCGGGGCGTGTAGCGGACGCGGAAATCCCGCGCGCAGTCGTCCCGGTCGCTGTAGGCTGGCGCGCGCTCCAGCGAGGCGCCGCTGGGGAAGGTGTCGCCCGGATCGAGGGGATAGGGCAGCACGCCGGCCCGCGCGCTGCCGCCCCAGGCCACGCTGTCCACCTGTCTGCCTGCCGCGTCGAGCAGGATCACCTCGTCGCCCGCGTTGCCCAGGGCCATGCCAAAGCCGTTCCAGCTCCCTGCCGCCGCCAGATCGGGCACCCGCGGGTCACAGGACGTCCACTCGTAGGCGGGATTGAAGCCATAAGCAGCGGCGAACTGGCTGGCACAGGCGGCGACGATCATCACCTGGCCCTGCGCAAGCCGCGCCCCGCTGGGGAAACGGTAGCGCCCGTCGCCATAGTCGCCGATGTTCAGCGCATCCCCGATCGTCCAGCCGGCCAGGCTGACCGTCGCGCCGGGATTGTAGAGCTCGATCCACTCGCGCCCCTCATCCACCCCGGAGGGATTGACAAGCACCTCGCTGATAAGCGGATAGGAAGCGGGCGGGGTTGCGTCGCGCATGACCAGCGGCAAGATGTAGCGATAATCGAAAGGGCCGTGCGAGCCAGCCCAGTCGTGCTCGAAAACCGCCAGCATCCGCTCGAAAGCGGCCGGCGAGCGGAACTGGAGGGCCACCTCGCGGTTGGCCTTGGAAGCGGTCTCGCTGCCGTTGATGCTGCCCAGGTGAACCCAGCGCTCATCCCCCACGCGCGCCAGCAGAACTTTGGCGTGGATGCCCAGGCCGGCCGGGCTGACCAGATGGCAGAGCAGGTCCAGCCCCTCCCGCGCAGCGACCCGATTGAGCGTGCGGCAGGCCGTGGGATTCTGAGCTGTGAGGTCGGCGTTGTAGAAATCATCCAGCAGGACGCGCACCGCTGCGCCGCGACGGGCCGCTGCCAGCAGCGCCTGCAGGCGAGGGTTGAGGCCGGCATCGCCTGCCCCCGCCGTCCACGTGTACGGCTCGCTCATCTGTACCATCCAGACCGCGTCGCCGGCAGCGGCCCGGCCGATCAGCCCCAGCAGCCCATCGATGCTGCGCAGGCTGTTCTCGGGGGCATGGAGTACCGCCATGTGCGTGGCCGTCGTCGCCAGCGCAGCCGTGAAAGGCGCTGAATAGGTCGTCCAATCCGGCTCCGGCAACGGCGTAAAGGCGGGGTCGTCGAGCACAAAGGGCGCCACGCCATAGGGGATCAGATCGCTATGGTGGGCCACATCCAGATCATAGCCCAGGATGATCATCAACCGCTCCACTGCTTCTGGACTCTCAGTCGCCACAACAAAGCCACGGTGGCCCAGCGTGCCATTGTCCTTGCGGTCGGATGGCATGCCGCCAGCGCTCAGGTTCTCGGTGCTGACCAGCGCCACGCGTCCGTCGATGACGGCAAACTTGGCGTGCTGATAGCGGTAGCGAGCGGTCGCGCCGTGGAGGAAATAGACCGCGCCGTTGGGATGGCTGTCGATGGCGCGGGCGATCCACAGCTCGGTCTTGCTGACGCCGCCCATGGGGCCGCCTTCCAGCAGCATCGTCACCACAACGCCGGCGCGCAGGCGGTCGCTGATGACCTGGGAGAGCGCCGCGCTCTCGAAGGTATAGCCCTCGATCCAGATCGACTCTTGGGCTGCGGCCAGGGTGCGCGAGACGAGTTCGAACGAGCCATCGGGGGCTACGGCAAGCGTGACAGGCACGGTGGGCGTGGCGACGGCAGGGAAGAAGAGCGCCTCCAGGTCCCAGCCGGGATAGCGCAGCCGTCGCCCGTCGATGGGATCGAGCGGGTCCTGCGCCCAATCGGCAGCCGTGTCCGTATCAGGGACGGGCAACCCATCGCGCTGGTCGAGCTTGCGGTAGAGCACCTGTCCGGCGCTGTAGCCGGAGTAGGGATAGGCCACTGCCGGCCCGTTCCAGCCCAGCGCGGCGCTGCCGCTGCCATAGGCCAGCACGTCGACCAGACGCCCGCCGTCGTCGAAAAGATAGGCTGCCTCGCCGCCGTCGGTAAAGCCGGGCCAGGCGCCCTCCAGCAGCGGCTGACCGGCGCCCGCCGCCCAATCGGCATCCGTTCCCCAGACAGCGGCAAAGCCAGCGCCGTTCTGCGCCAGCCAGATGACCTGCCCCGGCGCGATCGTCGCCGTGAGGGGAAAGCGAACGCCGCCAGCGCCGGGGTCGTCGTTCAGCCGCCAGCCGCCGAGCGAGGCGGGCGCAGCGCCGGGGTTGATCAGCGCCGCTGCCTCGCCACCGCCGCCATAGTTGACCGGCTCGAGCGCATAGAGGCGGACGTAGGGAACGACGGCGGCGCTCCAGGCGGCAGTTTCTATGCGCCCGGCCTGCTCTGTCGCCGTGGCGACGTTGGTCACCGCGCCGGAGAGGTCCGCAGCGGCGCGGAGGGTGAGCGTGATCGCGTGGAGCGCGCCCGGCGGCAGGTCGCCCACGTCCCAGCGCAGCGTGGACGTGAGGGGACGGGAGAAAGGCAGCGTAGAAGTCTGGGCGACAAAGGCCAGCCCCGGCGGCAGCGTATCGGTCAGCACGACGCCCGTGGCGGTCAGGTTGCCGCTGTTGCCGAGAAGGAGGCGGCAGGTCAGCGTCAGGCCAGCGCTGACGGCCGGCGGACCCTCTTTCACCAGGTAGAGGCCGGGCAGGGCATAAGAGGCGTTGCGGGCGCGCGGCGTGCCGCGGATGGGGTTGCCCGCCGCGTCGCGGCCGTTGCAGGTCAGGCCGTTGTTGGTGGCCCAGTTGGCCGGCGCGTCGGGCGCGGTCGGATCGATGCGCTCCATCGACGCGCGGGCGGTGGCGTTGCCGGCCGGCCAGCCCCCCCTGCCGTCGGCTGTATCGATGACCCGCCCCTCCGCGTCGCGCAGGACAAGCTGCTCGCCGCTGTTCGACAGGTTGCCGACATAGATCTGGTCAGCGGGGATGTCGGCAATGGTCGTGTCGTCGGTGCGTTCGAGCAGAAAGTAGCCGCCAGCAGGGATGACGCCGCTGAGGGCGATCGAGACGTCATTGCCGTCCGTGAGCGTCCAGCCGCCCAGGTCGATCGCTTCGTCGGTGGGGTTGTGCAGCTCGATCCACTCGTCATAGGAGCTGGCCAGCGTGCCCATCCAGGCCACTTCATTGATGACCACGTCAAGGGACGTCTCTGCCCGTGCCGGCTGCAGGAAGAGCACAGTTCCTGCAAAAGCAATGGCTGCCAGAGCAACAGCAGCCAGCAGTCGAAAATAAACACTTGTGCGCACCTTGGCCTCCTTGTTTGCTGTGATGAATGCGCCAGGAACAGTATAGTGCGAATCGGCAAACAGTCAAGCGAGCCAGAGGAACGGACGTCCGTCACTTTTTTCTGCTCCTGGCGGGTCTGCGACCCGCCAGCGGAAAAACCTGGGACCGGGGATCGCGGGCGTCCCCGCCCGCGCGCGGACGAGACGTCCGCGCTCCCGGGGCGGACGAGACTCTG
>DAOTYD010000160.1:0-4512 GCA_034435295.1 Anaerolineae bacterium | reverse complement strand
GGGGACAAGGGGACAAGGAGACAAAGGGACAAGGAGACAAGGAGACAAGGGGACAAGGAGACAAGGAGACAAGGGAACTGCTCTTGGAGAATCTCCCCCTCTCCTTGTCCCCCCCTCTCCTTGTCCCCCCTCTCCCTCACCGGGCCAGCAGCCGCTCAAACAGCGCCTCATACTCCGCCGCCGTGCGTTCCGTGCTCCAGCGCGCCTTGATCTCGGCAGGGGGACGCACATAGCGCGTCCTGTCCCCTACCACACGCAGGATCGCCTCGGCCAGGGCCGCGCTGTCGCCGATGGGCACCACCTCGCCCATGCCGGTCTGCAGCACCGGCTGGCGCACGCCGGGCAGGTCGCTGGCGATGGACGGCACGCCGCACAACATCGCCTCGACCTGCACCAGGCCAAACGACTCGGTCGAGTTCAGGCTGGGGACGACGACGACATCCAGGTTGGGGTAAAAAGCTGCCATCTCCTGGGGGCTGAGCACGCCGAGGAAGGTCCAGCGCTCGCGGTAACGTTCAAAGAGCGGGGCCAGCCGCCGCGCGTAGGCCTCTTCGCCCAACACATCGTGGTACTGCCCGGCAAAGAGGACGCGGGCGTGGGGGTAGACCTCCAGCACGCGCGGCAGCGCTGCCAGCAGCACCTCGACGCCCTTCTCCGCCGCCAGCCGCGCCGCCATGCCGATCACCGGCCCGCGCCCGTCCAGCCCGACGCGGCGGGCAAAGGAGCGCACCGCCTCCGCCTCCGCCGTCGGCAGCTCGACCGGCGGGGGGATCACTTCCACTTTGGGCGCAAAGCGCGAAAGAAAGGGCGAGTGAACGGCAAAATCGTCGGTGTAAGCAATCACCCGGTCGGCCCACAGCCCCGCCAGGCGATTCATACCGTGAACGACCTGATTGACCGCCCAGTTGAACGGCCCCGGCGGGAGCTTGAGGTCACAGTGATAGGTCAGCGTGGCCGGCCTGCCCATCAGCCGCGCGCGCGCTGCCACCCCTGCCGCGTCGAACTGGGGCAGGTGCAGGCTGACCACGTCGTGCTCGCGCACCAGCCGCGTGGCGACAAGGCCAAAGGTGGGCATGATCACGCCCTTGCTGACGCGGAAAGCGACCGGCACGCGCACCACGCGCACGCCGTCGCGGACCTCTTCCCGTGGCGTTGCCGGATCGAAGCGCGAGGTCATCACCGTGACCTGATGGCCGCGCCGCGCCAACCCCCGCGCCAACCGCTCCGCATAGATCGTCAGACCGCTGGTGTGCGGCCGGTAGTAGGTGAGGACAATCAGGACTCTCATAGCTCTACTCAAACAGCCCCCGGTTCTCCACCACCCACTCCACCAGCCGTCGCACGCCTTCTTCCACGCCCGTCCGCGGCGTCCAGCCCAGTTCGCGTTGGGCTTTGCGAATGTCGGAGACATAGATGCGCTGGTCGCCGGGGCGCCAGTCGCTGTAGGCCACCGCGATCGAACGGCCCAGCGCCCGTTCCAGCAGCGGCGCAAACTCGGCCCAGACCGACATAGTGTACGCCGGGCCGCCGCCGATGTTATAGACCTGTCCCCCCGCCACGTCGATGCGCTCGATGGCCGCATCATAGACATCCAGCAGGTCGTCGACATAGAGCACGTCGCGCACCTGCCTGCCGTCGCCATAGATCGTGATCGGCTGCCCCGTCACGGCGGCGATGACAAACCAGGCAATCCAGCCCTGGTCCTCGACCCCCATCTGCCGTGGCCCATAGATGCACGACTGGCGCAGGACCACCGTCGGCAGGCCATAGATGCGGGCATAGTCACGGACATACTGGTCGCCAGCGCCCTTGCTGCAACCGTAGGGAGAATGGAAATCCAGCGGCTGCGTCTCGGGCACGCCGTCGACCAGGTCACGGTAGCAGTAGCGCGTCGCCTCTTCCACCACCGCCACCTCCTCCATCCCGCCATAGACCTTGTTGGTGGAGGCGTAGAGGACAATGGGGCGCCGGCCAGAGAGCCGCGCCGCCTCCAGCACGTTAAAAGTGCCCAGCGCGTTGATCTCGAAATCGGTGCGCGGGTCCTGCACCGAGGTCGTCACCGCCACCTGCGCCGCCAGGTGGACAATCACCTCCACGTCGCGGGCAGCTTCTCGCAGAGCCGCCGCGTCGCGCACGTCGGCAACGAGCAGGCGGAAACTGTCCTCCCCGTGCTCCTGCCGCAGCCAGGCGACGTTGGCCTGGCTGCCACGGCGGGAGAGATCGTCATAGACGATCACCTTTTCCCCCCGCATCAGCAGGCGGTGGACATAGTTGGCGCCGATGAACCCCGCGCCGCCGGTGACCAAAAAGCGTCTCGTCATTCGCCTTCCTCCACATCCGCAACCCGCGCCTGCAGCCAGCCCAGCGACAGGCTCTCTCGCGCCATACCGATCAGGCCCAGCGCGCAGACAAAAAGATACTGAAACGCATGCGCCGCAAAGGCAATCGCCAGCGCCGGTTCGGCGGCGATCGCAAAGGGAACTTGCAGCCCATAGCGGGCAATGGAGTGAAACACCCCCATCGCGCCGGGCGAAGAGGGCACCGCCATGCCCAGCCCAAGCAGGCAGACCAGGAAAGGCGCTGCCAGGAGCGGCGGCTGGGGCAGAAAAGCGCGCAGCATGGCCCAATAGTAGAGCACCACCAGCGCCCAGGTCACCAGCGACCAGGCCAGCAGGGCCAGGCCGCGCCGTCCGGAACGGAGGGGAGCAAGGCCATCGAAGAGACCGTCCAGCGCCCGCGCCCAGCGCTCCGCGTCCAGGCGGGGAACTTGGCCCAGCGCCCAGCGCACCATGCGGCGTCCCCACTGCGGGCGGAAGGCAAAGAGGAACAGCACCGCCAGCGCCGCCAGCGCCGCAGCCGCCGCCCCCCACCCCGCCAGCCGCACCGTGTCCGAAACAGCGCCCTCACCGCCCTGCCGGCCGACGAAAGGCGCCACGCCGGCCAGCAAGAGGACCACCATCAGCATATCCAGCACGCGCTCGACCACCACCGTCGAGAGCGCTGCGGCGGTCGAGACGCGGCCGCTGCGGCCGATCACCACCGCCCGCGCCGGGTCGCCCAGGCGGAAGGGCAGCACATTGCTGACCAGGTAGCCGACCGTCGTCACCCAGAAGCAGCGCGCCAGGCTGACCTGCGGCCCCAGCAAGAGCCGCCAGCGCACCGAGCGGGCCAGCAGATAGAGCAGCGTAAAGAGCAGCGCCGGGAGCAGGTAGAGATAGTCAGCCTGGGCCAGGCTCTGCCCCACCTGCCGCAGATCGATCTTGAGAAAGGCCAGCGCCAGCGCCGCCAGGCTGATCGCCAGGCCGGCCAGGAGCTGCCATCGTTTTTTGTTGGTCGAGTTTTTCACAGGGAGGGATTATACCACCGTTTGGGGCTTGACAACATCCAAAGGACCCGCCTGCCCCGCTCCCACCGGGTCTGTGACCCGGCGGTCCCCCAGCGGCGGGGGTCACAGACCCGGCGGGCCCCACTGGCGGGGGGCATAGGCCGTGAAATCCGTGAAATCTGTGTAATCTGTGGCCAGAAAACGGCGGCCCCACGGCGGGTCACAGACCCCCGCCGGGCAAGGGTTGCCCCACGTCGGTGTTCTGCTTCGAACACCCCCCTCTCCTTGGCATTTGCATCTTTCATGATTGTGTGGTATAATTTTCTCTGTAGGACGAAGTAGGTTCTGGCTTCAACAGATCGAGCAGCCCAGACTTGCGGAGACTGGGCTGCGTTTTTTGTTTTAGCCGCGCCGCTTCATCCACAAAATAATCAAGGAGTAAACAAGTGAGTAGAGAAACAGGTACTGTCAAGTGGTTCAACGACGCCAAAGGCTATGGCTTCATCACCCGCGAGGTCGGCGAGGATGTGTTCGTCCACTTCTCCGCCATCGAGGGGGAAGGCTTCCGCTCTTTGCGCGAGAACCAGCGGGTCGAATTTGCCGTCGAGCAAGGGCCCAAGGGACTGCAAGCCGCTCAAGTCAGAGCGCTTTAGCCGGCTTTTTCAGGAGGAAAAAACCATGAGTAAGAAACTGTACGTTGGCAATCTGGGCTATGCCACAACCGAGGCCGCCCTATCCGAGCTGTTCGGCACGTTCGGCCAGGTCTCATCCGTGAGCCTGATCACCGACCGCATGACCGGTCAATCCAGAGGCTTTGCCTTTGTCGAGATGGCCGAGCACAGCGCTGCGCAGGCAGCCATCAGCCAGCTCAACGGCCGCGAGGTGGACGGGCGAGCCATCAAGGTGGCGGAAGCGCGCTCCCAGCGCGATGAGCGGGGACCATCCAGCGGCGGACAGCGTCGTCGTTGGTAAAATAGAGCCGTCGGAGCAAACCTGGACCCTAAAGGTCTCCAAGACCTTTAGGGTCTTTTTCTGCACGTTCGAGCGGGTTGTGCTATAATATTCGTACTTTTCTGTGGAGGATCGTGATGAAGACACCGCTTTTGGCCGCTCTGGCGATATTGCTCCTTGCCCTCTCCTGCTGCTGCTGTTGCAACACAGAATGGCTCACCGAGTTCGACTGGGAG
>DAOTYD010000159.1:0-4080 GCA_034435295.1 Anaerolineae bacterium | reverse complement strand
CCCACCGTTACAGCCTCGCCAGGCCCTGCTCCGCAAGAGATACAGCCTGTCTTGGCTACCCCCCGTGCCATTTCCCCTCAAGCCTGCCTGTTGGCCGATCTCCTCATGGGTGAGGGGCTTTGGGAACTGCGTCGTTTTGCCTGGTCGCCGACGGGTGACAGGCTGGCTTATGTGGGGCCAGCCGGCCCGCCCGACTCTTCTGCCGGCTCTCTGATGCTCGTCGCCGCCCCTCGCTTCGACACGCCGCAGCTCATTGCCCCCGGCGCCGCAGGCGACCCCACCTGGTCCCCTGACGGCTCTCGGCTCGCCTTTGTCGCTTTCCGGGCCGACGACCAGGTGGGCACGATCATCGCCGTCGATGTCGAAACTCTGGCCCTGCTCGACCTGCTCCCTGGCGATATGGCGCGCACAGATCCGGGCGCAGGCTATAAAGCGATTGACAGTTGGCCCGCCGAACGCCTGCTGGTCATGACAAATTGCGGAACGGGGTGCCGCCAGCCCTGGTATCTCGATCCCCGCACGAGCACGATGGAGCCAGTCTTCCGTTTCAGCCAACAAGGGGCCTCCTATGCCTGGAGCCCCGATCGAACGGCTGCAGTGGTCACTGGCGGGGCAGCTCCTCAGATTGGCATTGTCCTGGGCGGCGAAGGGGAGATTTCCTGGCTCTCCGGGCATGGAACGCCGGATTCGGCCTGGACATTCTTTGCGGATTGGTCTCCTGACGTTTCCCGTTTTCTCTTTTTGCGTCAATCTGGCCAGGCAGCGGAACTGTGGGAGTGGAACACCAGGACGGGAGAAGGCTCTCCCCTGCTCTCCGGCGTCATCGCGGCGCGCTGGTCACCTCACGGTGACCGCATCGCTTTTGTGATGCTGGGACAGCCGCGTTTCACCGTTGACGGGCAGTGGCAGAATGTCACGGTCACTCCCCAGGGTCCCAATCCTTTATGGGTGGGAATCTATCCGTATCCCGATCCCGAAGGGAACCTGATGGCCCTCTTTGAGATCGGCCAGGTAGATTGGGATTACAGCGCTTTGGTAGAGACCATGCAAAGCCGGTCGCTCGCCCCGCTGTGGTCGCCAGATGGAAAAAACCTGCTGTACCACGACGGCATGGGGCGGATGTGGGTCCTTTCCGTGGACGAATTGTCCCGCTATGAAATGCCCGCGCGGGGATACGCGGCGGAATGGTCGCCTGACGGGAAGAATCTGGCCGTCGCCACCTCTGACCGTTTGCAGATATTTGCCGTTCCGTGTTCGCCATGACCATGCACCCTGGCTCGCCGTGTGAGTGGGTGGATACTTTCCCCGCCTTTTTGGCCTGGTGGAGCAGGTATCAAGACAGGCCGCTGGATGACCAGATAGAGGGCTGGGAAAGGGAGTACATGGCGCTGTGGCCTGAGCTGTTGAGCAGGCAAATAGAGGACTATGAAGGGCTGGACTGGCGCCAGATCGCCCGCCAGAGGGTTTTCCCTTATCTGAGCGGCTGGCTTCCCGCCATGCGACAGGCGCGTCAGAATCTGCTCGATTGGGGCGAGCCTCTCTATTCCAGAGCGCAAAAGGTGCTCTCTTTCGAGAGCGAGGCAACTTTGGTTATCTATGTGGGCATTGGCTGCGGCGCAGGGTGGGCAACGACCTTTGGCGGCTTGCCAGCCATCCTGTTGGGGCTGGAAAGCATTGCCGGGTACGGCTGGAGTGACGTCGAGGCCATCGCGGGCCTGCTCGGCCACGAGTTCGGTCACCTGGCGCACGATCACTGGCGCAGACAGGTTGGGAAATCAAGGGGCAGTGGGCCCTGGTGGCAGCTCTATGAGGAGGGCTTTGCTCAACATTGCGAACAGTTGATCGCGCCTGCGCCCCGCTGGCGTCAGGCAAGAGGCGATGACCGGTGGCTCGCCTGGTGTCAGAGTCACGAGAGCTGGCTTGCACGGGAGTACTTGAAGGCGGTAGACGCGGGGGAATCCGTCTCTGCTTTCTTTGGCTCGTGGTTCGAGATCTGTGGTCGGAGCGAGACGGGCTATTTTCTTGGCTACAAAGCCATCGAGAACCTGAAGAGGCGCCTGGATTTGAAGGAAATCGCCTTGCTGGAGAACGTGGAAGGCGATTTGCGGCCCATTCTGGAGCAGATGGCAGCCCTGTAGGACAACTGCAAGCAGTTGTCCTGCTATGGAGGTGTTCCTATGGATCTTCACGGTCAAGTTGCCCTGGTCACCGGCGGCGCGGTGCGGCTGGGCCGCGCCATCGTCCTCGGCCTGGCCCAGGCAGGCTGCCACGTTGTCGTCCACTACCACCGTTCCGCCAGCGCCGCGGAGGAGACGGTCGCCGCCGCCCGCCGCCTGGGGGTGGAGGCCGTGGCCCTGCCCGCTGACCTGGCCGATCCCGCTGCCGCCTCTGCTCTCGCCCGCGCCGCTATGGAGCGCCTGGGCCGCGTTGACATTCTGGTCCACTCGGCCTCGCCCTTTGTCCCCGGCGGCCTGCTCGACACGACGCCCGAGACCTGGCGGCAGGTGATGGGCGTGCTGGTCGACAGCCTCTTCTTCATGGCGCAGGAGCTTGCGCCGGGGATGATCGAGCGCGGCGAGGGCAACATCGTCGCCATCCTCGACCGCGGCGCGTTCGACGCCTGGCCGCGCTTTCTGGCCCACGGCGTCGGCAAGAGCGCGCTGTGGGCGCTGGTCCGCCACCTGGCTATTGCCCTGGCCCCTCACGTCCGCGCCAACGGCATCGTCCCGGGGCCGGTGCTCCCGCCGCCCGGCTACACGGCCGGGCAGCAGGAGCGCATCGCCGCCGGGACGCTGCTCCAACGCTGGGGCGGCCCCCAGGATGTGGTCGATGCAGTGATCTTCCTGGTGCGCTCCGACTATATCACCGGTGAGGCGCTCTTTGTCGACGGCGGCGAGCGCTGGGCGCACCGCCGGGAACGGGCAGCCCCTTGAGGCTGCCTACGTCCCCTCCTCCCACGACGCCAGATACGCCTGCTGCTCTGGCGTCAGTATGTCGATCTCGACGCCCATCGCCTTGAGCTTGAGGCGGGCGATCTCCTGGTCGATCTCTTCGGGCACGGTGTAGACCTTTTTCTCCAGCCTGTCGGCGTTCTTCAGCATGTAGGCGGCGCAGAGGGACTGGTTGGCAAAGGACATGTCCATCACCGCGCTGGGGTGGCCTTCGGCGGCAGCCAGGTTGACCAGCCGCCCCTCGGCCAGCAGGTAGATGTGGCGGCCGTCGTCCAGGACGTACTCCTCGACAAAGGGACGCACGCGGCGCGGCTCGCCCTTTGCCATCTCCTGCAACGCCGGGATGTTGATCTCGACGTTGAAATGGCCCGAGTTGGCGACGATCGCGCCGTCCTTCATCACCGCAAAGTGCTGCCGGTCGATGACGTTGATGTCGCCGGTGGAGGTGATGAAAATGTCGCCCAGCGGCGCGGCCTCCTGCATCGGCATCACCCGATAGCCGTCCATCACCGCCTCCAGCGCCTTGAGCGGATCGACCTCGGTGATGATGACGTTGCCGCCCAGCCCCCTGGCGCGCATGGCGATCCCCCGGCTGCACCAGCCGTAGCCGGCCACGACGACGGTCTTGCCGGCGATGAGGACGTTGGTGGCGCGGATGACGCCGTCGAGCGTCGACTGGCCCGTGCCGTAGCGGTTGTCGAACAGGTGCTTGGTCAGCGCGTCGTTGACGGCGACGATGGGGTAGCGCAGCACGCCGTCGCGGGCCATCGCCCGCAGGCGGATGACGCCGGTGGTCGTCTCCTCCGTCCCGCCGATGACGTTGCCGATCAGGCCGGTGCGCTCCTTGTGCAGCGTGCTCACCAGGTCCGCGCCGTCGTCCATGGTGATGTGCGGCTTGTGGTCGAGGGCGGCGTGGATGTGCTTGTAGTAGGTCTCGTTGTCCTCGCCCTTGATGGCAAAGACGGGAATCTCATAGTACGAGACCAGCGCCGCGGCGACGTCGTCCTGCGTGGAGAGCGGGTTGGAGGCGGTCAGCACCAGTTCGGCGCCGCCGGCCTGGAGGGTGCGGGCCAGGTTGGCGGTTTCGGTGGTGATGTGGAGACAGGCCGCCAGGCGCACGCCCTTGAGC
>DAOTYD010000158.1:0-3882 GCA_034435295.1 Anaerolineae bacterium | reverse complement strand
GCGGCAGCCACCGCCAGCAGAACCAGCGCCGCTGGTGGCTGCCCCTGACGTTGGGCGTCACGGCGCTGGTTCTGCTGGCGGTGGCTGCCGCCGCTGTGGTGGGCGGCGGGCTGATCGGCCGGCTGTTGCAGCAACCGACCCCTGGGCCGGCGGTCGGCACCACGCCCGACCTGGAGGCAACGGCCTTTGCGGCAACGCTCCAGGCGATCCAGCAGATCCAGGCCACCCTCAGCGCCCCAACGCCCACGCCGACCGCCACGCCAACCGCCACGCCGACGCCCGATCTGACGGCAACAGCCCAGGCGGCCTGTGTCGATACGGTTGCTGTGGTGGAGGACCCGGCCGTGCGCCCGGCAGTGCTTGCCCCGGGTCAGGCTTTCACCAAGCGTTGGGTGGTACGCAATGCCGGCGAGTGCGCCTGGCGGCCTGGACTGCGGCTGGTCTTTGTCAGCGGCGAGAGAATGGGCGGGCCGCCAGCGGTCGAGGTCGAGGCGCTCGCCGCTGGCGCCGACGCCGAGATCGTGCTCTCTCTGCAAGCGCCGCCCGGCAATGGCACCTATAGCGCCGTCTGGCAGTTGCAGGGCGCAGACGGCGTGTTCGTTGGCCCCGAACTGCGCTTCTCCGTCGTCGTCGGCCCGACCCCCACGCCGCCTCCGCCCACGGCGATGCCCACGCCGGAGGCCACGCCGACCCCCTCGCCGCCGTTGGGCATGTCCGTGCCGGCCTTTGGCGGACGCTGCGGCGTCGATGTCGACCACGGGACGTGGACGGCTACGCTCGTCTGGTCGGCCTGGGGGGGGAGCGGCGAATATCACTACTTTGTTGGCGGCGTCGACGCCAACAATGAGCTGAGCGGCCCGGCCTACACCTTCACCGCTCAGCGCGACCACGCCGTTCTGGTCAAGTTCTATACCACCTCGGCGCCGGTGGACCAGCTCCTCCCTCTGCCGGCCGAGTGCGGGGCGGGAGTGGCCGGACGCTGTGTGACGCCCGCCGGCCACGAGGTGGTCTGGCAGACGGTCCAGTATGACGAGAGCAACTGTCCCCCCTAGCCCAACAGGGAAAAAGCCAGCCATGCGGCCAGAGCCGCAAAGAGGACCGCGCTGCCGAGCTTGATCGCCGCGGTCCTCTTTTTGAGAAAGAGGCCGAGCTGGGCGGATGTGGTGCCGAAATAGGAGAGGACAAAGACGACGACCAGCGGCACGATGAAAAACAGGTTGTAGAGCAGCAGATAGGAGGCGCCCAGCGCGCGGGTGGCGGGATTGCTGGCGATAAAGATGATTGTGGGCAGATAGATCTGCCCCGTGCAGGCCAGTTCCAGCAGCGAGACCACCAGGCCGGTGACGAAAGCGGCGGCAAAGTAGACGCGCGCTTTTTGTCCCTGTCGGATCACCGCCCGCACGCGGTTGCGCAGCGCAGCGGGCAGGCTCAGGCTCATGTCTTTGATCTGACCACGGCGGGCTTTGATAAAGTCGAGAAAGCTGAACACAGCCAGCGCGGCGCAAAAGAGGGCTGTCAGCCCGTAGAGCCAGCGCCCCAGCGTGGTCAGCAGGCTGCCCAGCAGGTCGAGCACGCGGTACAGGCCCAGGCCCACCAACAGGTAGGCCACAAAGACCCCCAGGCTGAACAGCCCGCCGACGAGCAGGATCTCGCGCCCTTTCCGCTCGCCGGCGGCCAGGTAGGCGACCAAAAAGACCAGCGTGGCAAAGGCGCACGGGTTCAGGCCGTCGATCAGCCCGGCGGCCATCACGGTCAGCAGGGGCAGGCTGTTGACCTGGGGCTGCGGCGGCTCTGCGCTTTCCCATACTGCGTCGACGCCGGTGGCGGTGTACTTTTCCATCAGCGCGGCCAGGTTCTGCGGCGTGATCTCATCCTGGCCGATCAGCGCGTCGTCGCCGACGAAGAAAGCGGGGGTGTGCAGCTCATCCGCCCGGCCGACGCGCCCGGCCAGGTACTGGGCCAGCGGCAGGTCGTCGTAGATGTTGAAGCGGTCGACGATCAACTGCGGGTAGCGGCTCTGGATGTAACGGATGTCGTACTCGGCGACGCTGCACTCCTGGCAGCCCACCTGGTAGAAATAGGCGGCGCGGATCGGCGCCGGCGGCGTGCAGCCGACGACGGTGCATCCCTCGATGCTTTCCCCCCCGCCGATGGGCGGGCCGAGGAAGGGGTTGTCGGGCGCCGCTGGCGTGACGGCGCCTGTCTCCGGCGTTTCGCCCGTGCCGCTCAGATATTCCTCGAGGCCCGGGATGTCGGGCCAGGTTGTGCCTCCCGCAGCCAGGCATGTGTCCAGCAGGCAGGGGAAATCCTGGCGGATGGCGTCTGCGCCGACAAAGATCTGCCCGTCGACGACCAGCGTGGGCAGCTCTCGCTCCTGGGGGGAGAGGCCGAAGGACTCGCCAGCGCGGATGAACAGCTCGTAATTGCGCGGCGCGCCGATCTCGACCCACAGGATGTCCAGGCGTTCGCCCATCTCTTCCTGCAGCGGCCCCAGCACCTCATCCTGGATCTCCTGACAATGTTCGCACTCGCTCGAATAGAAATAGACGACGCGCACGACCGCACCGGTGGCGGGAATGTCCGTCGGAGTTGGCCGGCAGCCGGCGAGCAACGCTGCCAGCGCCAGCACGATGGCTACAAGTCTGGTCCTGGTTCTCACGTGCCCTCCCTGTTCCTCGATCCTTTTGTTGCCTATTCTCCCACAATCTCCCACTTGCGCAAGTCGCGGAAGGGGCAACCTGCAGGCCGCGCCCGACGTGGGTGTTCGAAACTTCAGGGAGGGAGCGAGGGGTGAGGTCCCCCCGCTGACGGCAGGCAGTTACACGCTGGAATTGTGGCGAGAGCGGGCTAACGGCTGGCGCATAAGCCGCCCGCGAAGCGAGCGCGAAGCGCGGAAGCGGGTCGGCTTATGCGCGTGTTGGCCAGCCCCTTCTTGGGAAAATAAACCTACACCACCTGAAAAGATTGACCCAGTGGCTGAAACCCGGCAATTTCTTGCCTTTCCAGTTTCTGCCGAATCTGTTCAAAGCGTCTGATGGTCTCCACCGAATACAAACGTTCGCCGCAGCGCAGGCATACATCCGCACGCACCTTGAGCACGGCGGTATGGATGCCGCCTTTGAGCCGTTTTTCTACTTCCTTCTCAACCAATTCGCCACCACAAACAGGGCACTTGTCAAAAGGCTTCATTTCTTTCTCCTGATACGCCAATCAATCCATCGCTCAGGGTCAGGTCGGTATACAGTAACCAACACCACCCATTGCGTTGCGTGATGATAAGCCCAAATACTGTGAATGGGATCGCCAGCAAAACTGTCACCATACACGATTGTAACGGATAGCGTCAATAATGGCCTGGATGTCCACAAGATAACCTTCCCAGACGGATTCTGCTTACCATTGTGGCGCGATACGCCGAGATTGCAAAGGGCTGGCTAACTTGGGTGTTCGTAGCAGAACGCCGACGTGGGGCATCCCTTGCCCGGCGGGGGTCTGTGACCCGGCGGGAACAGGTTGGGCGGGGCGCTCTATCCTTTTGCTTCGAACCCCCCGACGTTGGCTCTCTTCCCAATCTGTCCGCTCCGTTGTATACTAAGCCTCGATGGAGCCAGACGAACGTCCGCCGGGCCGTTTGAAGCGGTGGGTTGCTCGCTTGCGGGAGCGGAGGCCGCGGCAGAAGGAAGAGCGTCGCCCTGGCGGCGCGGTGACGCTTTCCGCGCGCGCTGTCCGCCTGCTGGCCCTCCTCGCTGTGGGCAACCTGCTTACGCTGCTTCTGCTGGGCTGGGCGCTCTACCGTACCGGCACGGCGCTGCGCATCTCCCAAATGACGCCTGCCGTGGTGACGGTGGTGCTGACGCCGACGCCAGGCCCCAGCCCCACGCC
>DAOTYD010000157.1:0-7331 GCA_034435295.1 Anaerolineae bacterium | reverse complement strand
GGTGGGGGCGGTTTCTTTGTCGGCTTGCAGGGGGGAGGCCAGGAGCGGTGGAGGGACGAAGAGCTGGTCGAGTTTGCCCAGGCGGGAGAGAGCGTGAGCCTGTTGGGCCCATCTGGCGATGGCGTCGCGGTACCATCCTTCTACGCCGGCGCTGATGCGTCCGGCATAGTCGCTCAGCGTGGCTTTGATCTGCGCCCAGCCCTGGCCGAGTGGCTGGCGGAAGCGATAGGCCAGGCCGACCAGGAGCAGGGTGACAGCCGCGCCGATCAGGGCGGAATAGGGATCAAAGTGCCAGCCGTTCATAGGGACTCCTTGAACCACAAATCCTTTGCGAGCTATAACCTTCGCGCTGCCCGCCAGCGCAGCACGACCAGAAAGTAGACAAAGGCCAGCAGATGCACATCCAGCGGCGCCTCGGGGGTAATGACAGGCGCACGCGCCAGGCCGCCCGGCTGCAGCCGGGCCACAGTCGCACCTGCGGCGTCCAACAGCATCCATTCGCCCAGTGCCCGCCGGCGCGGCTGGAGCAGGTAAGATCGACCGGCAAAGCGCACGGTCATATCGCGCTGTCCGGCGGCGCGGCCTGCCTGGCCCATCTCGACGCCGTCGATCCACAGCCGATAGTCTGCCCGCCACAGCGAGACGCGGCGCATCGAGGCGCGCTGGCCAGCGGCTGCGCTGAAAGAGGCCTGGGGGCCAAAAGCAAAGGCCAGCTCGCCCAGGACGTGCCCGGCCTGCACCAGCCGGTGACGGCGCAACCAGAGGCCTTCGGTCTCGACGAGAACAGGGACGCTTTCTACCATCTGTTTTCCGTTCGGGATCCGCTCACCTGCCATTGTACCCTCTCCCTCCCTGCCGCGCAAGTTGCAAATCCCTTGTGAGCGCTCTGCTTTTGTGCTATACTGGCAGGCGGAGAAAGGAATGGACCAGCCGGTTTTCCTGCTCAATGGCAACTATGAGCCGCTTCACGTCTGCACCACCAGGCGAGCGATCGGGTTGATTCTGGCGGGCAAGGCGGTGGTGGTCGAGAACGGCCGCGGCGTGATTCGCACGGTTTCCAGCGTCTATGAGCGCCCCTCCGTCATTCGGCTGCTCTATATGGTGCCGCACCCCCGCCCTCGCATCCGCCTGACCAAGCGAGAGATCCTGCGACGGGACGGCTATCGCTGCCAGTATTGTGGCCGCCAGGCAAGCAACCTGACGGTCGACCACGTCATACCGCGCCACCGTGGCGGCGAGCACTCGTGGGAGAACCTGGTGGCCGCCTGTCCGCAGTGCAACCGGCGCAAGGGCGGGCGCACGCTGGAGGAGGCGCGCATGACGCTCCTTTCCCGTCCGCGCGAGCCGCAGCCCACAGCAAGCTACCTCTTTGGCAGTTACCTGGCCGAGAACCAGGAATGGCTCAAGTATCTGGAAGGATGGTAGGCTACCCCTACCCTCCCACAGGTAAGTGGCGGGCAACAGAGCGAACAGCTCATTGCGGCGCACCTCAGAGTGGGCAGCCACGCGCCGGGAAAAAAGCAGAGACGCCGAAAATGCGGCGTCTCTGACTGGCTCCTCGGGGAGGACTCGAACCTCCAACCAACCGGTTAACAGCCGGCCGCTCTGCCAATTGAGCTACCGAGGAAACTCGCAGGTGATTATAAAGCAAGGCAGCCGAGTTGTCAACCTCGACTGCGCGGGAAACGCTCCAGCACCGTCCCCTCGCGGGCCAGGATCACGCGGTCGCCCACCTCCAGCTCGTCCAGCGGCTTGTCCGTCGCCCGCCGCGCCGACGACAGGATGTTGATCGCCTCCCCCGGCGCGGCAAAACGGCCGTCGATGTAGGCCATGCCCAAAAAGTACCCTTCCGTGTCCATCGCGCACGAGGTCACCTGGCCGATCACCCGCCCCTTGCTGTCGACCACCCGATCGCCCTGGTTCGGCAGGGGGACGTTGCGCTGCACCAGGCGAAAGCGCACAACGGTCATCTTGCGCCCGCGCAGATGGGCGCGGAATGCCGTCCGCCCGACGAAGAAGGGCTTGTAGAGCTTGACATATCCCTCCAGCCCGGCGTCGTCGGGCCGCAGGTCGAGCGGGCCGGCCAGTTCGTGGCCGTATAACGGCAGCCCCGCCTCGATGCGCAGCGAGTCCCGCGCCGCCAGCCCCACCGGCTGCACCCCCAAAGGCGCGCCGATCTCCAGCAACAGCTCCCACAACTGCTCCGCCCAGTCGGGATGGACCAGCAGCTCAAAGCCCATCGGTTCGCCCGTGTAGCCGGTGCGGGCGATGATCAGGTCGAATACCCCGCCCGGCGCCGTTGGCCAGGGCCATCGGACCTCGATCAGGTGGGTGCGGCGCATCCCCAGCAGCCTGCCGCGAATCTCCGCCGTGGCCGGCTGGGGTGGACTGACCTTCAGCCACTCCAGCAGCACATCACGGGCGCGCGGCCCCTGCAACGCCAGGTTGACCCGCCAGGTGTGCGGACGGTCGGGCGCGCGCAGATCGACCAGTTCGGCGCGGAACGATGGGCGCACCCACGGCCGCTCGCGGTCGATGCAGACCCTCCCCTCGTTCACCGCGTTGAGCCAGGCCCAGTCCTTCTCCGTGTTGGCGGCGTTGACCACCAGCAGGTAGCGGTTGGGCGCGCGAGCATAGAGCAGCAGATCGTCGATCACCCGCCCGTCGGGATCGAGCAGAAAGCCATAGTGCGACTCGCCCGGCCGCAGCCGGTTGACATCGTTGGTGGTGACCAGGTCGAGAAAGGTCGCCGCAAAGGGGCCAGAGACCTCGAAAATGCCCATGTGCCCCACATCGAAAAGGCCGGCCGCCCGCCGCACGGCGCGGTGTTCGTCCAGCACCTGCCCGTAGCGCAGCGGCATCTCCCAGCCGCCAAAGGGGACAAAGTTGGCCCCCAGCCGCTCGTGCGCTGCATAGAGCGGCGTCCGCCGCAGCGGCCGCTCGACCGGCTGCCAGGCAAAATCCGGCAGCGGCTCGCCGTTCTCCTCGGCCTGGCGATGGGTCGACAGCCCCACATAGTACGGCTTGTGCGAAAGGCCCGGCGCAAACGGCGCCTCCGGCAGCGGTTCCCCCGGCGCCTCGCACGCCCCCAGGTTGCGCACGACCACCGGCCCCGGCAGCCGCATCTGCAGATCGCTCCGGTCGAACAGGATATAGCCGTCCGAGAGGTCGCGCAACCAGGTCACCGCGCGCTGCATGTCTTTGGCCGGAATGGCCAGGCGGTAACGGACGTGGGTGAAATCCGGGCGCGAGAGATAGCCCTTCGTCAGCACCTCGCCCACTGCCCCCAGCAGCGTGACCGCCTGCCACGCCCCTGTCTCCAGGCCGCCGACATCCTCTGCGACCGCGTGATCGAGAAAAGCGGCAGCAGCATTGCCCTCCACCTCGATCATGCCCCACTGACCCTCCGGCGGACGAACCTCGTTGATCAGACAGTGGTGCGGGTAGCCGCTGCACCTGACCGGGTAATCGATGCCTGCTTTGGCGGCCAGTTCGGCCACGGCCAGGCGCGCCTCCTCTAAAACGTCGAAATCGACCTTGCCACGGTAGACCGGTCCGCGCTGGCCCGGATAGGTGTAGGGCACGACCGCTTTGAGCGTCCCGGCGATGAGATGGGCCAGCTCGCCCATCTCCGCCTGGCAGAAGCCGCGCTGAGTGACCCACGGCGTGCCCAGGCGGATGCCGCTGGCCAGCGCCGGCGTGGGGTCGCCGGGGATGGTGTTGCGGTTGCAGACGATGCCCACCTGGTCGAGGATGCGCGCCGCCGTGTCGCCCAGCAGCGGCTCGCCAAAAGGCCCTCGCACCGTCTTGCAGTCGACCAGCAGGAGGTGGCAGTCGGTGCCGCCGTGGGGGACGCGCAGACCCTCCTGGCGCAACGCCTCGGCCAGCGCCCTGGCGTTGGCGACGATCTGGTGCTGCAGGGCGCGAAACCCGGCGCTGACGGCGATGCGGAAAGCCACCGCCATGGCGACGAACTTGTTGACGTGCGGCCCGCCCTGCAGGCCCGGAAAGACGGCATGGTCGATGCGCCGCGAGAGGAGCGGGTCGGTGGTCAGGATGCACGCCCCGCGCGGCCCGCAGAGGGTCTTGTGGGTGGTGAAGGTGATGACGTCGGCGTACCCCAGGGGAGTGGGGTACGCCCCGGCGACGACCATGCCGGCGACGTGGGCGATGTCGGCCAGCAGATAGGCCTCCACGCGGTCGGCGATCTGGCGAAAACGCTCCCAGTCGGGCAGGCGCGGGTAGGAAGTGTAGCCGGCGACGATGATCTTGGGGCGGTGTTCCAGGGCAAGCTGTTCGATCTGGTCATAGTCGAGCAATTCGGTGCGCGGATCGACGGTATAAAAGACCGCCTTGTAGCGCCGACCAGAGACGTTGGCCGGGCTGCCGTGGGTCAGGTGGCCGCCGTGGGTCAGGTCGAGCCCCATGATCGTGTCGCCCTGCTTGAGCAACGCCTCATAGACGGCGACGTTGGCGGCTGCGCCGGAGAGGGGCTGCACGTTGACATAGATGCGGTCGGCGGAGAGATCAGAGGTAGCAAAAGCTTCGGCGCAGCGCCGCCGCGCCAGCGCCTCGGCGACGTCGGCGTATTCGACGCCCATGTAGTAGCGCAGGTCGCCGTAGCGCCGGTAAAAGGCCATGTGCGCCTCATAGTCGAGGATGCGCTCCTCATCCATCCAGCGCGTTTCTGGCATGGGATAGCCCTCGGCGTAGATGTTGGTAAAGACCGATCCCAGCGCCTGGCGGACGGCGCGGGGGGTGTAGCTTTCGGAGGGGATGAGGATCAGCTTGCGCGCCTGGCGCTCGGCTTCGTATTCGATCAGCGCAGAGACAGCCGGGTCCAGCTTCTCCAGGTCGTCGCGGAATATCCAGTCCTTCATGGCAGACCTCCACTCTATGGATTGAGCCCTAGTGTATTCGGAACGGTCGAAATGGCAAGGACGACTTTTGTCGTAGACAGGCAGCCCCTTTTCTGCTAGACTGGCAGCAGAAAGGAAACGGTGGGGATGAACGAGTGGGCATTGCCAGAAATCAACTATGCCTTGTGCAACCGCTGCGGCGCGTGTGTGGCCTTGTGTCCGACCGGCTCGGTGGACATGACGCCGGATGGCCCGCTGATCGCCCGCCCCGCCGACTGCACCTACTGCGCCCGCTGCGAGGCGATCTGCCCGCGGGGGGCGATCACGTGTGCTTTTGAAATTGTATGGGCGTGAGGACACGAAACACGAAACACGCAACACGTAAAACGCAACACGTAAAACGTAAAACGGAAGAGGAGACCACCATGACCATTCGCCAAATCGTCCGCATTGACGAAGAACTGTGCAACGGCTGCGGAGCCTGCGTGACCCCCTGCGCCGAGGGAGTCATCGTCCTGGTGGACGGCAAGGCGCGGGTCACCGACGAGGCGCTCTGCGACGGCGCCGGCTTCTGCCTGCCGGTCTGCCCCACCGGGGCGCTCAGCATCGAGACCCGTCAGGCCCCCGACTTTGACGAAGAACGGGCCGAAGCGCTGATGCACGAGCGCGGCACGCGGTACATCGCGCAACGCTGCTTCCGCTGCGCCGCAGGCGAGGAACAGGTCCCGCTACTACCCATCCGCTACCAGGGACGCAGCCTGTGGGTCTGCACGCACTGCCTGCCAGCGCTGATCCACGGTTAGAGCTGCACGCAATCCGCTGTACGCGATGCGCGATAAGCGATACGCGATAAGCGATACGCGATGTACGACGATTTCAGCGACAATTACGACCGCTTTGTGGACTGGCCAGGCCGTCTGGCAACGGAGATGCCGTTCATTGAGCGTCTCATAGCGCAGACTGGAAGCCTGCACCGCGTCCTGGATGCCGCCTGCGGCACCGGCATGCACGCGGTCGCTCTGGCGCAGCGGGGCTATGAGGTGGTGGGCGCCGACCTGAGCGCGGGAATGATCGAGCGGGCGCGGGCAAACGCGGGCGCAGTGGGGGTCAAGGTGCGCTTTGTCGTTGCCGGTTTTGGCGAGCTGGCGGCGCGCGCCGGCAGCGGCTTTGACGCGCTGCTCTGCCTGGGCAACTCGCTCCCCCACCTGCTCACCCCGCCTGACCTGGCCATAGCCCTGGCCGACTTTGCCGCCTGCCTGCGTCCCGGCGGGCTGCTCCTCCTCCAGAATCGCAACTTTGACGCGATCATGGCCCGCCGTGAGCGCTGGATGGGGCCGCAGGCCCGCCGCGAGGGAGAGCGCGAGTGGCTCTTCCTGCGCTTTTACGATTTCGAGCCAGACGGCCTGTTGACCTTCAACGTGGTCGCGCTGCGGCGCCAGGGCGGCGGGGCGTGGGAACAGCAGGTGATGACGACCCGCCTGCGCCCCCTGACCCGGCATGAGTTGACCACCGCGCTGGAGGCTGCCGGCTTTGGCGACATCGCCTGCTGGGGGAATGTGCAGGGTGCGCCGTTCGATGCGCACAGCCCTGACCTGGTCGTTGGGGCATGGAAACGACAACCGTTGTAGGAGATTGGGGCCGGCCACCCCTAGATTTGAAATCCACGGAAAGGAGAGCGCGAGCATGTACATCACCGAAACCATCTGGTGGGCGTATACAGCTTTCGTCGTCGCTGTAGCCCTCTTTATGTTCTACTTTGTCGCCAAAGTGCGGCAGAAAGGAGAATGACCGATGGACCGGCAGGAACGTATATGGCTGGGAGTCCTGGTCGCCGTCTTTGTGCTGGTCAACATCATAACCCTTTCTCCTCTGGTTCCCTGGCAGCAATGGATCCTCTGGGATCGCCCGACGCCCCAGCAGCAGGTCCGCGTGGAGTTCGGCGACTACCAGATCCGTCTCCCGTCCGAAGGCATCCAGGTAAAGGTCGGCGAATTCGTGGAGTTTGTCGCTACCAGCCAGGATGTGACCTACGGCCTGGGCGTCTTTCGCAAGGACGGCCGCATGGTCTTCCAGATGCAGGTGGTGCCGGGGCACGAGAACCGCATCGTCTGGCGGTTTGATCAGCCCGGCATCTACGACATCCGCTCCACCGAATACTCCGGCCCGCGCCATCCGGAGATGTTCATCCCCGACGCGATTCGGGTGACACCGTAGGACAACTGCAAGCAGTTGTTACAGATGCAGGAGGTGTTACAATGGGCTGGATCGAGAAATGGACTTTGCGCTTTGCCGTCGTTGCCCTCATCTTCCTGGCGATGACCGGCTTTGAGGGCGTTCTGATGCGCACACATATGGCCGCGCCGGAGGCGCTGGCGGGGTTTGAGCGGACCCTCAACGCCGTCCGCATCACCGACCACGAGCCGACGCCCGCCGAGTTGCTCTATGGGATGATGACGGTCCATCCGATCGTCG
>DAOTYD010000156.1:0-3013 GCA_034435295.1 Anaerolineae bacterium | reverse complement strand
ACAGATTTTGCCACAGATTACACAGATTTTGCCACAGATTACACGGATGGGATGAGATAAACAGGTGGATACAGATTCCCAGATTAGAAAACCAGGCGGCGGTGCTCGAGTGACTTGCCGCCAAAGTTGATCAGCAGGCCCACTTTGTGTTTTGTGGCGGCGAGGTAGTGAAGAGTCTGGGCGGCGTGGGCGTTACTGAGGGCCGAGACAGCCTTGAGCTCGACGATAATCTTCCCATCAATCACAAAGTCTGCAACGTACTCGCCGACCAATTGTTCTTTGTAAAAAACCTGGAGGTGGACTTGTTCTTCGAATGGAACGTCGCGCAAGCGCAACTCGTAGGCCAGCGCTTTTTGGTAAACTGCCTCCAAAAACCCTCCGCCCAGGGCTTTATGGACTTCCATTGCTGCGCCGATGATGGCGTAGGTCAACTCTTTGTAAAGAAATTCCGCCATCTCTACCCTAAAAAATCTGTGATAATCTGTGAAATCTGTGGCTATAGACTTCTGTGAAATCTGTGGCTATAGACCTCTGTGAAATCTGTGGCTAAAACTCAACCCCATTTCCCCGCATTACCTCCGCGAA
The DNA here is from genome assembly GCA_034435295.1 of Anaerolineae bacterium. Classification (GTDB taxonomy): domain Bacteria; phylum Chloroflexota; class Anaerolineae; order B4-G1; family DUEL01; genus DAOTYD01. The sequence continues at coordinate 2,428 of DAOTYD010000156.1, read as the reverse complement.
CCACCGTCCGCTGTCCTTCACTGTGCGCTTCTGGGTCTTGAAATCCACATACACCAGCCCAAAGCGCTGACCGTAGCCCAGCGCCCACTCAAAGTTGTCCATGAACGACCAGTGGAAGTAGCCCTTCACGGGGACACCGTCCTGGATGGCGCGGTGGACCTGGAAGAGATGGTTCTTCAGGTAGCGGATGCGGCGCTCGTCGCGCACACGCCCGTCAAAGTCGAGCCCGTCCGGCACAGGGACGCCATTTTCGGTAATCATCAATGTCGGCGCGGCGTCTCCCAGCGGGGCGAGATAGTCTTGCCAAAGCCGCGTCAGCAGGGCGTAGAGGCCCTCCGGGAAGATTTCCCACATGCCAGAGTACTCATTCCCCTGCGGGTAGACCTGTTCAACATTGACCACGGGGGTTTTGCTCGAGTGCTGGATGACTGTACGCGAATAGTAATTCACGCCCAGCAGGTCGAGGGTGCGGATTTTCTCCAGGTCGCCGGATTGAATCAGGCCGCCGATGAACGGTTTGAGGAGTTTGAATTCCAGCATCGGCGTTGTGCCTTTCAGCAGCGGGTCGAGGACGACGCGGTTGATGATGGCGTCGGTGCGCCGGGCGGCCTCGAGGTCCTTCTTCGAGTCGCTGGCCGGATAGATCGGGTTGAGATTGAGCGTGATGCCGACCTGGATGGGATGCCTGGCCTCAGCGCGGATGGCCTCAGCGGCCAGGCCGTGCGAGAGCAGGATGTGATGCTGTGCCCGCAGCGCTGCGCCCAGGTCTTTCTGGCCGGGGGCGTGGTCGCCCAGAAAGTGCCCAACAAAAGCGGCCACCCAGGGTTCGTTATGGGTGAAAATGACGTTCAGCCGGTCGCCAAAGTGCTTTGTCACCAGCCGGGCGTACTCGGCGAAGGCGTAGGCCGTCTGCCGGTTCGGCCAGCCGCCCTTGTCCTGGAGCGTCTGCGGCAGGTCCCAGTGGAAGAGGCACAGGTACGGCTCGATATGGTGCTTGAGCAGGGTGTCGATGAGCCGGTCGTAGAAGGCGAGACCCTTTGCGTTGACGCGCCCTGTCCCTTCGGGCAGAAGGCGCGTCCAGGCCGTGGAGAAACGGTAATGACGGAGACCCAGTTCCGCCATGAGCGCAATGTCCTCTTTGTAACGATGGTAGTGATCTGCGGCCACGTCACCCGTCTCGCCGTTGACGATTTTCCCCGGCGTGTGGACAAAGGTATCCCAGATAGAGATGCCTTTGCCGTCCTCGTTCCAGGCGCCCTCGATTTGGTAGGCCGAGGTCGCCACGCCCCAGATAAAGTTGTTTGGAAAGGTGATTTTGGACATCGAAAACCTCTTTCTCCTTATGCAAGTTGGGCCTGTGTGCGCTGGACGGGGCGGGCCATCTCGATGACGCCGTCCCGCGCGATGGGATAGGCGCGGCCACAGCCAGCGCAGCGATAAGCGCCCCCTTCTACGGGCAGGGGGGAATGTCCACAGAACGGGCAGCGCAGGATGTGCGGCAGCGGACGCACGCCGCCGCCCCTGGGCGGGCCGGACTTGATCGCCCAGGCCAGGTTATAGTCGATCTGCCAGGAGCGGACGCGGATGCTTTCCAGCGGCAGGCTCTGCAGCAGAGCCATAAACTCGTCCCTGGGCCAGGCTTTGCCCGGCAGCCAGCGGGCGTCGGGACCGACGCGATTGGTGAGCAGGAGGACGCCGCCGGGGCGCAGCACGCGCACCAGTTCTTCCAGAACGGCCCTGGGGTTGGGCGTGAATTCGAGCATTTCCAGGCAGGTGACGGCGTCGAAGGTGTCGTCGAGAAAGGGCAGCGCCTGGGCGTCCTGCCAGATCAGGGTGAGCTTTTCGGCATAGGGGCGGTTTAGCTCGACGGCGTGGGCGAGCATGCGCCGCGAGAAGTCGAGGCCGATCACCCGTCCGGCAAAGGCCGGCTGGAAGAGCAGGGCGCGGGGCAGACGGCCCGTCCCTGTTCCCACGTCCAGGACGAGGGGGTTGGCGACGGGTTCGAGCGCCCTGGCCAGCGGCAGGCCGAGGAACCACTGCTCGTCCTCGTTGTCGAAGCGTTTGATGCGCTCATAAGCGGGCGCTGCCCAGTCGTACAGCAGGGCGACGATGCGGGCGCCCAGATAAGCGCCCTCGGCGATGACAAACTGCCAGTAGGCCAGCAGCGCCACGACGATGAGGCCGATGAGCAGATAGACCCACCACATGGTCACAGCACCCACGCTGCCAGGAGCATCGCCGCGGCCAGCCAGGGCCAGGCCTGGCGGGTCCAGTGGCGGTTGGGGGCGTTGCCGGCAGCCATGAGCAGTTGGGGGATGAGCAGCAGAAAGAGGAAGGGGACGGCGATGGTCTTGCTGCTGCCCCGACAACCCATCGCCGTCCCCTTCCTCTTTCTGCTGCTCATCCCCCAACTGCTCATGGCTGCCGG
>DAOTYD010000155.1:0-3381 GCA_034435295.1 Anaerolineae bacterium | reverse complement strand
GGGTGGCGGCCAACGCCGGGGTGGTGCGGGCCTTTCGGGAGGCGCTGGGGACGGAGGTGATCGTGCTGGCGCACCACGAGGTGATGGGGGCGCTGGGGGCGGCGCTGCTGGCGCTGGAGTGGAGCGACGGCCAGCCGAGCCGCTTCAAGGGCTTTGACGTGGCCCAGGCGGAGGTGCAGGCGAGCTCTTTCGAGTGCCATGCCTGCCCGAACCTGTGCGAGATCGCCCAGATTCGCATGGACGGGCGGGTCGTGGCCCGCTGGGGCGGGCGGTGTGAGCGGTGGGAGGTGGTGTGAATAGGGCGGCAGCGCCTACCCTGGCGCGAGACCCTAAAGGTCTTTGACTGGATTGCCTTTTTTGTCTGCCTGACCCGGCGTGCATCGCTCTCTGTCCCTGCTCCGCGGCTTCTTGTTTGAGAAAGTTGCATGGCAACCTCACTTGTAGTAAAATGCGTTTGGCTGAGGAGTGGGCAGCGGAGTGGCTGGCTGTATTCCCTATGACCCCCAAACCTGATCCGGCACAGATTCGAGAGGGCGACAAGGTCAAGGTCCGCGTTGTCCAGCAGCTTTCTTCGGGCGTGATGGTGCGGCTGGAGAATGGACAGCGTGGCATCATTCGTCGGCGCGAGCTGTCCTGGAAACGCTCGTTGGGAGATGACGAGCAAGCGGTTGCGGTGGGTGATGAATTGGAAGTCGTTGTTCTCCGTGCTGGACTCCCAGGCAGCCTGTGGGAGCTCAGTCTCAAGCGGGCTTGGGGCGATCCGTGGGAAAAGGTCAGAGCGGGGAAGTATCGCAGCGGCGATGTTGTCTCAGGGGAAGTGGTCAACCTGGAACCCTACGGCGCGTTCGTCGAATTAGAGCCGGGGATCGATGGCTTGCTGCCCAAAGGGGCCATACCTGGAGGCAGGGACAGGGAGATTCAGGACTTGCTGTGGATCGGCGATCAGGTTGAGGCGGTGATCACTCACATCGACGATGAGAAGCGACACATCGACCTGAGCATCATCGAGCGGTTGACCAAACGACGTAACGTGGAGGCAGAGCGCGCCGCTGGTGTGGCTGCGGTGGCCTCGGCTGGGCAAAGAGCCTCAGGCATACCTCAGTTGGGCGCGCCTGATTGGGCCTCCATCCAGGGAGTGGGTCCCATTTTGGTTGTGGACGACGATCGTGAATTCGCCGATGGCTTTGCTGAGTGGCTGCGTCGGCTGGGGTGCCAGGTCAGTACAGCCTGTGAGGGGACGACGGCAATTACGGCTGATTCGACGTATGACCTGGTTTTCCTCGATCTGGAGTTGGGCGACCAGGATGGGTTGGAAGTGGCCAGACAGATCGCCCATCGTGACTGGCGGACTCATATTGTGCTGATGACCGGCCTGGGTTGGTTCGAGCGGGGCCTCGAGGGGGAGGAAAAGCTGGAAATCAGCGCAGTGTTGTTAAAGCCGCTCGATGATGACGAGGTGCTGCGGGTCTTGCGCGCTGCTGCCCGTGGTGAGCTGACCAGGACAACGCTTCAGCGTTGGCTTGCTCCTGAAGAGAGCGTTGGTTTGGTTGAGAACCTCTCGACAGTGTACCAGGAGCCATCGGAGGCGCGTCAAAAGCTGGAGCGGGTGCTCGATGGGTTGCGCGGCGAGTGTGTTGCAAAGGCCGTTCTGCTGTTCGAGATCGATCCTCCCACGCAGAGGGTTTCCATTGCGGCGTCCAGCGGTTTGGATATGGGGGACGTCGAACAGAGTCAGCTTCAACCGCTCCGGTTCAGCCCGGTCAGAGACGTGGCTCTCGATGGAGAAAGGATTCAGGAGCCAGATGCGCCGAATCAGGGCGGTTTTGACAGGCTGCTGCAACTTTTCTTCTTCGACTCTTGTGTGGCAGTACCCATACCGACAGTTGGCCCCGATGCCCGGTACGCCTTGTTCCTGTTCGATCCTGACACAGGCCGGCCGCTCTCTGAACACATGGCTTGCGCCATATCCGCCTCCTATTTTATCGCCACGGTCCTGCATGAGGAGCGGGTGCGGGCACTGATCCGGGCGGCGCAGAGGCCCATTCTGGTGGGGCAGCTTGCCTCGGCTTTGCTGCATGAGCTCGGCAACCATCTTGGCCGCATCGGGCAATACGCTCAGAACCTGAAGCTCGACTGTGCGGAACTGGCGGAGTCTCCGCGGACTACGCCGCTCATCGTTTTTTCGGGCCGGATGCAGAGGCGCGTTGAGGGTATTTTGGATACCAACGCCGCGCTGAAAGGGATCGTTGCCGATCAACTGGGGTTGATGGGGAGAGAGGCGGCAACTGTTGTAGATGTCAACGCACTGCTTGAGAAGACGGCACGCCAGGTCGCGCCGCTGGCGCGCGAGAACCGCGTTCGTGTGCTTTCTCGTCTCGATGCCCGCCTGCCGCGAACGATTGCCATTCCCCTGGAACTGGAGCAGGTTTTCCTCAACCTGGCCTTGAATGCCGTCCAGCAGATGGGCGCGCAGGTTCCCAGGGGCGAAGTGCTGGAGATCAGCAGTCTATATCAGCCGCGCGATGCGGCCCTGCCGATCAAGGTCCGTTTCCGCGATGAGGGGCCGGGGGTGCACCGCAGTCTGTGGGACTGGATTTTCGAGATGGGCACCTCGACGCGGGAGGGAGGCACGGGTTTGGGATTGTTCATCAGCAGGAATCTGATCGAACGCATGGGGGGGAGATTGTCGGTAGAGCAGAGCCAGATGTTTGTGGGCTCGACTTTTCTCGTCGAACTGCCTGTTGTAGTGACAAAGGAGGCGGCAGATGCCTGATCTCACGTTGCGAGTACTGATTGTAGAGGATGACGAGGGCGAGCGCGAAGAGCTGGCCGAGTGGCTGCGGCGCAAAGAACAGATCACGGCAGAGACCGCGGCCAGCGGGAAGGAGGCGTTGGAAAAGGTCCGCGCCGTTGGCGGCAACTATGACGCTGTCCTGATGGACCAGGTGCTGCCGGATATGGACGGCATCGAAGTCATGCGCCAGCTTCGCCGGGATTTCCCTGCCGTTCAGGTGATCATGATGACGGGCAAAGCGCCGGAGGCTGGCGTGGAGGCGCTCCGGCAGGGCGCCTATCGCTACGTCATCAAGCCGGTCAACAATGAGGAGATTGCTGTTCTCCTGCGCAGCGCCAGTGAGATCCGGCGGCTGGCCAGGTTGGGTTTGTTGGAGGCTCTCCATCAGACATCCCTCGACATCGTCAGGGAATTGGATCCAGCAAAGCTGATGCCAACTATTATCGAGCGTGCTGCGCGACTCGTGGCGGGCGAACGGGAGGTGGGCATCGGCGCGGCGTACTGGGAGTGTGACCACGACAGGCGTGTGGCAACGATCAAATACAGCCCCAATCCCAGGCTGGTAGGACGGAGCTGCACTTTTGACG
>DAOTYD010000154.1:0-1798 GCA_034435295.1 Anaerolineae bacterium | reverse complement strand
GCGGCAGGCCAACACGGCCAATCTTTTCTCCTGGCTGAGCAACGCGATGGTCATGCTGGCCCTTGGTGTGCCCCTGGTGCTGGCCCAGGGCGGCCTGATCGCGCGCCTCTACCAGGCGCTGACCCACAGCCGCAGCCTGACCGACGAGCTGGAGGAACAGCGACGGCAACTGGAAGCGCAACGCTCCGACCTGGAGGCCCAGCAGATCCGCTTCCAGGAGCGCACCCGCGCCCTCCAGGAGGCCAACTATGCCCTGCAGCGGCGCGCCATCCACATCGAGGCCAGCGCCGAGATCGGTCGTGTCATTACCTCGATCTTTGACCTCGACCAACTGTTGCGCCAGGCGGTCGATCTGATCTGCGACCGCTTTGGCTTTTACTATGTCGGCATCTTTTTCATGGACGATGCCGGCGAATATGTGGTGCTGCGCGAGGCCACGGGCGAGGTCGGCGCGCAGCTCAAAGCCCGCGGCCACCGCCTCTATGTGGGAGAGGGAATGGTCGGCTGGGCCGCCCTGCACCGCCAGCCGCGCATCGCCCTCAATGTGAGCGAGGACCCGGTCTACCTGGCCGACCCGCTGCTGCCCATGACGCGCTCCGCTGTCGCCCTGCCGTTGACGGTCAGCGGGCGGCTGTTGGGCGTGCTGGAGGCGCACTCGCTGGAAGAGGGCGCCTTTGATTCGGATGACGTGCGCACCCTGCAGAGTATGGCCGACCAGATCGTCATCGCCATCGAGAACGCCCGCCGCGTCTCTGAGGACGCCGCCCTGCTCGAGGCGACCAATCCCCTCTACCGTGCTGGCCAGCGGCTGACCCAGGCGCTGTCGATGGACGACGTTTTGAACGTCATTGTCTCGCTGGTTGCCGAGACGGAGGCGGATGGCTGCGTGGTGGGGCTGTTCGAGCCGCTTGGCAGCGAGCAGCCGCTGGAGATTGTGCTCCCTTCGATCTGGCGCCGCGACCGCCGCCCCTCGATTGAAGCGGGCACGCGCGTCGCTCTGACGGCGGACTTGCTGGCTGCTTATTCCTCTGCCTGGGTGGCCGGCGACCTCGACGCGCCGGTTGTGCCGCTGCAGAGTCGCCCCTTTCTGGAGCAGGCTGGCGTGCGCGCGGTGGCCAATTTCCCCATCCTGGCAGGAGAGACGCCGCTGGGCTTTTTCTTTGTCTACCGCACCCAGGCCGGCGCGCCTGGCGAGGCGTCGCTGCGGCTCTACCAGACCCTGGCCGCTCAGGCCGCGGTGGCCATGGAACGGGTGCGCCTGCTCGAGGTCACCCGCCAGCAGGCGCTGGAAGAGTCGACCCTGCGCCTCTTTGGCGACCGCATTGCTCAGTCGATGGACATCGAGGCGCTCTTGCGCGATGTGGCCGAGGAGTTGGGCCGCGTGCTCGATGCCAGGGCTGTTGTGATCGAGATGGGTCCCACTCTGGTGGGGGCGCCGCCCGGAGAAACTGAGGCGGAGTAGGAGGGAATGATGGACAGGGACGCCTTTGCCGTTGGAGACATCGCTTCCAGGCTGCAGCGCTGGCGCACGCGGGTGCTCAACATTGCGCTGATCGTTTCCTCCATCATCGGCCTGGTGGTATTTGCCCCCTTGGTCCCGCAGGTGCAACACGACCCCGGGCAATGGCCGGCGTTGATCGCTGGCGCTGTGGTCTATCTCTTTCTGCTGGCGATGACGGTGTTGCATCGGCTCGACCTGCGCCTGCGCGCGGCGGCGTTCCTGCTGGTCGGCTACGCCGTCGCAATCCTGGCCTTTGTGCGCGGCGGCCTGGCCGGCGATGGGCGGGTCTATCTGCTG
>DAOTYD010000153.1:0-12409 GCA_034435295.1 Anaerolineae bacterium | reverse complement strand
TGGTAGAGGGGCAGTTCCATGATAAAGGCCGCTCGCTGGCCCTTGAAGAGGAGGCGGTTGATCAGGGCGCCGGCAAGGGCCAGGATGAGCAGCGCCAGCAGGACGAGGCCCCACGAGACCAGCGCGGCGGCGCGGCCAAAAAAGGCCGGCGCCAGGAAAGCGATTACCGTCATGCGCGCGGTGCAGGGCACCAGCGGCGCCAGCAGGATCGTGAGCAGCCGCGCCCGCCGCGAGTCGATCACTCGCGTGCCCAGCACCGCCGGCACGTTGCAGCCAAAACCCAGAAAGAGCGGCAGGAAGGAGCGGCCATGCAGCCCCATCAGGTGCATCACGCCGTCCATCACATAGGCGGCGCGGCTCAGGTAGCCCACGTCCTCCAGGATGCCCAGCACGGCGAAAAAGATGACCAGGATGGGCAGAAAGGTCAGCATGGCCCCCGCCCCGCCGATGACGCCGTCGGCCAGCAGGCTGGCCAGCCAGGCAGGCGCGCCGGCCAGCGCAGCGCGCACCGCGTCCGCCAGAGCGCCCACCACGGCGCGGTCGAGCAGCGTCTGCAGCGGTGCGCCCAGCGCATAGGTCAGCAGGAAGGTCAGCCCCAGGATGCCCGCCAGGATCAGCAGCCCCCAGGCGGGATGCGTGGCCCAGCGGTCGAGCCGCTCGGTCAGCCCGATCTGGCCAGGGCGGGGGTGGGTGACGGCGGCGCGGATCATACGCCCGATCCACTCATAGCGCCCTGCGGCGACGGCGACCAGCGCGTCGTCGTGGGCGCGCAGGACGTCCTGCACGGCCTGCCACTGCGCCTCGCTCAGGCATTGGCGCATCATGCGGGTGACCTCTTCGTCGCCCTCCAGCAGCTTGAGGGCAACCCAGTCGGGCGGGTAGGGCGGCGGGACACAGCCGTCGATCAGCGTCTTGATCTCGTCGAGCACCTTTTGATGGTCGGCGCGGATCTGCGGCGCTTTGGGCGTGCAGGGGATGCGGCCGTTCACCACGCCGTCGATCGTCTCCAGCAGCTCGCGGACGCCGACATTGCGCGTGGCGACCATCGGCACGACGGGCACGCCCAGCGCCGCCTGCAGCACCTCCGGCTCGATCTCGATCCCCTCCTGACGGGCCACGTCGATCATGTTCAGGGCGACGATGAGCGGCGCAGGCAGGGTGACCATCTCCGCCAGCAGGTAGAGGCTGCGTTCGAGGATCGCCGCGTCGACCATGGCGACGACAACATCGGGCTGCTCGCGGATGATAAACTCGCGGGCGATGACCTCTTCTGCCGAGTTGGCGGTCAGGCTGTAGGTGCCGGGCAGGTCGACCAGGCGGTAGGTCGTGCCGTTGTACGAGAAATGGCCCTCCTTGCGCTCGACCGTCTTGCCGGGCCAGTTGCCGACGTGCTGGTTGAGGCCGGTGAGCAGGTTAAAGACGGTCGATTTGCCAACGTTGGGCTGTCCGGCGAGGGCTACCAGGACCGTCCGCTCAGTTGGCGCGGGGAGCTGTGGATTGGTCGAGCTCACGCGCTCCTCCGCCGCACGCAGACCTGCTGCGCCTCGCCGCGGCCAAGGGCGATGCGCGCGCCGCGCACGCGGACGATGAGCGGCCCGTGGCCCAGGTTTTGCACCATGGTAACCTCGGCGCCGGGGGTAAAGCCCAGCGACGCCATACGGCACAGCATCCCCCGGCCGCCGGAGAGACAGACGACCTGTCCTTCTTCGCCGACGCCCAGATCGCTCAGGGGCATTGCGCCGTCTGATCGGACCGGGCAAGCCAGCGTGCGGCATTTTTTGTGCCTTTTCCACATCTTATGCTCCCTCCTGAGAGCGGCAGTGGGCACAGTAGCCGCTCAAGAAAAGATGGCAGTCTGTGATCTCGACCCCTTCCTGGCGCGCCAGTTGCTGGGCGGCTTCGGCCACCTGCGGCGCGTCGAACTCGATCACCCGTCCGCAGCGCAGGCAGGTAAAGTGGTAGTGGGGGGTTTCCGGCGCGGCCTCGAAATGGGCGTGTTCCTCGCCCAGGCGGTGCTCTTCCACCAGCCCTGCGTGTTTGAGCAGCGCCAGGGTGCGATAGACCGTCGCCAGGCTGATGTTGGGGTCGCGCGCCTGCGCCTGGTGATGGACCGTCTCGGCGTCGAGGTGCTCGTGGCTCTGCGCCAGCACCTCCACCACCAGCCGGCGCTGGCGGGTCATGCGATAGCCGCCAGCCTGCAGTGCTTCACCCATCTGTTTCGTCGAGGGGATCATCCGGCGCGCCTCTTTTTGATAATGATTCTCATTTTCAATTATAGCCGTTTTGGGGGAATTGGCAAGTGTGGTATGATGTGGGGGGAGGCAGTTACCAGGAAATAGCAAATGGGTGATGAGAGGGTTGATGTGAGCAAGCGTCTGTTGGCGTGGTTCGACGGCGCGGGCCGCGAGCTGCCCTGGCGGCGCGAACGCACGCCCTACCGCGTCTGGCTGGCGGAGGTGCTCTTGCAGCAGACGCGCGTGGAGACGGCGATCCCCTACTATGAGCGTTTCCTGGCTCGCTTCCCCACGCTGTCGGCGCTGGCCGAGGCGCCGCTGGAGGACGTGCTGAAGCTGTGGGAGGGGCTGGGCTACTATGCCCGCGCCCGCCATCTCCACCAGGCTGCCCGGCAGGTGCAACGCGAGTATGGCGGTCAACTGCCCGCCGATGATGAGGCGCTGCGCGCGCTGCCGGGGGTGGGGCCGTACACCGCCGGCGCGGTTGCCTCGATCGCCTTTGGCCAGCCGGTTGCCGCCGTCGACGGCAATGCCCGCCGCGTGCTGGCGCGGCTCTTTGCCGTGGAGGGCGACCCGCGCGCCCCTTCTGTGCGCCGCGAACTGGAAGCGCTGGCCCGTGCGCTCTTGCCCGCCGACCGCCCCGGCGCCTTCAACGAGGCGCTGATGGAACTGGGCGCCCTGGTCTGCCTGCCGCGCGCGCCGCGCTGCGCCGTCTGTCCGCTGGCCGATCTCTGCCAGGCCCACCGCCAGGGGCGCGAAACGGAGCTTCCCCGCCGCGCGCCGCGCCGCGCTCTGCCCCATTACGACGTCGCCGCGGCGGTGCTGGTGCGCGACGATGGCCGCCTGCTGGTGGCCCGCCGCAAATTGGATGACTTTTTGGGCGGCTTGTGGGAGTTCCCCGGCGGCAAGCGGGAGGAGGGCGAGTCCCTGGAGGGGTGCCTGGCCCGCGAGCTGGCCGAGGAATTGGACATCCAGGTGGAAGTGGGCGAAAGGCTGCTGACCCTCGAGCACAGCTATACCCACTTTGGCATCACGCTCTATGCGTTCCGTTGCCGGCTGCTGGCCGGCGAGCCGCGCTGTCTGGACTGCGCCGAGGTGCGCTGGGCGGCCCCGGCGGAGCTGGAAGCGCTGCCCATGGCCGTCACCGACCGGCGCATTGCCCGCTGGCTGAGGGGATCAGGCGGACAGGGTGAAGGTGGATAGGGTGGTGTATTCGGCGCCGCTGGGTTTGAGCACGCTGCGGATGAGATGAAAGTGGGTCGCCGGGACGCGGCCCAGTTCGCCCACGGCGGTCTGCGCGACGGCCTGGCCGATGCGCGCCGTGTCGCTGCGCGAGGCCTGGCGCTGCACGCGGCCCAGGGTCAGGTGCGGGCTGAAGCCGCGCCCCTCCGGCGGAAACCCAAAGGGCGCCACCGCCTCTTCGACGGCATCCTGGAGGCGGGCCAGCCGGCCGGTTGGCTCCTGTACGCCCACCCAGATCACGCGCGGGCGACTGAGGTTGGGGAAGCAGCCCAGCCCGGTCACGGTGAAGGGGCAGGGCGGGGCGCTGCGGGCCACGGCGGCCAGCGCGGCCTCGATGGCGGGCAACTTGTCCACGGGCGTCTCGCCCAGAAACTTGAGGGTCAGATGGATGCCGGCAGGCTGCACCCAGCGCACGCTGCGCGGCGGGATGGCTCGTTCGAGCTGTCGCTGCAGCCGTCCCAATTGCTCCAGCAACGGCCCGGGCAGAGAAATGGCGATAAAAGCGCGAATCGTCTCCATTGTTTCCTTGTCCTCCACTACCGGCCTGGCCGGCCCCTCGCGCAGTTTTGGGGAAGCGTGCCCTTCTGCATCTCGGCCTCGAATCCTTCTGGCGTCTTGCGCATGCGCTGGCGGATCCTCTGCGGCAGAGACGAAACCCAGGCAAACACCATCCTTCACCCCGACGATCACGCACCGTGAGCCGGGCCAAAGTAGGCCAATCCCTGCTCCCCATCCATCACGATCTCCAGCCGCTGCCCTTGCCGCTCCGAAGGGATGTGGATGAGGCGGACGCAATCGCTGTATGGGGCGGCCTCCGGCAGCAGATCGCTCAGGCAGTTTCGCGCCCCCAGGAGAAAATCCTGGTCCAGATAGTCGCCTCCCGTCTCCCCCAGGTAGATCGCCAGCGGGTAAATCTCCGCCTCGACCAGGTCCTGGAAAAAGTGCGTCCCATACGATGGTTCGGGATGGACACCCTGCTGGGGGATGGCCAGCTCGACCAGCGCCCGCGCGTTGTAGATGTCGGCGTAAGAGACCGGCACCCCCAGTTCGGGGTTGGCCGATCCCCACCGTCCCGGGCCGAGCATGATGAACCCCTGACCCTCCAGCAGCTTGTTCAGCCGGCCGACGATGGCGGCGGTTTCCTTGCAGCGGTTGTTCTCCTTCATCTGTGCATACCGCTGCGGGTCCACGTAGATGATATAGGCCACATCGTTCACCTCGCCCTGCGGCACCATGTGCGTCACGCGGAAGAGCACATCCTCCTCTGGCACGTCCCTGGGAATCGGCCGGAGGGCCTTGCCGCGCATGCTGCTCTGCGGACGGCACTGCAGCAGGTGGAAGGTAATCTGCGGACGGGAGGCGGTCGGCGTGAGGGTGATGGCGAACTCGACGTCCACCGGGAACTGGTACTCCGCGTTGAGGGTCGAGAGGACGGTCTTTATGAGCGGCACAAAGTCGCTCCGCTGCAGCAGCGTGTCGAAGGTAAAGACCAGGTCCTTCGGCGAGACATGGCCGAGGGAGACCAGCGGCATCAGCGTGTCCTCTTCGTAGACCGAGGCCAGCAGGGGCAGGGGCGGGTAGTCGAGGCCGATCACCTGCTCGATGGGCAGGGTCTTGAAGCTGTTCTCCTCCAGGTCGATCAGGTCGATAAAGTGCTGCGAGTAGCGGCGGATCGCCGCCGGGGCGTTCTCCGGGCGCAGCAATGGGTGGCTGAGAGTGATCAGGCGCGGGTAGTCGTCGGCCACGCGATTGACGGCGCGGGTGCCCAGGCCCACCACCAGGCGCACAAAGCCCTCCTCGCGGCGCAGGCGGGGATGCCAGACGATAGGGGCGTGCCCGAAGGCGACGCCGGCCAGGGAGGGAAAGAAGTAGCGGCCGTATGCCTGGCCCTGCACCTCCTGGAGCAGGATCGCCATCCGCTCGTCGTAATCGATCAGCCCCATGCGCCGCCGGTAGAACAGCGCGTCGGGGTTGAAGGCGCTGGCGTAGATGCGGCGGATCGCCGCCAGCAGGTCGGCCAGGTTCTCGTCCACCGTGCCCTGGTTGGGACAGAAGTGGCTCTCGTACTTGCCGGCGAACGAAGTGCCAAAGTTGTCCTCCAACAGGCTGGAGGAGCGGACGATCAGCGGCGTGTGGCCGACATCCTCGACGATGGCGCGCAGTTGCTCGGCGATGCCGGCCGGGAACCGGCCCTGGGCGTAGGCGGCGACGATCTGCGGGTAATCGGCGCGGATCTGGTCGAGGGGTTTGTACTTTTGATTAAAGTACTCCAGGCTGTTCAGGGAGAGAAAGTCGTAGAAAACGTCGGTGCCGATGAAGTAGGATTGGGGGACGACCAGTTGGGCGGCGATGGAGGGGGCGACCCGCTGGAGGATCTTCCAGGCCAGCAGCATGCCGGCCGCCTTGCCGCCGATCTTGCCGGTGCCGATGCGCCGCGAGTGGACGAAGCGCAGGTCGTCGCCGGTGAACCACTTCTTGGCGATGCGCACAAAGCCCAGGTGGTCGCTGATGATCGTCTTGATCAGGACGACGATGATCTCTTCCAGGTGGTGTTGCACGCGAGCGCGCTGCTCGTCGGGCAGCGATTCGTACTGCTTTGCCTGGCGCAGCAGCAGGTCGAGCGGGGCCAGTTCGGGGTTGAAGTGCAGGTCGAGCGTATCGGGGCTGACCGAGCGGCGGGCCAGCAGGTCATTGACGATATTGTGGAACAGTTCCAGCGGCAGGTTGTAGGCGAAGTAAAAGTCGGTCAGGTAGTCGCGGATCGTCTGCAGCCGCTGTTCCCAGACGTGCTCATCCTCCTCCACCGGGCTGGCCAGTCCCTCGCGCAGTTGGGAGAGCGTGCCCTTCTCCTGCACCTCGGCCTCGAATCCCTCCGGCGTGACGATGCCGCGACGGAACAGTTCCTCGCGCATGCGCTGGCGGATCTCCCGCGCCAGGATCGGGTAGTTGGCGATCTGCAGGTAGATCGCCAGGATCTTGGGGGCTTCGAGCGGTAGATCGGCCATTCTTCATCAGCTCCCGGTGTCGAGGGTATTATACCGCAAAGAACGCAAAGAACGCAAAGAGTCCAATTCCCTCTTTGCGCTCTTTGCGGTTGGCTTGCCGATCACACCCAGCCGCGCAGGCGCATGGCCCGCACGACGCGGTCAATCGCCACCAGATAGGCGGCGTCGCGCATGTAGACCTTGCGTTCCAGGGCCATCTCCAGAACGCCGTGGAAAGCGGTGCTCATCTTCTGGTCGAGCCGCTGCACCACCTCGTCACGGCCCCAGTAATAGTTCATGTCGTTCTGGACGCCCTCGAAATAGGAGCAGGTCACCCCGCCAGCATTGCACAGAAAGTCGGGGATGAGGAAGATGCCGCGCTGCCGGATCACCTCATCGCCCTCCAGGGTGGTGGGGCCATTGGCGCCTTCGGCGATGATCTTGACGTTCTTGTGTATGCGCGGGGCGGTCTCGGCGGTGATCATGTTCTCCAGCGCCGCCGGGATCAAGACATCGGCGTCTTTCTCGATCCAGGCCATGGCGTCTTCGATGACATAGCCGGCAGCCCGCGCCTTGTCCTTGTTGATCGTGCCGTACTGGTCGGTGATGCTCTGCAGGAAGTGCGGGTCCACGCCGTCGGGATGGGAGTAGGTATACGGCTTCTTATCGGCCTCGTCGTAGCAAGAGACGCAGACCACCTGACCGCCGAGCATGTCGCGGAAGCCGATGGCGGCGTACTGGGCGACGTTGCCGAAGCCTTGAATGGCCGCCTTGCACGACCTGGGGTCCAGGCCCAGGTGCTTCATCGCCTCGCGGACGGTAAAGATCACCCCGAAGCCGGTCGCCTCGGTGCGCCCCAGGCTGCCGCCCATGTCCACTGGCTTGCCGGTAAAGACGCCGGGGACGTACTGGCCCTGCAGGCGGGTGTACTCGTCCATCATCCAGGCCATCATCTGCGGGGTCGTGCCGACGTCGGGGGCGGGCACGTCCATGCGCGGGCCGATGTTGTGCCACATCTGGTCCACCCAGCCACGGCATAGTCGCTCCTTCTCCGTCACCGACAGCGAGGCCGGGTTGATGATCACGCCGCCCTTGCCGCCGCCCAGCGGGATGTCGGCGACGGCGCACTTCCAGGTCATCCACATCGCCAGCGCGCGCACGGTATCGATCGTCTCGTTGGGGTGGAAGCGGATGCCGCCCTTGGCCGGGCCACGCGCGTCGTTGTGCTGCACGCGGAAGCCCTGGAAGGAGCGGGTGGAACCGTCGTCCATGCGCACCGCGATGCGGAAGTGGAACTCGCGCATCGGCCAGCGCAACAGCTCCCGGATGTCCTCCGGAAGGCCCAGCATGTCCGCGTTCTTGTCGAACTGCGCCTGGGCGATCTCGAATGAATTCTTTGGCTCTGCCATTTCCATATCTCCTGTGAACTCGGTAAATAGTCAATCACGACCGGTCGGTCGCGGTTGCTCAGGGGACAACATAGCACCGGACAGGGGAGAGTTCTCCCCCGCCCGGTGCCACTCCTGTATGGGTCTGTCTAGCGTTCCCAGACGCGCAGCGGCCGGGTGTGCACGGAGCGGAGCAGCGCCGCGCAGCCAATAGAGTTCTGCACCCCGTCGTCGTCGATCACCTCGGCGCTCAGCAGGTGCTTCAGCTCGCTCTTGCCGGTCAGGTCGGCATAGGCCTGCACCAGGGCGCGGTCGAGGATGTCCAGCACTGCGTTCAGCGCCCCGGTCTTGCGCCGGGCCCAGACGATCAGGTGCAGCAGCGGCGACCGACCCGCCTCGCCGAAGCAGCCGTCCTCTGCCGTGGCGTCGAAGTCGTACAGATAGACGGCCTTGATGCTCTCGTCCCACGCGCCGAGCCACTCGGCGGCCTGGTTGGCCAGGCTGTAGTAGACGTAGCCGACCGCGCCCGGGTCGCTCTGTTGCAGGCGGCTGATCACTGCCTGACGGCTGTCCAGGGCCATCTTTTGCGCGCAAAAGTCCAGCGCCTGGCTCATCGCTCCCTCGGCCATACTGACCGCGTCCGACAACACCAACTCGAGGTCTGCCGTCTGCGCCTTGCGAGTAGTCTGTGTACGAGTGTCCATTTTCATCTCCTCCATATTTGAATTGGGCTAATCTCTCCCTGTTTGTGGCCCTATCGTACCACAGACCCCGTGAGAAACGCATAGAAACGAGCGGCCAGTTTCTGAAAAAAGCATGAAAAAGCACGTAGAGACGCCCATTGGGCGTCTCTACGTGGGGCGAGAGAGCCGAACCCGGCCACCGGCCAGCCCTCGTTCGGTCGCTAGAGCGTCGGCGCACAGGTGCCCTCTGGACAGGCCAGCATATAGCCAACCCCCTGAGAGGTGAGGATGTACTGGGGATTGGCGGGATCGTCCTCCAGCTTGCGGCGCAGGTAACGGATGTAGGCGCGCAGGTAGTCCACGTCGTTGATGTACTCCGGCCCCCACACCGCGGTCAGCAGTTCCTGGTGGGAGAGGACACAGTTGGCGTGGACGGCCAATTCGCGCAGCAGGGCATACTCGGTACGGGTGAGGGGAACACGCTGACCGCGCACGTGGACCAGACGCCGCGCAAAGTCCACCTGCAGTTCGCCACAGGTCCAAACGGTCGTCACGATGCCCTCCGGCTGCCGCGTGCGCCGCAGCACTGCCCGCACCCGCGCCACCAGTTCCTTGGCGTTGAACGGCTTGGTCAGGTAATCATCCGCGCCCACGTCGAAACCGCGCAACATGTCGGCTTCCTGAGCCTTGGCGGTGAGCATAATGATCGGCACGTCAGAGAACTCGCGGATGCGCTGGCAGACCTGATAGCCGTCCGGCCCACTGCCCAGCAGAATATCCAGCAGCACCAGGTCGGGCTGCTCCAGGGCGACCATTTCGATGGCCGACTGGCCGTTGATGGCGGCGACCATCTCATAGCCCATCGCTTTGAGCACTTCGGTCACCAGGCGCACGACACGCGGTTCGTCGTCAACGATGAGGATTTTCGCTTCCATAGGCTATTCCTCCTGCCCGACAGGTTCCTGCCCGGCGCGGTGGATCGGCAGCGTGAAATAGAGAATCGTCCCCTGGCCCAGCTCGCTCTCGGCCCAGATGCGCCCGCCGTGCGACTCAACGATGGCGTGGCAGATGGGCAGTCCCAGGCCCGACCCGACGACGTGGCGGCCCAGGCCCGATTCGATGCGGAAATACTTCTCGAAGAGGCGATTGAGGTGCTCCGGAGCGATGCCAACCCCCTGGTCGGCAACGCTGAGCGTCACCTCGTCCTCCCCCACCTGGCCACGGACCACGATCAGCCCACCGTCCGGCGAGTACTTGACGGCGTTATCCAGCAGGTTGCGCAGCACCTGGGCGACGCGGTCGGGGTCGGCGTCAATGACCGGAAACTCGCGCGGAAAGTCCACCATGAAGCGGTGCTTCTGGCTGATATGGGCGAAATCTTCCACCAGGGCCTTAGCCAGACGCGGCAGCATCACCGGCTGGAGCTCCAGTTTCAGGAAGCCGGCCTCGATGATCGAGGACTCCAGCAGGTCCTGGATCAGGCCCTGCAGGACCGAACACTCCTCGTCAATGATCTGCAGAAACTCGCGCTGCGCGGCCGGGCTGAAGAGACCCTCGTCCATCAGTAGGGCTGTGGAATAGCCCTTGATCGAGGTCAGCGGCGTGCGCATCTCGTGAGCCAGGGTGGAGATGACCTCAGCCTTCAGGCGGTTCGCTTCCTCGAGGGCGCGGGTGTCTTGCAGCTCCTTGCGCAGGCGGGCGTTCTCAATGGCCAGGGCGACCAGGTCAGAGACAGCCAGGAGAAACGGGAGGTCATCGACGCCAAAACTGCCAGCCTGGGTGTGATTTTCCAGCAGGAAGACACCCACCCTGGCCTGGGTGGTGATCAACGGGATGCAGACAGCACTGAGCGGGGGGCCGATAGCGGAGGAAGCCTGCTTCCACAGCTCCAGGTGCTCTGGGGTCAGGTTGGCCCGCGCCCGGGCGATGTCGTCAGGGGTAGGGTACAGCTCAGCCTCGCCCGTGGCAATCACCCGCCCGCCCATCGCCTCGCCCAGCGCCAGGTGGATCTTTTTCAGCGCGGCCAGGTCGTATCCCTGGGCGGCCACGACGTTCAACTGTTCCTTTTCGGGATCGTACAGCGAGAGGATGCCTGAATCTGCCGCTTCCCAGGAGTCAATCAGGCAGGCGAGCAACCTGGGCAACAGGGTGCCCAGGTCATACCCGCCGGCCAGCACGCGGGCAACCTCGAACATCGTGCGCAGTTTGGGGTCCTGCTGCTCCACTGCCCGCGCCATCCCGGCTCGGGCATCCTTCACCGACCGTTCCACGGGTGACATGTCCGCTCTGCCTCCATCGTGTTGGTCAACTGTGCCTATGATACCACGGATACCTGACCGTGCCAAGTGGACAAAACAGAACCCCGGCCCCACGGAGGGGACCGGGGTTCGGAGTTGTCAGAGGATGGGCTAAACCCAACCGCGCAGCTTGCAGGCCTCGGCGACGCGCTGGACCGAGACGATGTAAGCGCCCATGCGGTTGTTGACCTTGTACTTCTGGGCAGTCTCGTGGACGGCGTGGAAGGCGGCGGTCATCTTCTTGTCCAGCCGCTCGTGCACCGTCTCCAGGTCCCAGTAGTAGTCGTAGGCGTTCTGAACCTGCTCGAAGTAGGAGACGGTCACGCCGCCGGCGTTGCACAGGAAGTCGGGGATGACGTAGACGCCGTTCTTGTAGAGGATCTCGTCGGCCTCGGGGGTGGTGGGGCCGTTGGCCAGCTCAGCGACGATCCTGGCCTTGATGTTGGCCGCGTTGGCGGCAGTGATCTGGTTCTCCATCGCGCTGGGGAAGAGCACCACCACATCCAGTTCCAGCAATTCGGCGTTCGTGATGTTCCGCGCGCCGGGGAAATCGACCACCGACCCGGTCTTTTCCTTGTGAGCGATGACTGCCTGGGGGTCGAGGCCGTCAGCCTTGTAGATGCCGCCCTTCGAGTCGGAGACGGCGACGACCTTCAGGCCGAGGATCTCCTGACCCAGAATGTGGGCAAACTGGCCGGCGTTGCCATAGCCCTGCACGGCAGCGGTCGCGCCCTTGAGGTCGAGGCCGAGCACCTTGCCGGCCTCGCGGACGCAGTAGATGCCGCCGCGCGCGGTCGCGTCGCCACGGCCCTTCGAGCCGCCCAGGGGCAGCGGCTTGCCGGTGATCACGCCGGGGACGTTGTAGCCGCGCATGAAGGAATACTCATCCATCATCCAGGCCATGATCTGCGGCGTGGTGTAGACGTCGGGGGCAGGAACGTCCACCTCTTCACCGATAATCTTGCCCACCTGGCGGATGTAGGCGCGGCTGAGCCGCTCCAGCTCGCCCTCGGACATCTCCTTGGGGTTGCAGATAATGCCGCCCTTGCCGCCGCCCAGCGGAATGTCCACCACGGCGGTCTTCCAGGTCATCCAGGCCGCCAGGGCGCGGACGGTGTCAATGGTCTCGTCCGGGTGGTAGCGGATGCCGCCCTTCGTCGGGCCGCGCGAGTCGTTGTACTGGACGCGGAAGCCGTGGAAGATCTTGACGGTGCCGTCGTCCATGCGCACCGGCAGGGTGACGTGCAGCTCACGCAGCGGCCAGCGCAGCAGCTCGTGTGTCGCCGGATCCAGGCCCATGATCTCGGCGGCCTTGTCCAACTGCTTCTGCGCGATGGCAAATGGGTTCAGTTCTTCAGACATACATTTCCTCCTGCTCTTTTGATCGGGTTTGTCTATTCCATTTTTTCATGGAATCTTCATGCCCGATTATAGCACAGTTTTATCGATCTGCCAGTGACCCGTATGGGAGCGTCACACATTGGGGACAAGCTCCTCAAAGGCAGCGGCTGGCCACTGGAGGGCCAGTCCGCGGAAGAGTTGGGCCATAGGGAGTTTTTGCACCTCGTAACCGGCCAATTC
>DAOTYD010000152.1:0-19383 GCA_034435295.1 Anaerolineae bacterium | reverse complement strand
AAAGTTGACAATCTGGAGACTGGCCGGGCTTGTGCCCGGCCAGTTGCCTGTCCATGGCCGCCTGTTGCCGCGATGGGAAAATGGTACCGGGGGACGTTCTTCCTATTGATTCCGCTATGATCATAGACTATAATAGAAGTGGTCTCAAGGGAGGAATGTCAAAATGGGCGGGGGCGGCTGCTGGAAGCGCAGAATCATCTCGATCGCCCTGGTGACAGCGGCGACGCTGTTGGCGGTCGGGATTTTTCCTTTTTCTGCGGCAAGGGCAGATGGGCCAGGGACGCTGCACACGAGGGAGCTGCAGGGTGGCTGGACGCGCGGGCCGGTGGCGCTGGGTGACCTGAACGGCGACGGCATAGACGACATCGTCGTCGGTGGGACGGATGGGATCATCCACGCCTATAGCTTTGCCGGCGGGGTGTGGACTCGTCTCTGGCAGTACGACACGGGGAACTCGGTCATCGAGGCCAAACCGGCCATTGGCGACATCGACGGCGATGGCTGGAACGAGGTCGTGGTGGCGGTGGGCAGCACCTGGACGCCGCAGGCGCCGGGCGGGGTGTGGGCCTTCGATCACAACGGGGCAAAGCGGTGGTATTACCCGTCCGGCGACCTCAACGGCGACGGCGCCGCCGACGGCGTTTTCAGCTCGCCAGCGCTGATCGATGTGGACGACAACGGCCGGCTCGAGATTTTCTATGGCAGTTGGGATTCCTGGCTGCGCATGCTGAGGGATGCTGGCAACCACGCCGAAGTGGTGTGGGCGCTCCAGACGCCGGATACGGTATGGCCCTCGCCGGCGGTCGGGGACATTGACCGCGACGGGCGGCCTGAGATCGCTATCGGTGTGCCCATGTCGATCGAGGGTGGGGTCGGATGGATGTATGTGCTGAACGCCGAGGACGGTTCGATGCTGCCGGGCTTTCCGGTGCGGATCGAAGGGGGCAGCGGTTCCTCGCCAGCGTTGGGCGACCTGGACGGCGATGGCTGGCTCGACATCGTCGTGGGCACCTCACGACACCCCAATCAAAAGCTGATCCACGCCTGGGACCACAACGGCAATTCGCTGCCAGGCTGGCCGGTGGCGGTGAGTGCTTACGCCTTTGGTTCGCCCGCCCTGGGCGATCTGGACGGCGACGGCGACCTGGAGGTGGTGATCAACACGGCGGATGCCTATGTGCACGCCTTTCACCACGACGGGAGCCGGGTCAGCGGCTGGCCGTCGCAGGCCAGGACGCCGTGGGGCAGTTGGGAGACGCTGGCTTCGCCGGTGCTGGCTGACCTGACGGGGAATGGCTATCCCGAGGTGCTGATCCCCTGTGGCTGGGATATTGTCGCCTTCAACCGCAGCGGGCGGCGGCTGACGGAGGACACATGGCCGCCCGCGCCGGGATCCTGGCAGTTGAGGACCGAGTACGGGGTGTGGGGGTCGCCGGCGGTAGGGGATGTGGACGGCGACGGGCGGATGGAGCTGGTGGTGGCGAGCGCACGGTCGGGCGGCACCCCTGGCGCGCTCTATGTCTGGGATTTCGACAGCGCCTCTGCCGACGTGTACGCGCCATGGACCTCCTTCCGGCGCAGCGAATTGAATCAGGCGCGCTATGCGCTGGCGGACCGCCTGGAAGTCCATCCCGATCGTCTGCTCCTGATGCACGAGCCCGGCAGTGGGCCGACGGAGAAGGCGGGCATCTGGCTGTTCAACCCCGGCGAGGGGACTGTGGTGTGGGAGATTACCGCCGCACCGTCGGAGGTGACGCCGGATAACGGGTCGGGGATAATTGGCCCGGCCGGGCAGGCGGTCGGGCTGACGGTCGATGTCGGTGGGTATGCGGATGGCTGGTATGACCTGGGTGTGATCGAGATCGAAGGCATGCTGGATGGACGAGCGGTACAGGGCAGCCCGGCTTCGATTCCCGTCTCGTTGTATGTGGGCCCGGTCGAGCATATCTATATGCCGCTCGTCTGCGGGCGGCGGTGATCCTTCTTCCCTTTTTCCCCGCTTTGGTATACAATACGCCCCGTGCAGAGAGACCGCTCGTACTGGCTGCGCCTGGCCAGGCTGACGCTCACTGGCGTCGCTGTGGGGATCGTGGGCGCGCTGATGGGTCTGTGGCTGCTGACGAGCGCCGCTTACGCTCACCACCTGACCCATCCCGGCTGTGGCGCGATGGGCGCAACCCCGGCCAGCGTGGGCATCGAGGGCGCGCAGGACGTGACGTATACCAGCCACGACGGGTTGACGCTGCGCGCCTGGTATGTGCCGCCGACCCATGGCGTTGTGATCGTGCTCCTGCCCGGCGCGGGTGGCGCGCGCGAGGGCATGCTGCGCGAGGGCGCCATCCTGGCCCGCCACGGCTATGGCCTGCTGCTGACCGAACTGCGCTCCTGCGCTCACCCCGAGGGCCAGTCGACGCTGGGCATCCTTGAGGCCGCCGACCTGACAGAGGCCGTGGCCTGGGTGCGTGCCCAGCCGGGCGTCGAGCACGTCGGTGTGTTGGGCTACTCGTTGGGGGGGGTGACCGCTATCCTGGGCGCGGCGCGGGATGAGCGCATCGAGGCCGTGGTGGCCGAGGGGGGATTCTACGACCTGGCTGCCGATATTGTCAACGAGGGAAATCAGGACGGGCCCGTAGAGGACCTGATACAGCAGGCTGTCCTCTGGTTCTTCCGCCTGGAAACCGGCTTCGACGCCCGCCAGGCCAGCCCCATCTCGGTCATCGGCCAGATCAGTCCGCGGCCGCTTCTGCTCATCTATGGCGAGCTCGAAGCGGCCGAAACGCGGCCTGAGCTTCTCCTGGCCCGCGCCGGCGAGAGCGCTGACCTGTGGATCGTCCCCGGCTGCTGGCACGGCGGCTATCTGGACGTCGCCGCCGACGAATGGGAACAACGCGTCATCGCGTTCTTTGACCATGCTTTCTTTTCCCCATAACCATCCCCAGGAGGTGAACCAACCAGACAACTTGCACACTTGCACCCTTGCAAACTTGCACCCTTGCAAACTTGCACACTTGCACACTTGCAAACTTGCACCCTTGAGGAGGTCCTATGATCCGCGAAGTCGCCATCGTAGGGGTGGGATGGAGTCCTTTTCGCACCATCACACCCGACATCTCGTACAAAGAGATGATGTACGAAGCTGCTGTCCGCGCCTACAGCGATGCGGGCATCGATCCCCGCCGTGACGTGGACAGCTTTGTCACCGTGGCGGAGGACTTTAACGAGGGCACCAGCATCTTTGACGAGTACGTGCCCGACCAGCTTGGCGGGATGCAGCGCCCCAACCACACCATCACCGGCGACGGCATCCACGGCCTGGCCGCTGCGGTGATGCAGATTCTGACCGGGCAGTTCGACGTGGTCGTTGTCGAGGCGCACAGCAAGGCTTCGAATATTGTGAACCTGCCCCGCATCCTTGCCTATGCGATGGACCCCGTCTTCAACCGCCCTCTGGCGGCTCACCCCTACTTTATCGCCGGCATGGAGATGCACCGCTACCTGCTCGAGACCGACACGTCGCTGGAGGCGTGCGCCCAGGTCGTGGTCAAGAACCGCCGCAACGCGCTGACCAACCCGCTGGCTGCCTATGGCGCCGAGCTGACCGTCGATGACGTCCTCTTCTCGGAACCGGTGGCCGAGCCGCTGACCCGCCTGAGCTGCGCCGGTCACGCTGACGGGGCCGTGGTCATGGTGCTGGCCGCCGCCGAGACCGCCCGCGCTCTCACCGACAACCCCATCTGGGTGCGTGGCATCGGCTGGGCTAACGACACCTTCTCGCTGGAGAGCCGTTCCTGGGCCAACGCTGCCTATGCGTACCTGGCCGGCCAGATGGCCTACCGCACCGCCGGCATCAAGACGCCGCGCATGGAGATCGACTTGGCCGAAATCGACGACACCTTTGCCTACAAGGAACTCCAGCATCTGGAGGCGCTGGGCCTCTGCCGCCCCGGCGAGGCCGGCCCATGGACGCTGGAGGGTGGCACCGAGCTGAGCGGCGAGTTCCCCGTCAACCCTTCGGGTGGCGCGCTGGGTGAGGGCCACCTGCTGGACTGCAACGGGTTGGCCCGCGTGCTGGAAGTGGTGCTGCAACTGCGCGGCCAGGCTGGCGACCGCCAGCTCGAAGAGGTCGAGACAGGCCTGGCCTTTTCCTGGCGTGGCGTGCCCACCACCAGCGGCGCCGCTGTGGTATTGAGCAACTGAGGGGGTGAGCGATGGCTAGAGACAGAGTTGCCATTGTCGGCGCGGGGATGACCCGCTTCGTCCGCCGCGCGCAGGAAACGGCCAGGGAACTGGCCTGGGAAGCGGCCAGCAAGGCGCTCGAATCGTGCGAGATGACCCTTGACGACATTGACGCCGTCATCATCGGCACGGCGCCGGAAGCCTTCGACGGCGTCCACATGAACTCCGAGTACCTCTCCGACGCCGCTGGCGGCTGGGGCAAGCCCGTCATCCGTGGCTATGTCGGCGGAGGTACCGGCGTCTTTGTCCCCATCCAGGGCTGGTATCACATCGCCAGCGGCCTCTTCGACACGGTGCTGGTGGTGGCAGAGGAGAAAATGTCCTCCTGCCAGCCCCATCCTCAGGGCGCTTTTCTGACCATCTTTGATAACTTTATCGAGCGGCCGCTCAAGCCCAACCTGCTGTGGATTTTCGCCCTGGAGATGAACGCCTACATGAGCCGCTACGGCCTGAGCAAGCGCGACATTGCTGCCGTCGCGGTCAAGAACAAGCGCAACGCCGCTGACCACCCGGCGGCTCTTCTGGGCGATGCCAACATCACCGTCGAGGACATTCTCAACACCGAGGTGATGGCCTGGCCGGTGCAGCGCGGCGACGTCAGCCCGGTCACCGATGGCGCGGTGGCGCTGGTGATGGCCGCCGAGCACGTCGCCCGTCGCGTCACCCCCAAGCCGGTCTGGGTGGAGGGCGTCGGTTGGAACCTCGACACGGCCTATTGGACCAACCGCGATCTCTCCTATCCGGTCTATGTCGAAGAGGCGGCGCGCATGGCCTACAAGATGGCCGGCATCACCGAGCCGCGCAAGCAGATTCACATCGCCGAGCCCTACGATCCTTTCGACTACAAGGAGCTCCATCACCTGGAAGGGCTGATGCTGTTCGACAAGGGCAAGGCGCCGGAAGCGACGGCCCTGGGTATCACCCAGCGCGACGGCGACCTGCCGGTCTGCCCTAGCGGCGGCCTGCTGGGGGTGGGCAACCCCATCGCCGCGGCCGGGCTGATGAAGGTGGCCGAGCTGTTCTGGCAGTTGCGCGGCGAGGCCGGCGCCCGCCAGGTGCCCGGCAACCCCAGGCGCGGCGTCGCCCAGGCCTGGGGCGACCTGATGCAGGTCGGCACGGTGATTGTGTTGGGAGCCTAGGAGGGGAAGCGATGAAAGAGCACGTCTATGAGACCGTCTACTTGCACAATCAGGATTTCGAGCAGGGCAGGGTCCTCTTCGAGGAGTGGGACCCCCAGGCGCGCTATGCCTGGGATGCCGGCATCGCCATCGGCCGCTTCCTCAGGGAGCTGAAAGAGGGGCGCATCGTCGGCACCCGCTGCTCGAGCTGCGCGCGCGTCCTGGTCCCTCCGCGCATGTTCTGCGAGCACTGCTTCCAGCCCGCCGACAGATGGGTGCCGGTGCAGGACACGGGCACCGTCGTCACCTTCTCCCTCTGCTATGTGACATGGGACATGCAGCGCGTCAAAGAGCCGCAGATTCCTGCCGTTATCGCCATCGATGGCTCGTCCGGCGGCTTGATGCACCTGCTGGGCGAGGTCAGGCCGGAGGATGTCAAGATCGGCATGCGCGTCAAAGCGGTCTGGAAGCCGGCGGCAGAGCGGACCGCAGCCATCACCGACATCCTGTATTTCAAGCCGCTGTGAGGAGGATTGCGATGGGACTCTTGTATCGACTCTCTCAGCCCGGTCAGGCCCTCTCGGTGGAGGGCGAGATGCCCATCACCAGCCTCTACACGATGGGCATCGCTGGCGAAAAGTTCTTCCGCGCCATCAAGGATGAAGGCCGTCTGCTGGCGACGGTGTGCGAAGAGTGTGACGTCAGCTACATCCCCCCGCGCCTCTACTGCGAGCGCTGCTTCAAGGAGCTGGAGACGTGGGTGGAGGCGCCGACCACCGGCCATGTCCACACTTACACCATCGTCCACCTGGACCTGAACGGCGACCCGCTGCCGGAGCCGCGGGTGATTGCCTTCATCCGCATCGACGGCACCGACGGCGGCCTGGTGCACTACCTGGGCCAGGTCGCGCCCGATGAGGTCTTTATCGGTATGGACGTCGAGGCTGTCTTCAAAGACCCTGCCGAGCGCAAGGGCAGCATCCTGGATATTGCCTATTTTCGCCCGCTGTAAAAGGCTTACCCTCCCGCGGATTCTCTGAACCTGCGGGAGGGTAAGCTGTTCTCTGTGACTTGCTGGTAAAGACCTGGCGAGCCATAGGAGGTCAACTCATGGGCACGGTTCGCGTCAAGTGGCTGGAAAAGCTGCAGTTTGTCGGCGTCGATTCGTCCAGGCATTCGGTCGTCATGTCGTCGCAGGACGAAGAGAATGCCATCGGCATGAAGCCGTCCGAACTGCTGCTGGTCGCCCTGGGCGGCTGCACTGCCTACGACGTGGTCAACATCCTGAGCAAAAAGCGCCAACAGCTTACCGCGTTCGAGATCGAGGTCAGCGGCGAGCAGGAGCCGGACCCGCCGTGGACCTTCCGCCGCATCCATCTGACCTACCGCCTGCGCGGCCGGGGGCTGGCAGAAAGGGCAGTGCGGGAGGCGATCGAGCTGTCCAAGACCAAATACTGCTCGGTCGGAGCGACGCTGGCCTGTGCGGCCGAGATTGGTTATGATGTCGTCATCGAGGAGGAAGGATGAGCCTGCAGATTGTGGCTGAACTGATGGAGATCGCTGCCCGCACGGCGCCCAAGTCGGCCGGGCAGGACTTTGTGGTGGTCAAGACCGTCACAGGCGAGGAGTTGCAGCGGCTCGGCCAGGCGATGCTGGCCTATGGCGAGCGCAGCGGCAAAAAGAACTTTGACCGTGATGGGCGGAATGTGCTGGCCTCGGAGGCGGTGGTGCTGATCGGCCTGAAGGACGCGGCGGTGCTGGGGCTGAACTGCGCCGCCTGCGGCAGCGAGACGTGCATCCGCCCCAACACCGTCGAGGGCGAGTTCCGCGGCCCGCAGTGCGCGCTGCGCCTGCTGGATATGGGCATTGCCATCGGCTCGGCGGTCAAGATGGCGGGGATGCTCAACGTCGACAACCGCGTCATGTACCGCGCCGGTGTGGTGGCGCGCGAGCTGGGCCTGATCGACGCCGATTTCGTCATGGGCATTCCCCTCTCGGCCACGGGCAAGTCGATCTACTTTGACCGGTAAAGTCATCGATCTGGGGGAGTGGGAGAATGGATGTTGTGCCGTTGTTGAGCGGGGAGCCTTCGGCAGCCGATAGATTGCGCGCGCAACTGGGCGACCTGATGGAGGTCGAGCGGCAGGAGGTCAGGCGCGCGCCGGATGAGGTGATCGCTTTCTATGGCCGCCTCATCGGCGATGTCGAAGCGGCTTTCGCGCAGATGCTGGAACGCTTTGCCCGTCTGGGCTACACGGCCATGCTGTCGGAAGCGGAAGGACGGCAGCAGGTGCTGGCCGTCAAGGGGCTGATCGAGCAGCGCCCGACGCGCCGCTGGGTCAATGTGCTCCTCTTTGCGGCGACGGTTGTGACGACGATGCTGATCGGCATGTCGCCCGAGGTCGACCCGACCAACCCGCGCTGGTATCTCTCCGGCCTGCCCTTTGCCGCGTCGCTGATGGCGATCCTGCTGGCCCACGAGCTGGCGCACTATTTCGTCGGGCGGCGTTACGGCTCGCCGGTCAGCCTGCCCTACTTTATCCCCATCCCTTTGCCGCCGCTGGGCACGATGGGCGCGGTGATCTTTCAGCGCGCGCCGTGGCGCGACCGCAAGGCGCTTTTCGACATCGGCATCGCCGGCCCGCTGGCTGGCCTGCTCGTGGCGGTCCCCTTGCTGATCGTGGGCCTGCTCTTTACCCAGGTGGGCCGCCCCTCCGAATTTATCGACATTCAGGAGATGGACCAGGTCACCCAGGAGGGCAACTCGCTGGCCTATCTGGCGGCCAAGTATCTGGTCTTTGGGCGGGTGTTGCCCGGCGCGGAGGGGGAGGATGTCTGGCTCTCGCTGCCCGACAGCCCGGGCGGGCCGGTGGCCTTTGCTGCCTGGGCCGGCCTGCTGGTGACGGCGCTCAACCTGCTGCCCATCGGCCAACTGGACGGCGGGCACGTGGCCTATGCGCTGCTGGGCCGGCGAGCCTGGACGCTCTCCTACGTGGCGATCGGCCTGCTGGCGGCCTTGGGGGCCAGCCTGCTGATGGTCGGCAATATGGCCGGCGGGACGTGGCTGCTGTGGGCCTTTCTGGGCCTGGTCTTTGGCCCGCGCCACCCGCCGCCGCTCAACGACGTCACGCCGCCTGGCCGCGGGCGCAGGCTGGTGGGAATCCTGCTGCTGGTGATCTTTATCCTGATCTTTGTCCCCGTGCCGCTCGTGGCGGTGCCGGCGCGTTGAGTTTTCTGCCTGTGCGTTTGGATTGAATTCACCCTGGACCCGCGCCGGTCCGTGTCCGATTTTCGCTCCTGGCGGGTCTGTGACCCGCCAGCACTGCCAGGACTGGCAGCGGGGTCATGGGGTTTTCAACGCCTCGGCAAAGCGCGCCCCAAACTCCTCCCCGCGCTTGAGGTCGTCCGCCGTTGGACCGCCCTGGAAGTCGAGGGAGTCGACGATTTCCCACTTGAGCGTCTCGGCCAGTTGGGCCAGCTCGCGGCGCGCCCCGCCGCTCCAACTGTAGCTGCCAAAGTAGGCCGCCTTGCGGTTGTGGATGCGCTTGCGCGCGGCGATGTCGAGCACGTGGGCGACGGGCGGAAAGAGGGCGCCCTCATAGGTCGGCGCGCCGATGACCACCCCTCGCCGCGTCCACAGCGAGGGCAGGATGTAGCTGACGTGGAGGCGCGCCGCGTCGAAAATCTCGACCGGGACGCCGGCCTTGGAGATGCCCTGGGCGACGGCGTTCATCATGCTCTCGGTGTTGCCGTACATCGAGCCGTACACCAGGGTGACACCCAAGGCGGCCTCGCCGGTGGCGTAGCCAGCCCACTGGTGGTACAGCTCGACGATGCGGGCGGGGTTCTGCCGCCAGATCAGCCCGTGCGAGGGGGCGATCACCTGTACCGGCACGCTGCTCAGCCTGTCGATGGCCTTGAGCACGGGCCGGCTGAAACTGGCCACGATGTTGACATAATAACGCAGCGCCTCCTGCTCGTAAAAGGCCGGATTGCTGCACTGGTCGTCAAAGATGGCCCCTTGCAGCGCGCCATAGCCGCCAAAGCCGTCGCAGGAAAAGAGGACCTGCTGGCTCGTCTCATAGGTCATCATCGTTTCAGGCCAATGGACGAAGGGCGTATGGACGAACTGGAGGGTATGGCTGCCCAGCGAGAGCGTCTCGCCGTCCTCGACGGCGCGCATGGTGCCGTCAATGTGGTAAAAGTTTCGCAGCATCTCCAGCGCCTTGGCCGTTCCCAGGATGGCAGCCTGCGGGGCGATCCGCCGCAGGACGCCCAGGATGCCGGTATGGTCCGGCTCGGTGTGGTTGACGACGATGTAATCGAGCCGTGCCGGGTCGACGACCTCGGCGATGTGGCCCAGGAACTCTTCGGTCTTGAAGCCCTTGGCCAGGTCGATGAGCGCCTTTTTCTCACCGTCGACGAGATAGGCGTTGTACGAAACGCCCTCGTGAGTGATCGGCCAGAGGCCCTCGAAAAGGTCGGTGGTGCGGTCGTTGACGCCGATCCAGTAGATGCCGGGGCGGATTTCGATAGCGGGCATGGTTCTTGCTCCTTTTTCTGAACTGGCTGTATTATGGGCGAAAAGCCGTTCGGCGTCAAGTAGGGGCGACCCGTTGGGTCGCCCACGGTAGGGCGACCGGGGAGGGCGAGCCACCGGCTCGCCCCTACGGCGCCCCGGACGGGCGTTCCCTGTAGGGGCGACCCGTTGGGTCGCCCACGGTGGGGCGACCGGGGGCGAGCCACCGGCTTGCCCCATACGCATCAAGTTAACGTAACGGTTGTGCAACCAGAGCACAAAGTTCTATAAACGGACAAAATGAGCGTCTTCCGAGAAAGGCAATAGTAACTGCAATACCCAGTCTGTTGAGTGGCCAACAGAGGAGCCACGGATAGCCAGAACAGCCCTTAGGTGGGACTGTGCAATGCTGACCATCGCCGCCTGGTCCTGGTCAAAGAGCAGCCTGGCTTCTGGTTGCACAAAACTTACGCCAGGGAGCGGTTAAGACCCTGTTGAAAAAGTGGGACAGATTGACAACCTGTCCCACGGCGGCGGGTCAGTTCCACAGGCTTTTGAATTGCTCATCCAGAGCGGTCAGGGCGTCGTCGTCCAGCAATCCGCTGCTCAGCACCTGGTCCAGGGTGAACAGTTCGTCTGGCCCGGCGGTCAGTTCGGCTTCCGACGGCGCATAGTCCGCGGCGGCAGGCGCCGGCGTGATGACAGGCGCAGACGCGACGGGCGCCTGTTCCAGGATTCCTTTGAGGCGAGGGATGGTGTGGCGGGTGGCATACAGCACCATGCCCGATTTTACTTCCTGGCTCACCACAATCAACAAAAACACGTCGGGGGTCAGGTGGGCCAGGTACACGCTGTAGCGTTCGCCTTCGTGATAGTTCAGACGGAAGGCGGTGCCTTCGCCGATGAGCGAGGCGATGCCGGCTGTGGCGGCCAGGTCGCCGGCCACCAGCGCGGCCAGCGCCGAGACGTTGAGGTCTTCGATGACGCCTTTGGCGTCTATGACGTGGCCGCTGCCCTCGACCATCAACACGCAGCGCGCGCCGGTCTCGACGCGCAATTCGGCCATCAGGCTGTCGATCTCATCCAACTGCCTGGGACTGAGTTGCCTTCCCAGCGCCGGCGGGGCGACGGCGGGCGCAGCGGCCTGGAGCTGTTTGCGACGGCCGGCTTCGCGCTCGACGATGATGAGCAGTTCGTCGGGCTTGTAGGGCTTGGTCACAAAATCGCTCACGCCGCGTCGCAAAGCCTGGATGACAACGTCCGTCATGGCGTGCGCCGTAATCATCACCACCGGCGTTTCCGGCGAGCGGCGCTTGATTTCGTCCAGTAGCGTCAGCCCGTCCATACCCGGCATTTGCAAATCGGTCAACACCACGTCGAAAGGTTTTTCGGGCAGGGCCATCAGCGCTTCTTCGGCGGTGCCGGCGGTGTCTACCTCATACTGCTGGGCCGTCAGGATACGTCGCAGACTGTCGCGTATAGCCGGGTCGTCATCCACTACCAGGACGTTTGCTTTGGCCATATTGCCTCTTTTGCGCTTCTAGCGGGGCAACTGGTAGATGTTGTCCATCAAATCAATGCCGCACGCCAGACCTTCGGCCCAGTCGATGAAGCGGGTGACGTGTTCTTTGCGGGTGAACATGGCGCCGTGTTGCGGAGCAATTATGTCAATGTCCAACTGCCTGACCATCCCTGCCCACAGCTTGAGCGTCTTGCCAGAGGCGATGTAGCGCCGGTGAAAGCCCTCCATATACTGGATGTGGTCGTCAAAGTTGTCCACGACGGTATAGGTCTGCCCCAGCGATGCGCCCAGGTCGCCCGAATAGAGGATTTTCGACACAGGGTCGTATACCTGAAAGTTGCCTGCCGAGTGCATAAAGTGGGCGGGCAGGATGAGCAAGGGGCAGCCTTGCAGGTCGAGTTTCATTCCCTCGTCGGGTATGGCCTTGATGCGGTCGGCCACCATTTCGTCCACGCCAAAATGCATGATAAAGCGCATCCACAGCCTCGAAAGCAGTGCCTGCGCTTCGGTAATCATCAGCCAGCCGTTGGCGGCGGCCACGATGTCGGGGTCCTGGTGCGAAAAGAAAATGTACTCGAGATCGCTGGTAGGCACGATGGTAGACAGTTCGGCCAGGGCCGTCGAGTACACTTTGTGGCCGCCCGGATCCAGCAGCATGGCCTTGCCCTTGTGCACGATGACGTGCTGGTTGGCCTGCACCATCTGGCCAGAGGTAAAATCCTCCAGCAAAATGTTCTTGTGTTCTGCGGTTTCGAACAACACTTGTGTTGGCATAGCATTCTCCTGTTCTGTGCAAATTCGATTCTCCGCCGTCAGTCCGCGGCGCCGGCAATCATGTTCTCGAACAGTTCTTTGCTAAAGCCGGTCACCTCGAGGAATTGTTGAATGCGCTTGTCGTCATAGGATTGCAGCATAATGTTCAGGTCGATATCCATGATCTTGTCGAGCGCCAGGCGGCGCGCGTTCTTGAGCGCATCGTTGGCGTATTCCTGTTCGATCATCGGCGCCACCATGCTGCGGCAAAACGACATGGCGCCAATGACGAAACGCGGCTCCAATCCCACCTCGACGTGGCGATAGCCGATGCGGTAGCGTTCGTGTTGATATGCCTGGCCATATTCGCCATTGGCCAGGCCAATCAACCAGCGGGTCAGGTGACCCTTGAGTTTTTCGATACGGCCGGGTTGGGCATGCAAGATTTCACGCGTGCGTTCGAACTGTTCCAGTTGCGCGTAAAAGGCATCCACGATGGAAGGGGCGTGTTTTTCGAGCACCGGCTTCATTTCGGCCAGCAATTGCCGTTCCTGGTCGGTCAGACCAGTCAGGCGCTTGATCTCTTCGATAAATGGTTCGGCCATGCCTGCTGCCCTCCTTAGCCCAAAATCTCGCTGACTTTTTGCGCGCCTTCGCGCGTTTCCAAAAATGCCATGCCCAGGTTGACATCTTTGCCGGTCAGGGCGACAAAGGCGGCGTTCTTGCCGGCGTGGGTAATGATGACGTTGCCGTCGCTGCCTTGAATCAGCGTTTGCTGCAACTCGCCGCGTTGCAATTGCCCTACCGAGCGGCCCGACAGGCTGAGGATGCCGGCGGCCACTGCGCCGACGCGCGCCTGGTCGAGCTTGGAGGGCAATTCGGCGGCGATGACCAGCCCGTCCATGCTGATGACGGCCACGCCTTGAATGTCGGTCGAGCCGCTGACCAGAGTGCGCAAAGTTTCTGCCAATTGTTCACTGCGTTTTTGTGGTGCTGCCATTGTTAATTTCTCCTTTCTATGTGTAATTTTCAAGTACGAATTTCATCCGCATGTCCCGCGTCCCACGCGGCTCACGTTCCCAAAAGCCCGGCGAGTTGACGGGCGGTTTCGCGCGCTTCGAGAAAGGCCATGCCCAGGCTGAGTTGCGTATCGGCCAGGGCGACCAGCGCCGCTGTTTCGCCAGCGTGCGTGATAATGATTTTGCCCTCTGTTCCCTGGATGACCGTTTGCTGCAACTCGCCGCGTTGCAACTGGCCAACCGAGCGCGCTGACAGGCTGAGGAGGCCGGCGGCGATAGCCCCCAGGCGCGCCCGGTCCAACTGGCCCGGCAATTCGGCGGCCAGTACCAGACCGTCGCGGCTGATGACGGCGATGCCCTGAAAGCTCAATCGGGCGGCCATTTCACTCAAGGCGCGTTCGAGAGCGGAGGGAGCCGCCGCGGGGGCCTGCACCTGTCGCTCGTCCAGGCGGCGCAAGCCCTCCATAATCAGCGCCGACCAGGGGACGTCGATGGTGCGCGTCGGGGCGCGGATGCCCTGTTCCACCTCGAAGGTGCCTGCCTGCCATAGCAGCAATTCGTAGACGGCTTCTTCGCCCTGCACGTCGCCCACTTGGGCGTGGACGATTTCGCCGCCGTCGAAATACACGCTTAGCTCAGCGCCGTCGCTGGCGCGCTGCGCCGTCAACCGCGCCTGCGCCCCTGACTGGCAATTCAACTGGATGAGGTCGGCGATGCTGATGTCGGTCAAACTTCCCTTGAGCGCCATAGTGCCTCACTTCCGCTATTTGCGTCCAAATGCCCATGCTTCTTTGATTTGTTTGACAGCCTGGTTGGTGGCGCGGCGGTAGGACATCTGGGGAGGAACCTTGATGGCCAGGATCAACTTGTGGCTGCCCGCGCTGAACCAGCGGCACACCAGGCGCTGGCCGGCTTCGTCGTTCATTGTCACCTCGTCCATGGCACCCAGTCCCACGTGACTGCGCGCCTGTTCGGCCACGCGCTGGATGAGGGCGGCCATGGCGGCCGGCGCCTCGGCCGAACCGCCGCCCAAGGAAGAAGCAAGCGGAAATCCAGAGGCATCGGTCAACACGACGGCGGTAAAGCCGTGTTGCTGGCTGAGTTGTTGGACAATGTCTTGAATTTTCATCTGTGCTCCTGCCATGATTGGAATGGGTGAAATGGTTTACGGATGCGGCGAGGCGGCTCGTTGTGCGGCGAGTTTGCGTTGTACGTCAGCCAACACCGCTTTCATGGCAGCCTGCAGGGTTTCGGGCACACCTATGCCTTGTATGGCCACAGCCTCATAGCACGGATACCCGCCAACGTTCAAGGCGGCTTTGAGCCGCTCCAGCGGCAGGGCGTCGGGCAAGTCGCGCTTGTTGAACTGGATGATGGCCGGAAAACCGGGCAAACGATAGCCCATTTTGGCCAGGTGGCGGTTCAAGTCATTCCACGAGGCGCGGTTGTCTTCCAGGCGCGCCGCTTGCGAGTCGGCCACGAATACCACCCCGTCGGCGCGTCGCAGCACCGTTTCACGGGTCGCTTCATAATACACCTGACCGGGCACCGTGTACAGGCCGAATTTGGGTTTGAGGCCGCCCACGTTGCCCATCTCCAGTTGCATAAAATCGAAAAAGATGGTGCGGTCTTCATGCGTGTTGAGCGTGAACAGCTCGCTGCGCGTTTTGGCGTTGAGGCGGGCGTGGATTTGTTCCAGGTTGGTCGTCTTGCCGCTGAGCGCCGGACCGTAATACACGATATTCACGTTCAGTTCGCGGGTTTTCCAGTTGATGAACACGATTTTACCTTGCCTTAGCTATTGGCGTCAGCCGCCAACGTCGCGCTCTCTGCCTCGTTGGTTGGCGCTGGAGGCAGGGGCAATTGCACCGTAAAGGTTGTGCCCTGTCCTGGTTTGCTTTCCACATTGATTATACCATGATGATCTTGAACGATGCTGTAGCAAATGCTCAGACCCAGGCCGGTGCCGCGCTCGCCCTTGGTGGTAAAGAACGGTTCGAACAGGCGCTCCATCACCTGGGGCGGAATGCCCTCGCCGGTATCGGTCACGTGCACCTGCACGTGGGAGTCTGTGGCGTTGGTGCGGATGGTCAGCGTGCCGCCCTGCGTCATGGCGTCGCGCGCGTTGATGACCAGGTTCAACAGCACCTCGCCCATTTGCTCCGCCGAGGCCAACACCGGCGGCAGATGCGGGTTGAGCTGACGCACGACGCGGATGCGGTTCTTTTCCAGCTCTTTGCCTGTCAACGCCAGCACTTCTTCCACAACATCGTTGAGCACGATGCGGCGGCGCTCTTTGCGCGGCGGTTTGGAAAAATCACGCAGGCGCTGGACGATTTGGGCGATGGCGTTGAGCTGGTGCTCGATCATGGCCATATCTTCCTGCACCGCCGAGTCGGGCGGCAATTCGGCTTTGATGAGGTAGGCGTAACTGAGGATGCCGGTCAGCGGGTTGTTGATTTCGTGCGCCAGCGAGGCAGCCAGCCGTCCCAACGAGGCCAGTTTCTCGGCGTGGCGCAGTTGGGCGTGGGCCTCTTCGAGCTGGCGCGTCCGTTCGATGACTTTGCGTTCGAGCGTGGCGTTCAATTCGGCCAACTGGTCTGTGGTGTGCTTGAGGCGCAACATGGCGCGCACGCGCAGCAACACTTCGGCGTTGTCGAACGGTTTGTGCAGAAAATCGTCTGCGCCGGCGTTCAGGCTGAGCGCGGCTTTGTGAGGCGCGTCGCCCATCATGATGATGGGGATGAACGGGTTGGCGTTGGCCTTCAAGCGGCGTGCCACGTCATAGCCGCTGAGGGACGGCAAATGTGTGTCCAGGATAATCAGGTCGGGCGGTTTGGCTTCGATCATGTCGAGCGCGCTCTCGCCGTTGCTGGCGCTGCGGGCGATATAGCCGGCCGCCTGCAAGACCATGCGCAACGAGCGAACCAGGCTCGTATCGTCGCTCACCAGCAGGATGTCGGCAAACAGCAGGCCTGGTTTGGGCGCGGTTGTCATGTTTGTCCCTCGTTTTCCAATTCGTACACTTCGATGGGTGTCTGTCGCCCTTTGACGTGGCGCTCTCCAAGCGAGCGGGCGTTGGCGCAGCCGCACATGTGCTCCAGCGTGGCCTGCGTGGTCAGGATTTGCCCGCCCTGCGCCAGTTCTTGCAGGCGTTTGGCCAGGTTGACGGCGTCGCCGATGGCAGTATAGTTCAACAGCTCGGCGGTGCCCAGGTTGCCCACCACGGCTTCGCCGGTGTGCAGGCCGATGTTGACGCGCAACGGCGTCAGCGCCGTTTGCTGCGCAAAGCGGCGTTGGATTTCCAGCGCGGCGCGAACGGCTTGAGAGGCATGGTTGGGCAATTCGAGCGGCGCGTTGAAAATGGCCATCAAACCGTCGCCCATGAACTTGTCCACCGTGCCGTTATGCACGGTGATGGCCTCGGCCATCGTCGAAAGCGCTATGTTGAGCAGTTCCAGGACCTGCTCCGGCGGCGTGCGCTCTGCCCACGGTGTGAACCCCTCTATATCAGCAAACAAAATGGTCACCTGGCGCCGCTGGCCGCCGGGCCGCGCCCCGCCCGGATTGGCGATGAGCGCCTCGGCTACCGGTCGCGGCATATAGGTCATGAACAGACGGCGCGCCGTTTGTTCCAGCTCTGCCAATCTATCGGCGGTGACTTTGAGGCGCAGCATGGCGCGAATGTGCATCAGCAGTTCGGCGTTTTCGAACGGTTTGTGCAGAAAATCGTCTGCGCCGGCGTTCAGGCTGAGCGCGGCTTTGTGAGGCGCGTCGCCCATTATGATGATGGGGATGAAAGGCAAATTGTTGTCGGCCTTGAGGCGGCGAGCCACCTCGTAACCGTCTGTGCGTGATAGTTTGACATCCAGCAAAATCAAATCGGGGGGCCGCACGTAGACGGCCTCCAGCCCCGCTTCGCCCGAATCCACGCTGCGCACAATATAGCCAGCCGCGTGCAGTACGGTGCGCAGCGTCCGCACCAAAAGCAGGTCGTCGTCCACGATCAAAATGTTGGCAAATAGAGGCCCAAGTTTCATTAGAATTGTTGCACAATAACTGCACGAAATATATCGTCGTATAGGCTGACGGAGTGCCTGGACTGATGCGCCAACGCTTTGAAGTGTTTCATATGGCTGAGGGTGTTCTCAACCACGATCCGAATACTCGAGAATTCCCGATTGGCGAGCTTCTGATCTCTGGCCTGGTGCGGCGTGCCAATATCCCGATTGCTACGAACACCTCCTATTTTCTCGCCGCCAACCTCTGGGATCGCCAGGTGTCACATTGCATATTTATAACACAGCAGCGGGGAAATGGCAACAAGGGAGGTTGGAGGGGGTTCGAAGCAGAACGCCGACGGGGGGCACCCCATTGCTCGGCGGGGGTCTGTGACCCCCGCCAGTGGGGCCGCCGGGCCACAGACCCGGCGGGAGCAGGGCGGGCGAGGCGCTCTATCCTTTTGCTTCGAACTCCCCCCTTGGCCCCAGGTAGCCATGATGAGAATTTCTGCTATAATAGCCCCATCCTGCGCTGGAGGATGGTATGAGTTTTCCGCGCCGCAGCGGCATCCTGCTGCATCCCACTTCTCTTCCCGGTCGCTTTGGCATCGGCGACCTGGGGGAGGAGGCCTATCGCTTTGTCGATTTCCTGGTCACGGCGCGCCAGTGCTACTGGCAGGTGCTCCCGCTCAGCCCCACCGGCTACGCCGACTCGCCCTACCAGGCGCTTTCGGCGCTGGGCGGTAACCCGCTCCTGGTCAGCCTGGAAAAGCTGGTCGAGATGGGCCATCTGCTGCCCGAAGAGCTTGCAGACCCCCCGCTCTT
This sequence comes from Anaerolineae bacterium, assembly GCA_034435295.1. Taxonomy (GTDB): domain Bacteria; phylum Chloroflexota; class Anaerolineae; order B4-G1; family DUEL01; genus DAOTYD01. Next base: position 1,390 of record DAOTYD010000152.1, on the reverse strand, counting down.
CCCCGCCGGGCGGGTCGACTTTGGGCCGGTGATCCGCTACAAGATGGACCTGCTGAACCGTGCCTTTGCCCGCTTTCGCACCCGCGCTTCGGCGGAGCAGAGGCAGCGCTTTGACTATTTTTGCCGCCAGCAGGCCTCCTGGCTCGACGACCTGGCGCTCTTTATGGCGGTCAAAGAAGCCCACAATCTGTGCCCCTGGTCGGAGTGGGAGCCGGCGATCGCTGCCCGCGAGCCGGCGGCCATGGCGCGCTGGCGCACGGAACTGGCAGAGGAAATCGAAAAGCAAAAATACCGGCAGTGGCTCTTTTTCAGCCAGTGGCTGAACCTCAAGCGCTATGCCAACGAGCGCGGCGTCCGCATCATCGGCGACATCCCCATCTTTGTCTCGATGGACAGCGCCGACGTGTGGGCCAACCCGCACCTCTTCCACTTTGACCAGGCGCTGCAACCCACCGTCGTCTCGGGCGTCCCGCCGGACTATTTCAGCGAGACGGGGCAGTTGTGGGGCCATCCGCTCTACCGCTGGGATGTCCTGGCCCAGGACGGCTACGCCTGGTGGATCGAGCGTTTCCGCCTGGCCTTTACCCAGGCGGACGTGGTGCGCATCGACCACTTTCGCGGTTTCTACAACTATTGGGAAGTGCCCGCCGGCGCCCAGACGGCCATCGATGGGCGCTGGGTGCCCGGACCGGGCGCGGCGCTCTTTCACGCCGTCACGGCAGCGCTGGGCCGCGTGGACATTATCGCCGAGGACCTGGGCGATTTCGACGTCCAGTCGCGCGCCGGGGTCGACGCGCTGCAGGCCGGGTTTGGCTTTCCCGGCATGAAAGTGCTCCAGTTTGCCTTCGGCTCGGGCCCGAATCAGCCGTTCCTGCCGCACAACTACCGGCCCGACTGCATCGTCTACACCGGCACGCACGACAACGACACCATCGTCGGCTGGTACCAGGTCACCTCGACGGAGAAGGAGCGCGATCACGTGCGCCGCTACCTGGGGCGGGATGGCTCCGACATTGCCTGGGACCTGATCCGGCTGGCCTGGGCCTCTGTGGCCGACACGGCGATGACCACGGCGCAGGACTTGCTCAGCCTGGGCCACGAGGCGCGGATGAACACGCCGGGCACGGTCGGCGCGCCCAACTGGTGCTGGCGCCTGCTGCCCGGCGCGCTGAACGATGAGGTGGCGTTCCGCCTGCGCGAGCTGACTGCCCTCTATGGGCGGTTGCCGTAGAAGAACAGGAGAGAAAAGACCTCAAAGGTCTTCAAGGCCTTTGAGGTCTTTTTGTTCGCAAGACGTACCAGACCAGCCCGCCCAGCAGCGCCAGGGCGACGGCGACCAGCAGGGCGCTGCTGGGCGGGCTGGTCTGGTACGTCTTGCGAACAAAAAGAC
>DAOTYD010000151.1:0-7470 GCA_034435295.1 Anaerolineae bacterium | reverse complement strand
GTCTCATGGGCGCGCTCCTAAAATGAGATCGGCCAGATGCAGGTCCCATGGCGTGTCCACGTCCAACGACCGTTCCAGCGGCATCACGCAAGCGTAGGTTTGTCCGGTGTACCAGGTCTCCCGTTCCAGTAGCACGTCGCGGCGGGCCAGGTAGATCGCGCCGTTCAACACATAGACGGGCGGGGCGTCCTGGCGGCGGTCGGACGGGTGGTCGCCGGTCAGGAAATCGTGCAGGCGGCCTTCCTCGTCAACTTGCTTGATCCAGTACGGATGATGGCCCAGCGGCGCGACGCTGACCACGGCATCGGCCCGCTTGCGCCGCGCCAGCTCGACCGCGGCCTCGATGTCCCCAGCGGTGCGCAGGGGGGAGGTCGGTTGGAGACATATCACCCACTCCGGCCGGTAGCCCTCGTGCTCGGCCAGCCAGCGGATGGCGTGGAGGATCGGGGCCAGGCCCGGCGTGTCGTCCTGGGCCAGTTCCGGCGGGCGGAGGAAGGGCGTCTCGGCGCCGCAGCGACGGGCGACCTCTGCGATGGCGGGCGAGTCGGTGCTGACGACGATGCGCTGGATGCTCGCGGCGGCCCGCGCGGCGGCAATCGTCCAATAGATGAGCGGTTGCCCGCCGACGAGGGCGATGTTCTTGTTCGGGATGCCCCTGGACCCGCCGCGGGCGGGGACGATGGCCAGAACCTCGTTCATCTCACATCGCGCCGATAGACCCACACATCCGGCGCCGGCCACAGGCTGCTGAAGAGGGCCGGCTGGCTTTCCAGCACCGCGCAGGCCCAGCCGATCCGCTCGCCGAGGGCGAACCCGGCCACCCGTCGGTAGCGGCTCTCCAGGTAAGCCCGAAAGTCCTCCCGGGTCGGCTCGCTGGACTCTTCGAGGCGGCTGCCCAGCTCCTGGCTGGCGACGACGAGCCAGTCGGCAGGCGTTTCGCGCAAGCGATCTGCATCATACTCATAGACCTGGTGATGGTACAGCCCACCGGTTGCTTCTGGATGGAAATAGTCCAGCCCCAGGATATCCGGCGTAAAGTACCACGGCTCGTGGATCGTGCCGACGGTCGCGCCGGGCGGGATGTGGGCCACGATCCAGGCCGAGGCATCGGCGCGCACCGTGTCGTGGACGAAGTAGGCGTCCACCGCCAGGGCGGGGATCAGCGCCGTGCCCAGCGCCGCCACCGCCATCGCCGTTGCCCCTGCTCGCGCCAGCTTTCCCCGCGTCTCCGTGTCCCCTTGTCTCCGTGTCCCCTTGTCCCCCTGTCCCCGCGTCCCCGCGTCCCAGACCGCCCCGATCACTCCCGCCGCTGGCGCCAGCAGCAGCACCGCCATCGGCAGCAGCCGTCCTACCGAGAGGCGGTGGCCGCTCCGGGCGACCATCAGCACGAACAGCGCGAGAAAGGCCAGTGTGAGCCATTCGGCCGGCCTGCGGCGGCGAGCGAGACAAGTCCAGCCGATGCCGACCAGCCCGAGCAGGTACGGCCCCCAGCCGATGGTCGCCGGCAGCACGTCCAGGAACAGCCGCCGCGCGCTCTCCAGCAACCCCACGTTGCCGGCCAGGTTGCGGTTGACCCAGGTGATCCAATAGCAGAAGGTGGGGAAATCCAGTATTGCGTAGGGCGTCACGGCGAGGAAGCCCCCCACGGCGGCGATCCCTGACAGCGCCAACCTGCCGGCCTTGCGGGGCAGGGTGTGGGTCTCCCCTGCGGAGCGCCAGGCGAGCAGGTGGGCCAGCGGCAGCAGCAGGAGCAGCGGCAGGGCGTTGTAGTTGGTGGAAAAGGCAACTCCGCTGAACAGCCCGGCCAGCAGGGAGTTGCGGAGGGTCGGTCTCTCGACTAACGCGACCAGGAAGACAAACGTCACCAATACCCAGAACGTCACCAGCGGGTTCTGCGAGAGGTAGTGCGACCAGGCGACGTGTCCCGGCGCGACGGCCAGGAACGCCGCGCCAACAACCGGCAGCCAGCGCGGCAGGTCGGGGTATAACCGACGGAGCAGCTTCCAGATAAGCACCACAGAGAGGGCCGCAAAAAGCACCGACACCAGCCGGCCTGTGATCAGCACCCGGCCCCACTGGTCCAGGTGGGCGACGTAGTAATCCTTAGATGGCGCCAGTTCCACGGCTCCCAGTAACTTGCCAACGACCAGCGCTGCAGCCAGTGCATAGGGGGTGAAGGAGGGAATATCGAACCGGCCCGGGTTCAGGTTAAGGTGAGCAGGATCCATGCGATAGAGCATGGACGTGAAGCTGCCCTCGTCCGGGCTCCAGAAAAGGTAGCGTCCAGTGGTCGGCGCCCCCCACCCGAGGCCGGTCAATCGCAGCCCCAGAGCGACGATGACCACGAGCGCGATCCCGATCCACTCTCGACGCATTGTTCTCACCGAATAGACTCACACTGACGACGGCAGCACCAGATCGGCCAGGGTGGCCTGGACAAAGCGCTCAACGTCCGGCGAGGGGCGACGGGCGCGCACCCGCGCCCACGCCCGCAGCCCGGTCCAGACGATATGCCAGCCGTCCCTGGCCCGCGCGCCGGTGCGGTAGAGGGGGACGTGGACGCGGAAGGTATTGTCGGTGCGGTAGCCCAGGCCGGCGAAGATGATGTTCGCCTCGAAGCTGCCGCTGTAGCGGTAGCCGGTGTAATACTGTAGCAGGTCGCTGCGCGCCTGGGCCGAGGCGACGCGGAAGTTGGACACGGCATCGTAGAATCGCTGTCCGGTCAGGATGGAGTTGATGACTGTCAAGCCCCAGTTACCGAACCGCTTGTAGAGCGGGTAGCCGGCAAAGTCGCGCCGCGCCAGGACGATGTCGGCTCCACAGTGCCGCCAGAACTCGAACAGCGGCGTGATGTAGGCGGGATCGTGCTGGCCGTCGCTATCGAGCTCGATCACCGGGTCTTCCGGGGCAATCTCGCCGCGCCGCAGCAGCTCGTGCACCAGAGCGTAGCCGCGCTTGAGGGCAGTGGACTGGCCCAGTTTGGTCGGCGAGGAGATGAAATAGACGTTCGAGCGCTCCCTGGCCCACGCCTCGACGCGCGCGCGGGTGTCATCGGTCGAACCGTCCTCGACGACGATGAGCAGGTCAACTTGCGGCCAGATGCGCTCCAGGACACCCGCGATACTGTCCTGCTCGTTGTGTACTGGCGTGATCGCGATGCGCTTCTGGCGACTATTCTCATTCATCTGCCACGCTCCCCGCCGGCCATTCGACGACGAAGCGTACTCCCTCCGCCCGCACTTTCGGCAGTGGAGCGGCGGGGTTCTTCTCGATGGTCAGACCTTCTTCCAGGCATGTCAGGTGGAGAATCTCCATCGCCTCACCGTGTCCGCCAGTGCAGATCGCCGTGTAGCCGGCAGCCCGCACCTGGGCCAGCACCTCTCGCGCCGCCTGGCGAAGCTGCCGGTAGACCCGCAGCGAATAGTCCATGTACTCGGAGGTCAGGCGGGCTTTGAGGGCCAACCCCTGCGGGGTGACAAAGTACTTGAGCTTGCGCCGCTCCAGATGGGTGATCTTGACGTATCCCTTGCGGATCAGCCGCTTGAGGTACCAGTTGACGCTGCCTACTGCCACGCCCAACTGCGCGGCCAGGCTGGCCTGGGTCGTGTCGGGGTTCTGCTCCAGGGCTTCCAGAATACGCAGCTCGCGCTCGCTCTCTGTCACTGATCTTCCGAGTCTTCAAAATTCAGTGACTGAATTTTACCACGGGAGTGGAAATTGTCAAAGTGGTGTCAGGGGCGAATCTGCTCCAGCAGCCCGCGCACCCGCGCGGCGACCATCTCGATGGCGACCTCGTTGAAGCCGCCCTCCGGGATGATCACGTCCGCATAGCGCTTGCTCGGCTCGACAAACTCCAGGTGCATCGGGCGCACGGTGGTCAGGTATTGCTGGATCACCGACTCGAGCGTCCGCCCGCGCTCCTGCACGTCCCGTTGCAGGCGACGGATGAAGCGCAGGTCGGCGTCCGTGTCCACGTACAGCTTGACGTCGAAAAGCTCCCGCAGCGCCGGCTCGGCAAAGACCAGGATGCCCTCCACCAGGATCACCGGCGCCGGTCCGATGCGCTGCGTGCGCGAGGTGCGCGTGTGGGTGGTGAAATCATAGACCGGGATCTCCACCGGCTCGCCCGCTTTGAGTTTCCGCAGGTGCTCGACCAGCAGCTCGGTCTCCAACGAGTCCGGATGGTCAAAGTTGACCTGCATGCGCAGATGGTAGGGCAGGTGGCTCAGGTCGCGGTAGTAGGCGTCGTGGGGAATGTAGGCGATGTGTTCCGTGCCGACGCGGGCCAGGATCTCCCGCGCCACCGTCGTCTTGCCCGAACCGGTGCCGCCGGCCACCGCAATGACGATGGATCGTCTGCTCAATTCGACCTCCTCAAGCTCAACCCGGCGGCAAGGACAATCAGCAGGAGCGCCGCCAATGTGACCTGCAATGGGGAACGGTCCCACAGCATGCTGCTGACCAGCAGATTGCGCAGGCTGAGGCCCGCTGCGGCAAGGGTCAGCAGGGCGGTCAATGCCCGATAGATCAGGGTCGCCCATCGCCAGCGGCCGCCGCGCAGCGGCGTCAGCGCCAGCATCCCTAGCAGTCCCCCCGCGCCAACGATGACCCCGCCGACCATGAACCACCGGCCGGGGTTGTGGGCTGCGGTCAGGATGTGATACGCCGAACGAATCGCTACGAGTTGCACGCCGTCCAGCGTCAGTTCCATCGCCTCGCTGTTCAGTTCGCGTTCCTGGATCAGGTTGCCGCTGGGGGAACGGAAGGCCTGCAGGCGCAGCGGCGCGTCGGCGGAGAGGGCCGCCCCCGGGGCCAACGCGATCCGTATCACCAGTTCCGCCTCTGGCACGGCAAAGAAGGCTTCCGGCGCGCTGGCCGTCAGGAGAAAGGTCAGTTCGTCAGTGATGGACTCTTGCGGGGACTGTTGTAGCCCCAGCGCCCCGCCGTCCCCATCCAGGGCGCGCACGGTCAGGCGGGGGCCGCTGCCGGTTGTGTAGATGGTCACCCCTGGCCGCGCCGAGCGGACGCCGCGCGCGGTCGCTGTCAGCGCGATCTCCCCATGACCGGGCACGGTCAGCATGTCCCCTGCCGGGCTGACCAGATTGTCTACCTGCCAGCCTCCCAGCCTGTCGATCAGCAGTCCCAGGAGCAGCGCCAGGGCGCCCAGGATGGCCAGCAGGGTGGCCAGGCAGGCCCACAGAGGCAGCCCTTTCTGGGGAAGCGTCTGCCGCAGTTGAGCCGCCCGGTCGACAGCGCGCGTCATCAACAAAAAGGCCGTGAAAGCCAATAACAGGCCGGGCAGCGGCGACCCATTCAGCGAGAAAAGGCCCAGGCGATAGAGCGCTTCCGTCGCCGCGCCAAAGCGCGCCTGGGCCTGGGTCAACCACACGTCGGTTGGCAACGGAGCCGGCGATTGGGGAAAGAGAGCCAGGGTAACCAGAAAGAGGGACAGAAGCAGCAGGGCAACAGCCAGGAGGCTGTTCCCGCTGCTCAGGCGCCAGAGGGAGCGCCACGGGTCGCGCCGAACGGCGGGCTGAAGGGTCATCGCTGCAAAAAAGGCCCCACCGCGGGGCCTCTCAAGGAGCCACCCGTCGGAATTGAACCGACAACCGACCGCTTACGAAGCGGTTGCTCTGCCGATTGAGCTAGGGTGGCGTACACTCTGTAGCAAGATTATACCACGAAGGGGGCAAGGGGCCAAGGAGACATGAGCCGGTTCGTAGGACCACTGCTCGCAGTTGTCCTACACCGCCGGGCAATGGGGTGTCCCCACCCAAGATCTGCTCCCAACAGCCAGGAGGGGCTGGAGAGCGCAATTGACATCCCGTCGAGTCGGATTATACTGAAAGCACCACTTACCAGAGGAGGCAAACCTTGGTCACCCGCTGTACCGTCAAATCTGGTGGCTATTACGACTCTGTCGTGCTCATGGAGCTGGCGCGCGAGCTGTTGCGGCAGCCCGGCGTCGTCGATGCGGCGGCGGTGATGGCGACCGAAGCCAACAAGGCCATTCTGCGTCAGGCCAACCTGCTGTTGCCGGAGGGCGAGGGTGCAGGCGCCAACGACCTGCTGATCGTCGTGCGCGCCGCGTCGGAGGCCGAGGCCGAGGAAGCTCTGTCTCTGGCAGAAGAGCGCCTGGCCCGCCGGCCGGACGTGGGGGGAAAGGGTGCGGCAGGCCTGGCCCCGCGCACTATCCGCGCCGCGCTGCGCGCTCATCCGCAGGTGAAACTGGCCCTCATCTCGGTGCCGGGCCCCTACGCCGCCGCCGAGGCGTGGGAGGCGCTGCGCAACGGCCTGCACGTCTTTCTCTTCAGCGACCACGTGGCGCTGGAGGACGAGGTGGCGCTCAAGCGCTATGCCGTCGAGCGCGGCCTGCTGATGATGGGCCCTGGCTGTGGCACGGCGCTCCTCGACGGCATCGGGCTGGGCTTTGCCAATGCTGTGCCCGGCGGCGCGGTGGGCATCGTCGCCGCCGCCGGCACGGGCCTGCAAGAGGTGAGTGCGCTGCTGACGCGCCTGGGCGTCGGCGTCAGCCACGGCATCGGCACCGGCGGGCGCGACCTCCACCAGGATGTCGGCGGGCTGATGATGATGCAGGGCATCGCCCGCCTGCAGGCCGACCCGCAGACGGAAGTGCTGCTCCTGGTCTCCAAGCCGCCCAGCCCGGCGGTTGCTGCCAGAGTGCTGGCCCAGGTGCAGGCTGGCGACAAGCCGGCGGTGGTCTGCTTCCTGGGTGGTGACCCGGCAGACGTCGCCGCAGCGGGGTGCATTCCGGCGCGCACGCTGCAGGAGGCGGCGCTGCGGGCAGCGGCAGAGACGCAGGGCTACGCGGGCCCGTCGGTCGACCAGGTGCTCGAATGGGAGGCGCTCGATCTGGCAGAGCAGGCCGAAACGCTCCGCCGATCCCTCCGACCGGGCCAGCGCTTTCTGCGCGGCCTGTTCAGCGGGGGCACCCTGGCCGCCGAAGCGCTGGTCGTCTGGACGGAGATGGGCCTGGACGTGCGCTCGAACGTGGCGACCGACCTGCACCTGAGCGATCCCACGCGCAGCCAGGGCCACTCGGCGGTCGATCTGGGCGAGGACGAGTTCACCGTGGGCCGTCCCCACCCGATGATCGACAACGACCTGCGCATCCGTCGCCTGCTGCAAGAGGCCGCTGACGCGGAGGTGGCGGCAATCGTGCTGGACGTGGTGCTGGGCTATGGCGCGCATCCCGATCCGGCAGGAGAGCTGGGGCCGGCAATCCGCCGGGCGCGGGAGGGGGCGGCGAAAGAAGGGCGCGAACTGGTCGTCGTCGCCTCGGTGACCGGCACGACGGGCGACCCGCAGGGTTATCAGCGCCAGGTTGCCCTGCTGCAAGAGGCTGGGGCGCTGGTCTGTTCGTGCAACGCCGCCGCCGCGCGGCTGGCCGGGCTGGTTGTGGGGGGCAAGGGGACAAGGGGACAAGGGGACAAGGAGACAAGGGGACAA
>DAOTYD010000150.1:0-13647 GCA_034435295.1 Anaerolineae bacterium | reverse complement strand
GAGCGCACCCGCGACATCCCCGTCCTTTTTATCAGTGCCCTGGGCGAGGTGAAAGACAAGGTCAAAGCCTTTACCGTCGGGGGTGTAGACTATGTGACCAAGCCGTTCCAGGCCGAGGAGGTTTTGGCCCGCGTCCGCACTCACCTGGCGCTGCGCCACCTGACACGGCAACTCCAGGAGGCCAACGCCGAATTGTCGCGGCGGATCGAAGAGCTGGAGGAACGCAACGCGGAGCTGGATGCCTTTGCCCATACCGTCGCGCACGACATCCGGGGGCCGCTTTCCATCATCGTCGGCTACAGCGAGTTGTTGTTGCAAGACGATGAAGAGTTGGCCGAAGATGTCCGCCTGGAATGCGTGCAGAGCCTCCATCGCGGTGCGCGGAACCTGAGCAATATCGTGGACGAGCTGCTTCTGTTAGCCAGCATCCGCAAGGCAGATGTGGTGTTTAAAGCTTTGGACATGCACCGTATCGTGAACGCTGCCTGCGAGCGCCTGGCGAGCGCCTTCCAGGAGTATCAGGCCGAGGTCATTTTGCCGCCGCAATGGCCAGCGGCGCTGGGGCATGCCGCGTGGGTGGAAGAGGTCTGGGTCAATTACCTCAGCAACGGCTGCAAGTATGGGGGCACTCCGCCGCGCCTGGAACTGGGATGGGACAGGCCGGAGGGCGTCCTGGCGAGCCTGCCAGGGGGCGAGTCTGTTCCGGCGGTGCGTTTCTGGGTGCGCGACAACGGGGACGGCATCCAGGCCGACGATCAGGACAGGCTGTTCGTGCCGTTCACGCAGCTCGACCGCATGCACGCCCGGGGACATGGGCTGGGGCTTTCGATCGTGCGCCGGATCACCGAGAAAATGGGAGGGCAGGTTGGCGTCGAGAGCGAAGGGGTGCCCGGCCGCGGCAGCCTGTTCTACTTCACTCTGCCGGCGGCGTCGGATGGCGGATGAATGGCTTTGCTCTTGACTTTTATTTGACCCGGACTAGAATGGTATTGCGCGATAAGGGTTTGAGGGGGCCGATGGCTGGGGGTTCGGCCCTCTCCTGGTGAGTCTGTGAGCAGCCTGGAAAGGGGGTGATGTCGGGGGAACGGTTGATCGCCAGCTCGAGACCAGGAACGGTTGCCGTCTATCTTTTCTAGCTATTTCAAGAGGAGAGGTTTAGCGATGAACGCGATTGTGATCCTGATTCTGGCTGTTGTGGCGATTGTTCTCGGCTACGGCGTGTACGCCAAATCGATCGATCGCAGGATCATCCAGCCAGATGACTCCAAAGCCACGCCGGCCAGGATGTACATGGACGGTGTTGACTTTTCTCCCGCCAACCGCAACGTCCTCTTCGGCTACCAGTTCAAATCCATTGCTGCCCTCGGCCCTATCCTGGGGCCCATCATCGCTGTTCAGTGGGGCTGGCTGCCGGCCTTGCTGTGGATCCTGCTGGGCACCTTTTTCATCGGCTGGGTGCAGGACTATAGCAGCATTGTCATGGGCGTGCGGGAAGAGGGGCAGACCTTTGGTGCGCTCAGCTATCGCCTTGTTTCCCCTCGCGCCCGCAGCATCCTGCTCGCCTTCATCTACATCTACCTGCTGATGATCATGGGGGCCTTTGGCATCCAGGTGGGCTATAACCTGCTCGCCAGGCCGGCTGTGCCGCTGGGGGTGATCATCGTCGTCCTGGCGGGCATTCTGGCCGGCCAGATGACCTACAAATGGAAGCGGGACATTATCCTCACCACCGTGGTCACCGTCGTCATTGCCCTGGTAGGTGTCTGGGTGGGGACGCTGCCGGCAGTGAAGAACTTTTTCACCGCTCTCTACGCCATCGGCTCTGACGGCACAAGCCCGACGCTCTTCCTCCAGGTGACGCGGGCAGGCTTTATCGGCAGCCTGCTGGTGGTCATTTTCTGCTACCTGGGCGCCGTCCTCCCCATCTGGCGCTGGGCCCAGCCCATCAACTATGTCGCCTTCTGGATCGTCCTGCTGGGCATCGTCGGCGGCGTGATTGGCCTCCTCATCGGCCATCCGGGGATGGGAGACTTCCCGGCCGTGACGACCTTTATGGCCGCCTCGGGTCCCCTCTGGCCAATGCTCTTTGTCACCATCGCCTGCGGGGCCATTTCCGGCTGGCATAGCCTGGTCTCTTCTTCCGGCACCGCGCGGCAGTTGGAGCGGGAAGGGGATGCCCTCTTCGTCGGCGGCGGGGCGATGTTCCTGGAAATGTTCTTCGCCACCATTGCCTTCCTCACCGCGACCGTCGCCTTTGGCAGCTTCCAGGGCTATCAGGATGCAGGAGGGCCAGGGGCGGCTGCGGCTGTCTTTTCCAAAGGCCTGGCCGTCTTTCTGAACAACTGGAGGCTGGATGCGCTGCTGGGCGAGGGCTTTAGCACGGCCTACGGCGCGGTCTTTCTCACCCTCATGGCGATGACGATCATGCACCTGGTCGTGCGCTTCATGCGTGTGGCCAGCGCCGAAGCCCTGGGAGACCGCTTCCCCATCATGCGCAATGTCCACGCCGGCACCATCGTCGCCCTTGTGCTCACCCTCATCCTCATCTGGTTCGTGCCCTTCCTCCAGATTTGGGGAGTGTTCGGAGCAGCCAACCAGTTGATGGCTTCCCTGGCCCTGCTGCTGATCACCCTCTGGCTGATGTCCAAGGCCAAGAACTACCAGTGGACCTTCTGGCCCTTTGTCTTTATGCTGGTCACCACCATCGGCGCGCTCCTCTGGTCGGCCTACGCTGCCTTCTTTATCAAACTGCCGCAGCAGACCGCCTGGCAGGGCACGGTGGCCCAGTTGACCATCGGCGTGCTCTCGCTGGTCCTGGTGGTCTTGGCCGTCATCCTGGTGGTGGACGGCGTCCAGTCGATCCGGCGCTACCAGACCGAGCTGCGGGCCAAAATGGCCAGCCGCTAGTGTCTGATCCCGTCAGAGGACAAAGTGGGGGATGGGACGGGCCGCATGGCGGACCCGTCCCATCCCCGCAAGGGGGCCTGATGGCGACGGCTCGCCGCGAAGGGGAAATTCGCCTGGAGGTCATCGCCCATCTCCCAACGACCTTCCGTCACTGTATGCACTGCGAGCAGGTGATGGACGCCGCAGTGGGGGCGACGGCGCGTCGGGAGATGGCTGAGGAGTACCCGGCCGACCTGCTGGAAGATTTCGGCCGGCTGCTCTCCTGGATCGATGAGCTGACAGAGCGATGGGGGCCTGGCCTCAGGGTACGGGTGGTCGATCCCCAGTCGCCGGAGGGCCTGTGGAAATGCCTGCGCTACGGCGTCCGGCGCTATCCTGCCTTTATCGTGCAGGGGCGACGCTGCGCAGTGGGGTGGGAGCGACAGGCGGTGGAGCAGGCGCTGGCTGAAGCGCAGGCAGAACGGGCATGAAGGAGAGAGGCTTTGTGCAGCGGGCAGCGCGCCGGTTGAAAGAACTGGGGCGTGCCGCGCAGGACATCTTCTACGGGATGACCGCTTATGAATGGGTGCGCGAGTTCGAAAAGGCGCGCGGCGAGGCGGAGCGCATCTTTATCCTCATCGTCTTTGGCGATCTGTTGGGCGTGCCCATCCTGCCACCTTACTACGCCCTGCGCCTGCTGCCCTACGCCGTCCCCCGCCTGGAAGGCTGGCGGCGTTGTCTGCTGCGGGAACGGGACCTGACCGATCTGTTCGATCAAGAGATTGGCTAGAGGCAAGGACCGCAAGTCCGAAAAACTTTTCATCTGGGAGGAAAGATGGCTGAAAAGAAAGGCAAGGTTCTCGACACGGTCAAGAGCATCCTCTACGGGATGGCAGGGCACGACATGGCCCGCTTTGCTCTCAAGACGCGGGGGAGCATGGAGCACCTCTTTATCCTGATCACGATGGGGGACTTGCTGGGCATCCCCATCCTGCCCCCGTACTATTCCCTGCGGCTGCTTCCTTACGTGGTGCCCCAGATCAGCACCTGGAAACGGCGCATGCTGCGCGAGCGCGATCTGACGGACGCGCTGGCATAGCCCAGGCGGCTGCACATCACAGGCAGGAGGTCAAATTGTCTCTCGCACAGATTTTCCAAGAGCACCCTGAGCGTCGCTACATCATGTTCGGCGGCAAGGGCGGGTTGGGCAAGACCACCTTCTCGGCAGCCACGGCATATTGGCTGGCGCAACAGGGATACAAGGTGTTGGTCTTTTCTGTCGATCCCCAGGCATCGCTCTCCGACATCTTCCAGCAGGACATTTTCGGCAAAGGAGCGGTTGAGATCGTTCCCAACCTCTACGCTCAGGAGATCGATGCCGACCGGCACATCCGCGAGTACCAGGACACGATCCGCAAAAAGATCCTGGACATGTACGGCCTGGAAAAAGTGCCCGACGAGATCGAGGACTATATCCAGGCTGCTGCCGCCGAGCCGGCGATGGAGGAGAGCGCCATCTTCGATCAGGTGGTCGATATCGTCGTCGGCGGCGAATATGATTACTACATCTATGACCTGGTGCCGCTGGGCCATGCGCTGTACTACCTGAGCATGGCCAGCGTCTATGACCAGTGGATCCAAAAGATCACCAAACTGCGCGAAGAGATGGAAGACTATGCCCAGGTAGCGGCCCTGATGCGGCGGGACGAGGAGCTGGAAGAAGACAAGATCCTGGCCGAGTTGCAGGATATCCGCTACCGTATCAGCACCTCTTCCAGCATCCTGACCGATCGGGAAAAGACGGCCTTTTTCTTCGTCGTCGTGCCTGAGGAGATGATCCTGGTCGATACGCAGAAAGCGGCCGGGCTGTTTGCCAAATTCCAGGTGCCCATCTCTGGCTACATCGTCAACCGGGTGATCCCTCCAGAGCTGGAGCACCAGGATATCCCCGAATACCTGCGCCACCGCATCCAGATGCAGAAAAAGTATCTGGCCGAGATCGACCGCCTTTTCAGCGGGGCTGTACTTGCCCGCATCCCAGAGTTCGAACGGGATGTCACCGGCCTGGACATGATCCGCAAAATGGCCGAGGCGATGTTCGGAGGTGCGGCATGATCGAGAAGACAATGCGGCAGTTTGTGGCAGAGCATCCGACGCTCAAGTACTCCTTCTTCGGCGGGAAGGGAGGAGTGGGCAAGACGGTGATGGCCGGCGCGGCGGCGCTGTGGTTCGCCCGCCAGGGCAAACGCACGCTGCTGGCTTCCACCAACCCTGTCCACTCCCTCAGCGGCCTGCTGGGACAGGATGTCTTTGGCAGGCCTGTGCGGGTGGAAGGAGCGCCCAATCTCTGGGCCTACGAGATCGATACGCGGGATACGATCGAGAAATCCAAGCGGGAGATTCGGGAAAAGATCGAGTGGTTCCTCCGCTACGCTGACATCAAGACCAAGGCCGATGAGTTCGTCGAATCGGCGACGATGAACCCCGCCTTCGAGGAATCGGCCATGTTCGAGAACATGATCGACCTCATGTTCGAAGACGCCTACGAGGTCTATGTCTTTGACACGGCCCCCACCGCCAATGCCCGCCGTCTCCTGGGAATGTCCAGCGTCTACTCGATGTGGGTCAACAAAATGGTCCAGAGCCGCGAGGAGGCCATGTCCCTGCGCGAGCTCCTCTCTTACAGCAAAAAGAAGCAGGAGAGGGACCCGCTGATGGAGTATCTCCTCCGCTTCCGGGACCGGATGCAGCACGCCAAGGAGCTCCTGACCGATGCGGACAAGACGGCGTTCTTTTTTGTCACCCTGCCAGAGGCGTTGCCCATCGCCGTGATCCGCCGCTTTATCAACTGGTTCAACGAGTTTGGCATCCCCGTCGGCGGCGTCGTGGTCAATATGCTGATTGACGAGAAAGCGGTCGGCGAGCAGACGCCGGAATTTGTCCGCAACCGCGTCGCCATGCAGGCAGACTATATGGAGCAGGTGTGGGCGCTCTTCCCGGACGTGCGGGCGCTGGTTCCGCTGTTCGAGACCGAAGTGCAGGGCGTGGAGATGCTGGAGCGAACGGCCGGCCATCTGTTTGCCTGACGCCAGAGGTGAAAGCCCCCCTGGACCGGCTTGCCAGAGGGTGCTTTCTTTGGAGGTGACCATGCGGCACGAGCTTGTCATCCTTCTGATCGGCGTGGCCTATGCTTTGACCTTCCGCCTGCTGGCCTGGCTGCGCCGCGAGCCCTTTTCTCTCCAGTTTATCCTGGAGTCGATGGGGCTGACGGCAGTGGCGGTTTTGCTCTCTTTCCTGTCCGTGGCGCGCCTGAACCCCATCCTCTTTCTCGTCCTTCTCTACCTGCTGACGATGCGCTCCCCTCTGCTGGTGGACCTGGCTAACGTGGTGGCGCGTTCCGGGCGCTTTGCCCTGGCAGAAAAGCTCTACAGCCTGGCCGGCCGCCTCTGGCCGGACGTGCCCGCCTGCCTGGCCATTGCGATGAACCACGGCGCAGCGCTCGTCCTGCAGGGCCGCCTGCCCGAAGCGATCTCTCTGCTGGAACGGGTGCTGGAAACGCCGGAGCTGTCGCCCAAGCATGCTGCGGCGACCCATTACAACCTGGGCGTCGCCTATCGCAATCAGGGAGAGATGCAAAAATCGAACGACCACCTCCTTGCGGCGATCGAGGCTTTCCCCGGCTCGATCTACGCCCGGCATGCGGAGGCGATGCTGAAAAAGCACTCCGGGTGACTGTCAATGGCCAGGTCGATGCTGGACGATTGCTCAGGGCACGCGGCGCTGGATCCTCAGCACATGCACGAGCGCATCGGGGCATTGCCCCGCCAGTGCGCAGCGGCCTGGTCGCTGCTGAGCGAGGGGATTGTGCCGGCAGACTATGGCCGGGCGCAGCAGGTGGTGGTGCTGGGGATGGGCGGCTCGGCCATCGGCGGGGCGCTGCTGGCCGGCCTGGTCGCTGATGAGTGCGCCGTCCCCATCCTCTCCGTCGGCGGCTACGAGCTGCCGGCCTGGGTCGGTCCAGACGCGCTGGTGGTGGCCTCCAGCCATTCGGGCAACACGGAGGAGACGCTGGCCGCCTGCGCCCAGGCGCTGGAACGGGGCTGCCGCGTGGTAGCCGTGACCACGGGCGGGAAACTGGCAGCGCTGGCCGAGCAGCATGGGCGGCCCCTGCTGCGCTTTGCTGATGACTCGCCCCCCCGCGCCGCGCTGGGCTACTCGTTCACCCTGCTGCTGGGCCTGCTCTGCCGGCTGGGGCTGCTGCGCGACTATGGTGCCGAGCTGGAAGAAGCCATCGCCGTCATGACGGCCTGGCAGCAGGAGCTGACGGCGGACGTGCCGACGGAGCACAACCTGGCCAAACGCCTGGCGCTGTGGCTGCACCGGCGCCTGCCAGCGATCTACGGCGCGGGCTTTCTGGCGGCGGTGGCGCGGCGCTGGAAGGGACAGTGCAACGAGAACAGCAAGTCATGGGCCTTTTGGGAGGAACTGCCGGAGCTGAACCATAACGCCGTGGTGGGCTATCGGCTGCCCAAGGGGATCCGCAAGCGCGCTCGCGTGCTCCTGCTGCGCTCGTCGCTGGACCATCCGCGCGTGCAGGCGCGCTGGCAGGCGACGCAGACACTGTTGGAAGAAGAGAAGGTGGCTGTCGAGAGCGTCTGGGCGCGGGGCGAGGGTCGCCTGGCCCACATGCTCTCGCTCATCCACCTGGGCGATTACGTCAGCTTCTACCTGGCCATGCTGAACGGCGTCGACCCCTGGCCTGTGGAACCCATCCAGCGGCTCAAAGCATGGATGGGAGACACGGATTACACGGACAGATCCTCCGTGTAATCCGTGTTCTCAACGAATGGCCAGTTGCGTCTCGCGGTCGAACACGTGCATGCGGTCCATGTTGAACGCCGCGGTCATCGGCGTGCCCACGCGGGCGCCCGTGCGCGGGTCGAAGCGGCCGATGAACTCGTGATGGTCTGTGTCCAGATAGACAATGACCTCGTTGCCCATCAGCTCGGTCACAGCCACGCGCGTCTCGACGTGCGCGGTGTGGATGCCCGGCGGCGCAAACTGGGGGTCGTGGATGTCCTCCGGGCGAATGCCAAAGACGATCTCTCTGCCCAGGTACGGCCGGTAGATTGCCTGACGCTCGCGGGGGATGACAACGATAAAGTCGCCCGTGTCGATGGCGATCTCGCCGTCCCGCTCGACCAGCCTGGCGTCGAAAAAGTTCATCGCCGGGCTGCCGATAAAGCCGGCGACAAAGACATTGTCGGGGCGGTCGTAGAGGTTCTGCGGCGTGTCGATCTGCTGCAGGATGCCGGCGTTCATCACCGCAATGCGCGTGCCCATCGTCATCGCCTCCACCTGGTCGTGAGTGACGTAGATAAAGGTCGTGCCGAGGCGCTGGTGGAGCTTGCTGATCTCGGCGCGGGCCTGGACGCGCAGCTTGGCGTCCAGGTTCGAGAGCGGCTCGTCCATCAGAAAGACATTGGGCTCGCGGACGATGGCCCGCCCGACGGCGACGCGCTGGCGCTGACCACCGGAGAGCTGGCGGGGCTTGCGGTCGAGCAGCTCCTCGATGCCCAGGATCTGCGCCGCCTCGCGCACGCGGCGGTCGATCTCCTGCTTGGGCGTGCGGCGCAGACGCAGTCCAAAGGCCATGTTGTCATAGACGGTCATGTGGGGGTAGAGAGCGTAGGACTGAAAGACCATGGCGATGTCGCGGTCCTTGGGCGGGACATCGTTGACGACGCGGTCGCCGATATAGATCTTGCCCTCGGTGACCTCCTCCAGCCCGGCCAGCATGCGCAGACTGGTCGACTTGCCGCAGCCTGAGGGGCCGACAAAGACAAGAAACTCTTTGTCTTCGATCACAATGTTCAGGTCGTTGACGGCAATGACATCCCCAAAACGCTTGGTCACGTGTTCGTAGGTTACACTTGCCATTCCAATTCTCCTTTCGTTTATCGCGTATCGCGTATCGCGTATCGCTTATCGCTTATCGCGTATCGCAAACCGTTTATTGATCCCTCTGAAGAAACCACAAAGGACACAAAGTACACAAAGGATTTTAGGGGTTTGATGAACAAAATTACTGTTTCTGCGACGCATCACGAAAAATATTTAGCCTTACCTGGAGTCCTTTGTGTCCCTCGTGGTTAAAAAACCTTTTTTTCAGGAGAGTCTTTATTGCAATACGCGATACGCAATAAGCGATAGGCGATAGGCGATAGGCGATAAGCGATAAGCGATGCGCGATCACGCCAGAATCACCCGCACGCCCAACTCCGTCAGCTCCCAGAGGTAAGCGGTGTCGGCCTGGCGGCCGGTGATGACGACGCTGGCTTCGGTGGCCGGGCCGATGGAAGCGGCAGCGGCGCGTCCCACCCGCTCCGGCGCGACCAGCGCCACAAATTCGGCGCCCGTGTCCAACAGCGCGCGCGCCAGGTCGGCGCAGGCCAGGGAATCACTGGTCAGGCCGTCGAGGGCGCTGATGCCGTCAGGCTCGAAAAAGACCCGCTCCGCGCGCAGATGGGCCAGCGCCGCGTGGGTCAGTTGCCCGGTCAGCCCCTGGTCCTCCCGCTCTAACTGACCGCCGGTGAGGATGAGCGTGTGCTGGCTGTGGCGGGCAATCTGCTGAGCCACAGGCAGGCTATTGGTGACCACGGTGAGGCGATGGCGTTCGCAGAGGGCGCGGCCCAGTTCCTCCATCGCCTGGCCTGGGCCAACAAAGACCGTCTCGCCGTCGCTGACCAGCTCCGCCGCCGCCTGAGCCAGGCGCACGTAGACAGCGTCGTGTTCGTCCCTGCCCGCCGCAACCGCGCCGCCGCGCACGCGGTGGGCCAGCCCCTCCCGCTCCAGCCACTCCAGGTCGCGCCGCACCGTGGGCGCCGAGACGCCAAAACGGGCCGCCAGATCGGAACCTTCTACTGCGCCTTCTTGCTCCAACAGGCGGATGATCTCAGCCCTGCGTCGCGCGGTCGTGCGATCGTTCACGCGCTTATTCTAACACAAAATACACAGCGCGTCAAGCGCTTCCGCGCGATATCTTGATCGCTTTGTTTCTATTATCGATCGGTATCCCGCACAAGAGGCCATGCGCGATACGCGACAGGCAATACGCGATAAGCGAGAGGCGATACGCGATACGCGATACGCGATACGCGATAAGCGATACGCGAGGATCCCGCTGCCAGATCAGCCTATCAGCCTCCCGCCGCCCGTTGTTCTGCAAGCAGCGCAGCCAGTTCCTGCAATTTGGGGTGATCGGGCTGAATCTGCCGCGCCTCTTCCAAAGCCTGTTCGGCCATGTCGTAGCGCTTCATGCGCATGCAGGCCACCGCCAGGGCCAGGCGGCTGCCGATGCCCGTGGGAAGCAGCGCCGCGGCCTGCCGCATGTGCAGCGCTGCCATCGCCCACATGCCTCGCCGGGCATACTCCTCCCCGGCGATGAGAAAAGCCGCCCCACTGGTAAGCCCGCGGTCCGGCCGCAGCAGAATGCGCCGCTTCTCCCAGCGAAAGTCGTCCTCCAGTTGGAACACCAGGAAGAGGCGCAACAACGCCAGACCAATGCCCAGGCTACCAAAGACCAGGTTCCTGGTCACGATCATCGAAGCGACCGAGACCAGCAACTCTAACGCTGCATCGACCAGAAAGAGGTAATAGATCAGCCGCCAGCGCAGATAGAGGCCGACCAGCACGCCCAGCGAGAACAGCGCCGGCAGGGCTGACAGGAACAGCACCAACTGCGGCAAGAGGCTGAAGGCATAGTCGACAATCTGAGGCGAGAGGGTGCTCCCTACTCCCAGGTAGGCGTTCAGGAGATCCGTCATCGGGACATTTTGCCCAAAGTGCAGGCTCACCATGATCGAGAGGGAAACGACCAGCAGCAGGGGCGCCGCCAGGAACTGCATCGTGCTGAAGAGCTGGAAGGCGATGACGACCCACAGGAGCGCCGAGCGTTTCTCCCGCACGCGAAACCTGACCCACAGATCGCCGCCACAGGATGGACACCGCCTGTCCTCAGCGTCGGTCGGCGTGGCGCAGTAAGGACAGCCGTACTCATTCTCCAGGTCGTCCCAGACCGGCGAGGCGACCGGCGCCGGCTCCACCTCCTCTTCGGGCGGAAGCTGGGCCAGGAACTGCTCGCGCAGGATGGCAGCAGCCGGTGAGATCGACGTCCAGGCGCGGGCGACAACCGGGGATTCGGCCATGGCTTCACCGGAGGGCGGAGGCTCTGAGGGGGGAGTCAGGTCGGGCCGCTGCGCGCGGATCAGTTCCAGCCCGCGCTGCGCCGCCTGGTTCTCCGGGTCGAGCGCCAGTGCGTTCTCCAGATAACGCTGGCGCCCGGCCAGGTCATCGACCACGCTGCTCAGCCAGATCCAGGCGGCTGGATTGTCGGGCTGCTGTTCCACGTAGCGGCCCAGCAGCGCCTGCGCCTCCTGCCGCCGGCCGGCTTTCGCTGCCG
The DNA here is from genome assembly GCA_034435295.1 of Anaerolineae bacterium. Taxonomy (GTDB): domain Bacteria; phylum Chloroflexota; class Anaerolineae; order B4-G1; family DUEL01; genus DAOTYD01. The sequence continues at coordinate 2,300 of DAOTYD010000150.1, read as the reverse complement.
CGACGCCGCCCTGCAGCCAACCCTCCAGCCGCTGCCGCCGCAACCGCTCCAGCCCTTTCTGCGCCATCTCGTTGCCGGGGTCGATGGTGAGCACGTTCTCCAGACAGATCTCGCGCTCCTCCGCGTCTTCGACCACGCCGCTCAGCCACAGCCAGGCAACGATGTTGTACTCGTCCTGGTCGACCACCTGGGTCAGCAGCTCGCGGGCGCGCTCGCGCTCCCCCGCTTTTGCCGCCTCGATGCCGGTACGCAGCAGTTCCTGGATATCGCTCATCGCTCATCGCTTATCGCTTATCGCTTATCGCTGGTTGCTGATCGCTGATTGCAATTCGTGTCCCAATTTGTGTTCTTTGTGTCATTCGTGTTAGCGTTCGATGCCCTCTCTGGCCAGCACCCCTTGCTGGTAATAGTGCTTGACCTCGCGCATCTCGGTCACCAGGTCGGCGCGCTCGATCAGCTCCGCCGGCGCGCGGCGGCCGGTGAGGACCACTTCCACTGCCTCCGGCCGCCGGTCGAGCAGGGCCAGCACCTCTTCCAGCGCGAGCAGCCCGAACCAGAGCGCCACGTTGACCTCGTCCAGCACGACGATGTCGTACTGCCCGGAGAGCATCGCCGCCTGGGCGCGTTTCAGCCCCTCTTGCGCCTGAGCGACGTGGGCCGGCGTGACCTCCTCGCGGCGGATGCAGCGCACGTCGCCGTACTGCTCGATGGTGATGAGCGGATGGTCGCGCAGGGCCTCCAGCTCGCCGTAGAACTGCCCCTTCATGAACTGGCCGATGTAGGTGCGCATGCCGTGGCCGGCGGCGCGCAGGGCCAGGCCCAGCGCCGCCGTTGTCTTGCCCTTGCCGTCCCCCGTGTAGAGCTGGACGTAGCCCCGCCGCGCGCCCTTCATTCCAGCTTTTCCCTGCGCTGACGATAGAGGTCCGAATCGACAACGCCGACCATCCGCTCCACGTCCAGCCCGCCGCCCAAAAATGCATCGATTCTCCGCGCATAGAGCTCCGGATCGACCAGCATGTCGTTATAGCTGATGTAGAGCGTCTCGAAGTGAGGCTGCTGGGCCAGCCAGGCTTCCACCTGCTCCAGATGCTTGCTGAACAGATCGGCCATGCGCTCGTCGCTGATCTTGTCGGGGTCCTGGCCGCGGCGGATGAGCATCTGTCGCTGCGAGGCCAGCACCTCCGGCATCGCCCGCTGCATGAAAATGACTTTGTAGCTATAGTCAGGGGGCAGGTGGTGGAGCAGGGCCGAGATCATCTTGACCGCCTTGCCCCGCGCCGCGGGCAGCCAGCTCTTGTCGTGCTCGATCCGTTTGACCTGCTCGAACTCGTAATAGCCCTTGGGGTTGTCCTCATCAGCGGCACGGATGCCATCCGTCAGCAATTCCATCCCGCCGGCCTCCAGCATCTTCATCATCATCGACGTGCCAGAGCGGGGCAGGCCCGAGACGATCACGATGGTTTCCGGGTCCATAGAGCCTCCATGTACACAAACACGAATGCCACAGATTATAAACGCGAATGAGGTAGATGGCAATGCGCGGTACACAACAAGGCATCCTACTTGCACAACAGGGACAGCAGAGTATAATGGCCACAATGAGAATCTGGGGACAACCGCTTCGCCGGGGATGGTGGCTTGCGCCCGCGCTACTGGCTGTCGTGCTGGGCGCTTTTCTGCAACTGACCCCCGCCGGTCTTCTGAGCAAAGTCGACATGGTCGGTTACGCGGTTTGCCACCGCATTCCCTCGCACTCGTTCGCCATCGCCGGGCGGACGCTGCCCCTCTGCGCTCGTTGCAGTGGCACGTTCCTGGGCGCGCTGACCGGGCTGCTGGGGCAGTGGGTTGTCCTGCGGCGGCGGAGGGCTTCCGAGTTCCCCTCGCTGCCCGTCATGGCCGTCCTGGTCGCGCTGCTGCTGCTGATGGCCGTCGACGGCGCCAATTCTTACCTGAGCATGGTCATCGGCCGGCCGCTGCTCTACGAGCCGCGCCAATGGCTGCGTCTGATCACCGGCGCGTTCAATGGCCTCTTCCTCAGCGCGCTCATGGCCCCGCTGGTCAACTTTAGCCTGTGGCGCCAGCCATCGCCCGAACGGGCCATCCGCGGCTGGCGCGACCTGCTGGTGCTGCTGGCGTTGGAAGCGGGGATGGTGCTGCTGGTGTTGAGCCAGTGGCCGCCGTTGCTCTACCCGCTGGCGCTGCTCAGCGGCATCAGCGTGGTGACGATGCTGGGGCTGGTCATGACCGTGCTGGTCGTCATGGCCATCGGCCGCGAGAACCAGTACGACGGTTGGAAAGAG
>DAOTYD010000149.1:0-6784 GCA_034435295.1 Anaerolineae bacterium | reverse complement strand
GTCATATTCTCAATATGGCCGACGCCCTCTTGGTCTGCGAGGAGCGCAAGACACTCGCCGCACTGCAGCGGCAGTTTGTGGAAGCCCCGGATGCGTCCAACATGGCCGATTTCTTTACCACTCCCTTTCTTCACGCAAACTCAAAGACTGGCACCTCGATTGTCCGATTCGGCTCTCTCCCCTCCCATACCAATCGCTGCAAGTGCTCTATCGTATCCGGAGAGAAGAACCGCTCCCCCGTCTCCACGCAAACCCGCGCCGGTACGTTCTCCACCACTATGATCTGCCCATCTACTTCCAACGTATACACCACGCGCTGCTCAACCATCGTCTCGCGCCATTTCTCACTCATCTTCCCTCCGCACTCGCCAATCCAACCACAACTTATCGGACGGCGCGGGCACCAGCACGCGCAGCCGGGCGGGCAGGAGCTCGTAGGTGATGTGGGTCGCCGCCAGCTCGAACAGCTCGCCGTCGGCGTGGATGGGCGTCGGGTGGTCGCAGTCGATGGTCAGGCGGGTGGTCTGCTGGCAGTGGATTTTGGGATGACCGATGTGGCTGCCGTCGAACGTCGAGGGCAGCAGGCGCAGCAGCCTCAGCCGCCCCATCGACTCGGCAAAGATAAAGTCGAACAGGCCGTCGTCCGGCTGGGCCTGTGGGGTCATGAAGAACGCGCCGCCGGTGCGCGGCGTGTTCCCCACCGAGACGAGGACGACCCGGCCCTCGTGCTCGCCGCCGTCCCACTGCAGGTGCATGCGCCAGGGGCGGTGGCCCAGGATCGCCTTGAGCGCGGCCAGCACGTAGCGCAGCGTGCCCTTGACCCGCTTCATGCGCATCTGGTTGAGCGTCACCAGCGGTTCCAGTCCCACCGCCGAGTTGTTGTCGAAATAGCGGCCGTTGACCCGTCCGGCGTCGATGACCCGCTCGTGCCCGGCAGCGATGACGCGGCAGGCGGCGGCAACCTCCTTGGGGATGCCGAGCATGTCGGCCAGGTCGTCGGCGGAGCCGAGCGGAATGACGCCGAGCGGCGCCGGCGGACGCTCCCCCCCGCTGGCCTCCAGCATGCCGTTGACGACCTCGCTGATCGTGCCGTCGCCGCCGACGGCGACGATGGGGCTGTAGCCGTCCAGCACCGCCTGGCGGGCGATGGCGATGCCCTCGCCAGGGGCGCCGGTGACGGTCAGCTCGTACTCGATGCCCGCCTCGGCGCAGGCCGCTTCGACCTGGCCGCGGGCGCGCAGCGCCTTCCAGCGGCCGGCGTAGGGATTGAGGATGAGTCGGGCGGTCATTTTCCCTCCAAAACCAGGCGCAGGCGGTCGGGGTAGTTGGTGATGATCGCGTCGATGCCGGCGACGATCAGGCGTGCCATCGCCGCCGGCTCGTCTACCGTCCATGTGACCACGCGCTGGCCTCGTTTGTGGGCGCGGCGGATCAGCGCCGGGCGGGCCAGGGTGTGGTGGGGGTGAAGCGCCTGGGGATGCAGCCCCCTGGCGCGCAGGCGCGTCGGCCACGACGAGGGCAGCGGATCGTAGAGAAAGCCCAGCGGCAGGTGGGGGGCCAGGCGGCGCACGTCCAGCAGCGCCGTCGGCTCGAACGAAGAGAGGAGCACCCGCCCCGCCAGGTTGAAGCGCGTCACCAGGCCGACCACCGCAGCCGCCAGCCGACCGTCGGAGCGGCCGGCCACCTTGAGTTCGATGTTGAGCAGCAGCGTATCCCCCACCGCCTCCATCACCTCGGCCAGGGTGGGGATGCGCTCGCCCGCATAAGCCGGGTCGAACCAGCCACCGGCGTCCAGCTCCTTGAGCGCGGCCAGCGGCCTGTCGGCCACCGCGCCTGTCCCGTCGGTCGTGTGGTCGACGACGAAATCGTGGATGACCACGGGGACGCCGTCGGCGGAGAGGTGGACATCCAGCTCGACGCCGTCAGCGCCCAGTTCGGCGGCCTTGCGGAAAGCGGCCAGGGTATTCTGCGGCGCGGCGCGGCTGGCGCCGCGGTGGCCGATGTTCAGCGTGCGCCCGCCAGTCAGCCAGAGGGAGGCCATCTCACAGCTCCACGAAATAGGCAGCGCAGGCCTGGTCGATCAGCTCCTGGCTCAGCGTGGGAGGGATGTTGCGGTAGCGGGCGATGTCGATGATCTGGTCGACAATGTCGCGGGGGTGGCAGGAGCGCAGGGGGCGTTTGGCCTTGACATAATGTTCCTGGAGCAGGTAGCGCAGGCCTTCTTCGTCGTAGGGCACGCCGCGGGCAGCGCAGATGCGGACAAAGATCTCGCGGAACTCTTCGAAGGAGGGGTTGCCGATCTCGATCTTGTGGCGGATGCGGCGCAGGAAGGCCTCGTCGACCAGGTCGCGCGGGGCCAGGTTGGTGGAAAAGACGATCAGCACGTCGAAGGGAATCTCGATCTTGCGCCCCGTGTGCAGGGTCAAATAGTCGACCCGCTTTTCCAGCGGCACGATCCAGCGGTTGAGCAGGTCGCGCGGGCGCACCTGCTGGCGGCCAAAGTCGTCGATGAGCAGCATGCCGCCATTGGCCTTCATCTGGAAGGGCGCCTCGTAATACTTGTTCGTGTCGTCATAGACCAGGTCGAGCGTCTCCAGCGTCAGCTCGCCGCCGGTGACGACCACCGGGCGCTGGATGTAGACCCAGCGCGGGTCGGGGGTCTTGGCCGTCTTGGGCGGCTCGACCGGCACGTGGTTGACATAATCGAAAATCTTGATCACCTGCCCGCCCACTTCGACGGCGTAGGGGATGTAGATGGCCTCGCCCAGCACCATCTTGCCGATCGACTCGGCGATGGCGGTCTTGCCGTTGCCCGGCGGGCCGAAGAGAAAGATCGAGCGGCCCGAGTTGACTGCCGGCCCGATCTGGCTGAAGGTCTTTTCGTTGATCACCAGGTGGGCCAGGGCCTGGCGCATGGTGCGCTGGTGGACGACGACCTGGCCCAGCGGTTGGGCGGCGATGGCGCGCCGGTAGGCGTCGAGGGTCACCGGCGCGTGGCCGGCATAGTTGCTGCGGTCGAGCGCCTCGCGGGCCATAGAGCGGCCTTTCTCAGCGATGGCGTACTGGTAGGTGGCCTGGGCAAAGCCGGCCGCCCCTTTGACCTCGCAGAGCTTTTCCCGCTTGAGGAATTCGAGCACCTGCTCGACGACGCCGCTGTAGGGCAGGGCCATGCGCTCGGCCAGCTCATAGCCGGAGAGATAGCCCTCGAAATACATCACCTTGAGCGCCAGGTCGACCAGAAAGCCCATGTTCAGGCCGGTCTCTTCCACCGACTTGGGGGCCAGCGGGATGAACGGTTCCCGCACTGCTGCGCTGGCTGGCTGTGCCATATTCACCTCCTCTGCCTCAGGTTTGTGCGTCGCCCAGAACCTGGCCGACGCGGTCGATCTCCTCCTCCGTGTTGTAGCCGTGCGGGCTGACGCGCAGGTAGGAAGCGCGCAGCGAGACGACGACGCCGGCCTCTTGCAGCCGCTGGTGCGCCTCTTTCACGTCCCCCGGCACGGCAAAGGACACAATCGCCGAGCGGCGCGCCGGGTCCAGGTTGCTGATGATGCGATAGCCGCGCCGCTGCAGGTCGGCGATGAGCCGGTCGGTCAGGTGCAGCGTCCAGCGCTGCGTCTGCGCCACGTCCATCTCCAGCAGCATCTCGACCGCTGCCAGCATGCCGGCCATGCCCACATAGTTGCCCCCGCCCAGCTCGAAGCGGGCAGCGGTCGGCAGAAAGGTCAGGTCATAGTCGAGCCAGTCCTCCCAGCCCTCCACGCTGACGCAGCCGGCCATCGGCGGCGTGATCTCCTCCAGCAGTTCCCGGCGACAGTAGAGAAAGCCGATGCCGATAGGGCCCATCAGCCACTTGGGCGCGCCGCAGGCGACGAAATCGGCGTGACAGGCGCGCACGTCCAGCGGCGCCGCGCCGGCCGACTGGATGGCGTCGACGACGAAATAGATGCCGTGCTGGCGACACCAGGCGCCGATGCGCTCCAGGTCGGTGCGGAAGCCGGTGAGGAACTGCACCGAGCTGACGGTGACGACGCGGGTGCGTTCGTCGGCATATTCCTCCAGCGCCTCGACGGTCAGTCCGCCGCCGTCGTGCGGGATGCAGCGCGCCTCCACGCCGCGCTGCCGCTCCAGCAGCATCCAGGGGTAGACGTTGGAGGGAAACTCGATGTTGCAAAAGATGACATTGTCGCCAGGGCGCAGCGACAGCGACTGGGCGGCGATGTTCAGGCCGTGGCTGGTGTTCTGGACGAAGGAAATCTCGTCCGCGTCGGCGTTGATGAGGCGGGCGATAGCCTCTCGCAGCCGGTTGGGCAGCGTCATGAACTCGTCCAGCGCGCCAAAGGTGACGCCGCGCCGTTCGATATAGTGGGCCATTGCCTGGCGCACGCAGCGGGCCAGCGGCGAGACAGCGGCATGGTCGAGATAGGTGCAACGCGCCGTCGCCTCGGCCATTTCGGCGCGGAAAGCCTCGAGATTGGGATTCTTGTTCGTCATGCTCTCTCCGTGTGGTGCAGGGTAGTGTATCGGATCTATTTTACCACAAAGGGCGCAAAGTAGGACAACGGCTCGCAGTTGTCCTACTCGGACATCGCCTTGAACCCGCTGCCGGTCAGGACGACGACGGCGTTGCCTGCCGCGTCCCCCAGACGGTCCAGCGCGGCCAGCGGCAGGGCGGAGGTGGGTTCGACGTAAAAGCCCTGATGGGCCAGGCGCTGGCGGGCGGCCATGATCTCGGCTTCGCTCACGGCAAGGAGCATGCCATCGCTCTGGCGCACCGCAGCCAGGACGGCGCGGCTGTGCACCGGCGCGGCGATGCGCGCCCCTTCGGCGACGGTTTCGCCCTCGTCGATGGACGCCGCTTCCTCCTCCCCGCGCGCCCAGGCCGCGGCGATCGGCGCGCAGAGAGCTGCCTGCACGCCCACCAGCCGCGGCAGCCGCTCGATGCAGCGGGCGGCCCGCAGCTCGACAAAGCCCTGCGCCAGGCCCAGCAGCAGCGTCCCGTGGCCTACCGGCAGCAGCACCATCGGCGGGGCGGCGCCCAACTGCTCGACGATCTCGAAAGCGATGGTCTTGAAGCCGTGCGTCACCAGCGGGTGATAGACGTGGCTGGCATAGACAGCGCCCGCGTCCACAGCCCGCTGCACGGCGCGGGCGGCCTGGATGCGCGGGCCGGGCACGGCGACAAGCCGCGCCCCATAGGCGGCGATCTGGGCCTGTTTGACCGGCGAGGCGTGCGCCGGCACATAGACGGTCGCCGCGATGCCGGCGCGGGCAGCATAGGCCGCCAGGCTGGAGCCGGCGTTGCCGGACGAGTCCTCCACCACCTCTGCGACCCCCGCCGCTCGCAGCGCCGTTGCCAGCAGCGCCGAGCCGCGGTCCTTGAAAGAGCCGGTGGGGTTGAGGTGCTCGCACTTGAGCCAGATGGAGATGTCGCCCCAATCGGCTGACACCAGCGGTGTCAGCCCCTCGCCCAGCGTCACCGGCGCGGCGTCTGGCGGCAGCGGCAGGGCGTGGCGATAGCGCCAGAGGCAGCGCTCCCCGCTCACCTGCGCCGGGTCGAAAGCGGGCGCGCCCGCCACCGTCAGCGTCCCGCCGCAGTCGCAGCGCACGCGGCGCGGGTCGAAGGGATGAGCCGTTCCACAGCGCGAGCAGGCCAGTTTCATCGTGCCTCCTGGACGAAAGAGGGCGCGGCGCGCGTCCTGCCTCCTATGGCTGGGGCGGCGCGGTAAAACGCACTGCCAGGTAGACGGGGCGGTAGCTCCCGTCAGGACGCAGCAGGCTGTAGGCCGATTCGGGACGGTCGTTGCCATAGATAACGGCGATGTTGAGGTTCCACAGGATCATCGGCCCGATCCACGGCGTCGCCAGGCCGATCTGGAAAGCGCGGGCAGTATAGTCGGCCTGCTGCTGCTCGCTGACGTAGCGGGCATACTCCCAGCCGGTCGTGTCCATCGCGCCCATCCCCTCGACCGAGGGCCAGCCGAACTCGGTGACCCACAGCGGCAGGTCGCCGGCGCCGTTTTCCAAGAGGATGGCGCGATAGTCCTCCAGTGTGTCGCGGAAGAAAAAGCTGGGATGGTCGTCGTGGCTGGGGGCGACCTGTTGGGCGTCGCGGAAGCTGGCTTCGGGCGGGTTGGCAAAGCCATAGGGATGCACCCCGACGCCGTCGACCCACTGGGCCAGGCCGGCGGCGAGCATGCCGCGCAGGTAGGCGCGGTCGTCGATGGCGGTGACGCCGTCGTCGATGCCGGTGACGGCAGGGGCGCCGCTGATCACCAGCGCGTTGGGGTCGCCGGCGCGCACGCCCTGCGCCCCTTCTGCTACCAGCGCCACGAAGCGGGCCGGGTCGAGCGGCTCGCCACTCCATTCGCGGGCCAGATTCGGTTCGTTCCACAGCTCGTAGGCGGCAACGCTGCCCTGGTAGCGTTCGGCCATCTGCTGCATAAAGCGGCGGAAGGCGCTGTAATCGACGGGAGGGCCGTAGCCGGTGGGGTCGGCGCGCAGGTGGGAGGGCGCGTTGATGACGCTGATGAGCAGGCGAAAGCCAAAGCGGTTGCAGTCGCCGACGGCGCGGTCCAACTGCGTCCAATCCAGGTCGTCGGGGCCGTGTTCGATCAGGTTCCAGTCGACCTGCTGCTTGACCCATTCGACGCCCAGCCCCTCGGCCCAGCGCAGCGTCTGCTCGCGGTCGCCGCTGAGCAGGTGCACCTGCACGCCGGCCCCCGGCTTGAAGACGGGCGGCGGCAGCGGGGTGGGCTGCTCGGGCGCAGGCGCGGGGGAGGGC
>DAOTYD010000148.1:0-7788 GCA_034435295.1 Anaerolineae bacterium | reverse complement strand
ACGTAATAGATGCCCTGGGTGGCAGCCGGCGGGGCGGCGGGCGGGGCGGGGGTGGGCTGAACGGCGGGCGACGTGGGCTGAACGACGGACGGCGCGGTGGGCTGGGCAGCCGCTGTGCCGGCCACGGTAAGCAGGCCATCGGCAAGCGAGGTCAGGTTGAGCGAGTTCCCCTGCGGGTCGAAGGCGGCGACGCTTTCAAAGGTCAGCGGGGAAGCGCACTCGGCCAGGCCCTGGAAGGTGATCGATGCGGCGATGCCACTGCCGTCGACCGCTTCGCCAGCGCCGAGAGCGACCTCGTAGGTGATCCATCCGTCAGCGGAGACGAGGTTCTGCTCTATGCTGCCGGGCTGGGGGATGTTTCCGGGGGTCATCTGCACGCCCTCAGCGGCGGGATCGTCGTCGATGACCTGAACGCAGGCAGGGTCGAAGCTCAGCTCCAGGCGGAGGCGGTTGAGCTGGCGGACGCTGTCCAGCCAGATGCTGACCACGGCGGACTCGCCCACCGGCAGGTCGGCCACCGACGGCTGCAGGTAGACGCTGGGGGGCATGGCCGGTGTGGGCGTCACAGCGGGGACCAGATCGAAGGGGACGAGAGGAGTGACGGTTGGAATGGACGGAGTTGGCGTGGGGTTGTACACGGCGCGGACGCAGCCAGATAGAAGCATTCCCACGGCGATCAGCACCAACAAAGATCGTTTCGTCAACATGGAACCCTCCTCGTATCATATGTGCTCACGCGGGGTCTGCGACCCCCCGCCCGACGGCGGGTGACACACCCGCCGCGAGCATAACATCTCGCTTTCAGCATGAGATGGCCTGGCTCAGGCGGACCCAGTCGGCCACGCTCAGCCGCTCGGCGCGCAGGCGCGGGTCGATGTGGGCCTCTTCCAGGGCCTGGATTGCTTCTTGCGGGTCGATGCCGAGACCGGCGGAGAGGCTGTTGCGCAGTTGCTTGCGCGGTTGGGCAAAGCCGGCCCGCACCAGGCGGAAAAAGCTCTCGCGCTGCTGTGGCGGCAGCGGCGGCGGGTGCAGGTCGATGCGGATGACGGCCGATTCGACCTGCGGCGGGGGGTAGAAGGCGGCTGGCTTGAGGCGCATGACCAGGCGCGGCTGGCCGTAGAAGTGGACGCTCACCGCCAGCAGGCTCATGCGTCCGTCGCGGGCGACGATGCGCTCGGCCACCTCGCGTTGCACCATCAGCACCATGCGCTGGGGCGGCAGGGATGCCTCCAGCAGGTGGCGCAGCACGGCAGAGGTGATGGCATAGGGCAGATTGGCGACGACCCCATACGGCTCTCCTCCCATCAGCTCCCCCACGTCCAGGCTGAGGATGTCACCGCCGACCAGGCGGACGGTGGGTTGGTCGCCCAGTTCCTCCTCCAGGACGCGCAGCAGCGCGCGGTCCAGCTCCACGGCGGTCACCCGGACGCCGGCGTCGAGCAGGGCGCGGGTGAGCGTGCCCGGCCCGGCGCCGATCTCGAGCACATGCTGTCCTGGCGTCAGCTCCGCCGCAGCGACGATGCGCTTCAGCGCGCCCTGGTCGACCAGAAAGTGCTGGCTCAGCTCCTTGCGCGGTTCGATGCCATAGCGGCGGAGAAGGTCGTGGACCTGGCTCATCAGTAGTCCAGGATATAGTCGATCTGGTCGGCGGGGGGGACCGGTGTCAGGAGGTAGACGTCGACCCAGCGATACCACAGCACCAGGTCCTCGTCGCTGTAGCCCAGGTCGATCCGCCGGCCGTGGATGGCCCCACCGCGGTCGCAGGCGTAGCCGATGCCATAGCCCGGCACGTAGACGTAGCTCTTCCACGGGATCATGGAGGAGACGGCGACGATACCGTTGTCCATGGCGCAGCCGCCGGCAGTGCGGCCGTACCAGGAAGCGGAGCGGGGCGTGCCGGCGGTAGAGGCGCTGTAGGAGGTGGCCAGCATGCGGATCACGCGCCAGTATTCCACCGGGCCCTGGGGCGTGTCGAGCTGGCGCACCACGATCTGCGTGCCGTAGCCGATGATCTTGGTCGTGGGCGGCACGGCGACGTAGGCATTTTCGACGGTCCGCGAAACCTCCTGCCCGTTTTCATAGCGCAGGCGGAGGCGCTGTTCCAACACGCCCGGCTCGCCAGCCTGCAGCAGCCGCTGGTTGTCGATCTCGAGTTCGGGATCGGGCTGCCAGACGATGTCGAAGGGGATGGGCTGCTGCTGGATCAGAAAGCGCTCGGCGACGCGCACGACCTCGATGGTCATGTCCGGGGTCAGCGGGGCTTCTGGCCCAGGGCGGGTATAGTCCTCTCCGGTCAGGACGATGCCCAGGTCGGCCAGGAGTGGCCCGACCTGGTCGCGGTGGGTGCGGGTGCGGACGGTGCGGCCGTCGACCAGGACGATGACCGGCTGGGAGCGCTGGATATAGATGTGCATGCCGGCGGAGAGCGGCTGGCCCAGGTCCGGCTCGACGCGGTCGGCCAGGTAGAGGGCCAGACCGGCCTGGCGCAGCGCGCCGCCGACGGTGGTTGCCGTGGTGTACAGGTCGATCTGGCGCCCGTCCTCGTGGAGGGTGACCGGCACCGCCCGCCGCAGGCGCAGGTGAAGGGTCGCTTCGCTGCCGGTGGGGACAGGCTCCATGTTGATGCGGTCATACGGCCGCATAGAGAGGCCGGCATCGGCCAGGATGCCGTCGATGGAGGTGGCGCGGGTGCGGATCAGGTAGGCCTGGCCGTCGGCATGGATCAGGACGGGGCGGGCATGGGTGATGTGGACGGTCATGTCAGGCTGCAACGGCTCGTCAGGGCTGGGGATGACGAGGTCTTCGGGGTAGAGTTCCAGCCCCAGGTCGAGCAGGAGCGCGCCGACGGTTTCCTGGTGCGTGTGCAGGGAGCGAGGCGTCCCGTCAACGATCAGCGTGACGGGAGTCAGGCTGGCCTGGTAGCCGGCGGCCATGCCGGTCAGCAGGGCCAGCACGGCCAGCGTCATCAGCCCCCGCCAGAGAGATTTCGGTTGATCGATCGTTTTCACCTCGTTGCTCATGCGCGACGGGCGGCGGACGAACCGCCGCCCGGACCTTTCATGGTCGTGCACCCCCTGTCGAACCGCGCCACCTGGCTTGCCATTGCCGCCCAACTCCGGGCAGGCGACCCTGCGGCACCCAGAACGGTCTCCTTACCGTTGCTTCCTTCCGGACCTGGCGGGGTTCGGAGGGTTCTGCCGCGCAGGACCCACCCTTCGACATTGTTCGGCAACCGCAGTCCCCGGCGCGCTGCGCCCTCGAGGGGGAGTTCGACCCCGCTATGGCGGATTGCGGGTACAGGGCACCGCCAGCTCCCCATCTAGCACGACCAGCGTCATGCTACCGCATGGAGGGGCTTTTGTCAACCGGCGGGCAGGCTGGGGGGGGCCGTCATATTTTTGCGTCCACCCGGCTTGGGCCGCTCTCCAGACCGCGCCCGATGCGATCCCGCCTGCTTCCCCATGTCATTCTGAGGAGCGAGGGCCGCGAAGCGGCCCGCCTTCGGCGGCTCGCTCAGAATGGCAGGTTGGGAAAGGCGAGAGTAAGCTCCATTCGACTGGAAAATGAGCCATCTCCCCTTCTCGCGCAAAAAAGTGACGGACACCCGACTGCTTCTGTCGCCCGCGAACCGGGGAGAGGACAGGGGCAAAGAGAAAGGTCTCGTTCCTGGCAAGCAAGAGCTATGTCACCCTGAGCGAAACTCGTGTCATCCTGACCCTGAACGAAGTGAAGGGGAAGGATATCTCGTTGCGACACGGATTACGCCCCGCTCCCGCCGGGGCACGGACCTCCGCCGGGCAAGGGTTGCCCCACGTCGGCGTTTTGCTTCGAACTCCCTCAGCACCCCCAACTTGCCGCCCTGTGCCATTGCAGGTATAATCGATTGTAGACGGGCATCAGCCTGTTCAATACTTTCAAGGAGATGAAGCGTGGGAGAAACAGGAGGTATCTCGGGCACCCTGGTGTGGATTATCCTCATCGTCGGGTTGATGGGGTTCATGTTCTGGAGCCAGTGGCGGGCGCGCAAGCGTATGCAGCAGCAGATCGACGAGCTGACAGAGGGCCAGCGCGTCGTGACCATCGGTGGCATCTATGGCAGGCTGACGCAGATCGATCGCGAGGCCGGCATGGCCCGTCTGGAGATCGCGCCCGGCGTCGAGATCGAGATCGGACTGCGCGCCATCAGTCACCCGGTCGACACAGGACCAGCCCAATAAGGTCAGCATGGAGGTCGAAGTCGCTGTCGCCAAGGTAGCCAAGTGGGCTGCCGGCGAGAGCGGGGACACGCTGGAGATGATCGAGAGGCCCCGTGGCGGCCTCTCCTTCGTCCTGGTCGATGGGCAGCGTTCGGGGCGGGCGGCCAAAGCGATCAGCAATCTGGTGGCGCGCAAGGCCATCGCTGAGCTGTCCGAGGGCGTGCGCGATGGCGCTGCTGCCCGCGCCGCCCACGACTATCTCTACACCTACAAGGGCGGCAAGGTCTCGGCCACGCTCAACATCGTCTCGGTCGACCTGAACAGCCACACCCTGGTCCTTTCTCGCAACAATCCCGCCCCCGCTATCCTGCTTCTCCCTGACGGAAACCTGCGCCTGCTGGACGAGCCCTCGCAGCCGGTTGGCATCTATGCGCGGACCAGGCCCGTCATGAGCGAGGTGGATATCCAGCCTGATCTCATGATCATCGTCTACACGGATGGGCTGAGCCTGGCAGGGGAGAACCGCGGCGGGCCGCTCGACATCGCTGCGGCGGTGAGGGAGATCGCCGCGACCTCGGCTGGCGCAGCGGCGATGGCCGACGGGCTGCTGCAACGGGCGCTGGCGCTGGAGGAGCACCGTCCCCGCGACGACATCAGCATCCTGGTCCTGCGCGTCTCCCCTCAGCAAGGGGGCCAGGTGCGGCGGCTCCTGGTCAGCGTCCCGATCGACTGAGCGCCACAGGCGAAACGATGAGCGGCAATCGGCAGGCAGGCAGATGGCTGCGCGCTTATCTGCGCGATACGTGGGTGTTGATCCGCCAGTTCCGCTACACCTTGCTCCTCTTTGCCGCCTTTCTGCTCATCGGCACGCTGATCCTGCGCTGCACCTATTCCCACGATCCTGCCTGGGGCTGGAGCAACGCGTTTTACGCTGCGCTGGCCTTGATGTTCTTCGAAACGCCGGAAGCCTATCCCACGCACTTTCTGGCCCGACTCGTTTTTATCCTCTGGCCCATTCTGGGCGTCATGATCGTCGTCAATGGCGTGGTCCAGTTCGGCACCGCGCTGTTCAACCGGCAGGAGAGAAAGGAGGCCTGGCAGGTGGCCGTCGCTTCGACTTTTCGCCATCACGTCATCGTCTGTGGCCTGGGCAAGGTGGGCTACCGTGTCGCCCTGCAGCTCCTCAAGATGAAGCAAGAGGTGGTCGGGATCGAGCTCAACCCGCAAGCCCCTTTCCTGGAGAAGATCCGCGCCGAAGGCGTGCCTGTTCTCATCGGCGACGCGCGCAATCAGGAGATGCTGAAAAAGGCGGGTATCGAACGCGCCCAGGCCGTTGTTGCCTGCACCGAGTATGACCTGACCAACCTGGAGATCGCGCTGGATGCCCGTGAGATGGCCCCCGACGTCAAGGTGGTCATGCGCATGTTCGACCAGCAACTGGCCGAGCGGGTGCGCAAGGGCTTTGGCATCCGCACCGCCTTCAGCACGTCGGCCCTCTCTGCTCCCGCTTTTGCCGCCGCCGCCACCCGCGCTGCCGTCGAATACTCGCTCTATGTCGACGACGTCCTCCTCAACGTCCACCGCACGACGGTAAGCGGGCTGGCCGGCAAGACGGTGTCCCAGGTGGAGCAGGAGATCGATCTCTCCATCGTCCTGCACGACAGGGCAGGCAAGATGGACCTCCACCCGCCCGGCGAGCTGGTGCTCCAGGCCGGAGACCGGATTGTGGTTTTTGCCACGCTCGAATCCCTGGCCTGCCTGGAGCAGATGAACGAGAGGCAAGAGCTGTGTCCGCCGTCGCAGCGCGGCCCGCGCACCTGGCTGAGCCGTCTGAAGAAGGGGAGCAGCCAGCGGGCGGCCCCCTGATTGCCGTCGTCGGGCCGTGCGGCTCCGGCAAGAGCACGCTGAGCCGGGCCCTGCGGGCGCGCGGTTTCCGCGTGCGCGACGTGGCCCAGGAGCACTCTTTCGCCCCGGCAATGTGGCAGCGCATCGCCAGGCCCGACTTGCTGATCTACCTCGACGTCTCGCGGGAGACCGCTCAGCACCGCCGCTCACAGCAGTTCCCCGCCTCGTGGTGGGCCGAGACGCAGCAGCGCCTGGCCCACGCCCGCGCCCACGCCGACCTGGTCATCGACACGGACGATCTGGATGCTGAGGAGGTCTGCTGGCGGGTGCTCTCGTTTCTGGAGAGCCGTGGGCAGCTTTACAAAGGGACCTGACTGTGCTATGATGAAAATGGGAAGGCGGTTCCGACCCCTGGGGCCGCCTCTTTGTGCCCCTGCGCGGTCGGACCGCAGGGAGGAGGTACAAGATGCCAGCGATCATTGTTGTCGGGACTCAGTGGGGGGATGAGGGGAAGGGGCGCGTGGTAGACGGCCTGGCCCGCCAGGCCGACATCGTGGCCCGCTACAACGGCGGCGACAACGCCGGGCACACGGTCGTCGCCGCAGGGCACAGGCTTCAACTGCACCTGGTCCCTTCGGGAGTGCTGCACCCCCAGGCGCTCTGCCTGATCGGCGCAGGCGTGGCGGTGAACCCGCAGCGGCTGGCTGCCGAGATGGACGAGCTGGCGGCGCTGGGGGCAGACGTAGGCCCGCGACGGCTCAAACTCTCGGCGGCGGCGCACATCATCCTGCCCACCCACCGCGCGCTCGACGGGGCGCGCGAGGCCAGCCTGGGTCGTGGCGCCATCGGCACCACCCGCAGGGGCATCGGCCCGGTCTATGCCGACAAAGCGGCGCGGGTCGGCCTGCGCGCCGGGGCAATGGCCGATCCGGAGGGCTTTGGCGAGCGCGTGGCCGCCCTGACCCGCGTCCACAACCGGCTGCTGCAGGAGCAATACGGGCAGGAGCCCCTGCCGGTCGACGAGATCGCTGCCGAGGCCTGCGCCCTGGCCCGCCGGCTCAAAGAGCACCTGGTCGACGGCGTGGCGCTGGTGGCCCAGGCGCTGGCGGCGGGCAAGACGGTGCTCTGCGAGGGCGCGCAGGGGACGCTGCTCGACCTGGACCACGGCACCTACCCTTTCGTCACCAGCTCGACGCCCATCGCCGGCGGTGCGCTGGTGGGGTTGGGGTTCGGACCGCGCCAGGTCAGCCGCGTCGTCGGCGTGGCCAAGGCCTACACCACCCGCGTTGGCGCCGGGCCTTTCCCCACCGAACTGCTTGACGAGACGGGCGAACGCATGCGTCAGGTCGGCGGCGAATATGGCACCACCACCGGCCGGCCGCGCCGCTGCGGCTGGCTCGATCTGCCCATCCTTCGCTTTGCAGCCCAGGTCAACGGCCTGACCGAGATCGCCCTGACCAAGCTGGACGTCCTCACCGGCATCGACCCGCTGCGGATTGCCGTGGCTTACGAGCGCCAGGGCGAGCGCACGGCGTTCTTCCCGGCCGAGTTTGGCGCCGAGGAGCTGGCCCGCTGGCAGCCGGTCTATGAGGAACTGCCCGGCTGGAGCGAGGACATCCAGAACGTGCGGCGTCGCAGCGACCTGCCGCGCGCGGCGCAGGATTACGTCGCGCAGGTGGAAGAGGCGGTCGGCGTGCCCATTTCCCTCATCGGCGTAGGGCCGGGGCGGGAGCAGACGGTGTTGGGG
>DAOTYD010000147.1:0-14227 GCA_034435295.1 Anaerolineae bacterium | reverse complement strand
GGGTTGGGGTTTGCGGCAGCGGGGGCGCTGGCGGCGGCGATGGTGGCGTGGGTGCCGGCGCTGCACATCTATAACGTCGCCGGGCTGCTCGTGCTGACGATGACGGCGCTGGGGCCGCTGCTGGCGCCGGAGCACGTGGCGATGATCTTTCTGGGCATGGTGACATCCTACTCGATCCTCAACACCATCCCCAGCATCTTTTTCGCCGTGCCCGACGAGTCGATGGCCTTTGTCGTGCTGCCGGGACAGAAATACCTGATGCAGCAGCGCGGCTTCGAGGCGGCGCTGCTGACGGGCGTTGGCAGCCTGGGTGGGATCGCGGCCCTGGCGCTGCTCACCCCCATCGCTGCGCGCTTCTTCCCGGCGCTGCGCGCCGCCCTCGACGGGCATATGCACTGGCTGCTGTGGACGGTGATCGCCTATATGCTCCTCTCCGAGTGGCCCAAGGGCACTGACCGTCAGCCGGCCGGCCTGCGGCGGCTGTGGGACGGCTGGCGCAGCCTGGTGGCGGGGCTGGCAACCTTTGGCCTCTCCGGCGCGCTCGGCTTTATACTGATGTACCGCCCCATCCTCCCGCCAGCGGTCGCTTTCCAGAACCTGCTGCCCGCCTTTGTCGGCCTCTTTGCCGTGCCCTGGGTGATGCAGAACCTGCTGGCGCAGGTCGAGCTGCCGCCGCAGCACGTCGCCCAGGCGATGGAGACGACGCCCTGGCTGGTCTTGCGCGGCACGTTCGCCGGGGCGCTCGGTGGCCTTTTTGCGGCGTTCTTCCCCGTCGTGACCGGCGGCATCGGCGGCTTTATCGCCGGGCACGCCACCGCGCAGCGGGACGAGCGGCTCTTTCTCATCTCCCAGGGCGCGTCCAAAGTCGTCTATTACGTCGGCGGACTGTTGCTCTTCTTCGTCCCCCGGCTGCACCTGACCCGCGGCGGGATGGCCTGGATGCTGAGCACTCTCTGGCGCGCCTACACGCCCCACATCTACTACCTGGCAGCGGCGGCGGTCGTGCTGAGCGGCTTGCTGGCCTTTCTGCTGCTCTTGCCGATGACACGGCTGACCATCCGCCTGATCGAGCGCATCGACTATCGCTGGATCAGCCTGGCGACGTTGCTCCTGCTGTTGCTCATCGTCGCTGGCGTGCCGGCGCTGGGGGCCTGGCTCGGCGAGGGGACGGCGACGGCGGCCCGCCGCGCCGCGCTGGGCAGCCTGCTCATCTGCGCCGTCGCCAGCGGCATCGGCTTCATCCCACCCCTGTGGGGCTCGCGGCGCATGAACTGCATGGGCGTGCTGCTGGTGCCCATCGGCCTGAACATGGTCGGGGCGGGGGTCACTGTGGCCGCCTGGATGGGGCTGGTGCCATGAAGGGCATCTCCCACTTTGTCACCGGCGTTGCCATCGCCACCTTCTTCCCCGAGATCGTCAGCCTGGCCAGGGAAGGCTCGCTCCTGCCCGTGCTGGGCGGCATCGGCGGCATCCTGCCCGACACGCTCGACTTCAAGCTGGCCCGCTATTTCGAGCAGTACGACGTCGAGATCGACCCCGGCCCCGAGCCGGACGCGGCGGCGATTGCCGCGCGCGTCGCCACGGCGATGCGCACGGCCTACGAGAGCGGCCGGCCGCAGAACGTCGCCCTGCACACCATCCGCCTGGGCGCCGACCTGTGGCGGCAGTATGTGATCCGTTTCGACCCGGCGCAGAACCAGGTCGGCGTGCGCATCGGGCCGGTGGTCAACACCGGACAGGTACCCTTCGCCGGCACGGAGCCGCCGGGGGCGGAAGAGGTGCGGGTGACAGTCGGCGTGCCGATGGTGCACACCTACGACGCCGAGAACCGCATCGACATCTTCAGCGGGCCGTCCTTCAAGTTCGAGCGCATCGGCGACCAGCTCCACGTCCACTTTCTCGACTGGCACCGCCGCTGGTCGCACAGCCTGACTTTGGCCGCGTTGCTGGGCCTGGTGACGGCGGGGCTTGCCGCGCTGGGCGAGTGGCTGAGCCACGGCACCCTGAGCCGCCTGCCTCTCTGGGCCGGCCTTGCCTTCGGCCTGGGCTTTGCCGGCCACGTCCTGGAGGACCAGTTGGGCTTTATGGGCAGCAACCTCTTTTACCCGTTCACGCGCCGCCGCGCCCTCGGCCTGCAGATCCTGCGCTCCGGCGACCCCATCCCCAACCTGCTCACCGTCTGGGTCTCGGCGGCGCTGATCGTCCTGAACCTGGACCGCTTCTCGGCGGCGCCGCAGTTGGACCCGCTCGTCTATCTGTTGCTGGCGGTGGTTCTGCCTGTGTTCGTCTTGGGCGGGCTGTACCAGTTGCAGCGCCTGGGCAAGGCAGAGGAGAAAGAGGCGCTACAGCAGGGGGAGATGGTCTCGGAGACACAAGAAACAGACCCGACAGGTCTTTGAGACCTGTCGGGTCTTGTAGGGCCAGAGTTATTTGAGCGCTTCCAGCAGCGCCGGCAGGACCTCTGCCGGATCAGCCTCCAGGCCCAGGTCCGCCACCTCAAAAATCGGCGCGGTGGGATCGGGATGGACCGCCAGGATGAAGCCGGCCTCTTCGATGGCGGCGTTGTGGAAGGTGTCGCCGCGGATGCCGAGCGCGACATAGAGGCGGGGGGCGACGGTGACGCCACGCACGTCGACGATGCGGCTGGCGTCGATCCAGCCGGCGTCGCGGGCGCCGCGGTCGCCGGCGAACTGCGCGCCCAGGGCTGCTGCCAGTTGGCGGGCCAGTTCCACGTCGCCGGCCTGGCGGCCCACAGCGACGATGACGGGGGCCTGGGCCAGGGGTATGGCTGGCGGCACAAAGCCCTCCGCCGCGCCAATCACGCGCACCGCCGCTTCGACGGGCTGCACGGCGAGCGTCTTGGGCTCGCCAGAGCGGTAACGGTCCAGGTAAGGAGCGGGGAAAGCCCCTGGCTCGACCGTCAGGAACTGGGGACGCGCCTGAGGGCAGGCGGCAATCTCGAAATACGCACCGCCATAGATGGGGAAGGTCGCCTGCACCGCCCGCGTCGCCTCGTCCAGGCTGACCGCTGTGACGTGCTCGATCAGCCCGCCGCCCATGCGCTGGGCCAGGCGCGCGGCCAACTGCTCGCCGGCATCCGTCGCGCCAAAGAGGACCACCTCCGGCTTTTCCTCCGCAAAGAGGTCGGAAAGCACGGCCAGGTACGGCTCCAGGGCGAAGGAGGCCAGGCTGGGGTCATCGGCCACCCGCACGCCGTCGGCGCCGGCCTGGTAGAGAGTGGGGGCCAGGTCAGAGACGCCGCTGCCCAGCAGGACGGCATAGACATAAGCGCCGAGCGAGTCGGCCAGAGTGCGCGCCGCGCCGAGCGCCTGTAGCGTCACCGGGGCCAGCGCCCCGTCGAGCAGGTCGGCGACGACCCAGACGCCGCCTCCGCCGCCCTCGGCCTCGCTCACTTCCTCCTGCTGTGCCATCAACAGGTCGAGATAGGATGCGTCCATGGCTTACCTCCCCACCCGCTGCCGCAGCGCGGCGGCTGCGGCCTGGGCCATCTCGGCGGCGCTGCCAGCGGCGCGCGCCCCTCGCTCTCGCGGCGGCGGGAAATCGCGGCCGCGCCCCTCCACCAGCGGGGCGAGCGGCTCGCCGACCAGCTCGACCGCGTCCCACGTCTCCAGGGCCTGGGCGATCTCGCCCACGTTCTTGTAGATGTTGACCAGGCGGGCGCCGTCAGGGTAGCGCAGCTTGAGCGAGCCGGGTTGCAGCGTGACCACGGCGGGCAGCGTCGCCTCGACGAGCACGTACTGGCCGCCCTGCTGGCGCACCACCTGGGCGCGGCCATCGGCCACCTTCAGCGACCAGACGGCGGTCACCTGCGGCCAGCCGAGGGCTTCGGCCAGGCGGGGGCCCAGTTGCGTCTGTCCGCTGTCCAGCGTCGTCGCGCCGGTCAGCAGCAGGTCCGCGCCGCCCAGGCGCTCGATGGCCGCTTTGAGCGCGCGCGCCATCGCCGCGTCGTCGGCCTGGCGCAGACCTTCACCGGTCAGATAGATCGCCCGGTCGACGCCGAGCGCCAGCGCCTGGCGGAGGATGTCGTCGTCGGGCAGAGGGCTGCGTGGCAGGGCCACCACCTCGGCGCCCAGCTCGTCCTTGACGCGCAGCGCCGCCTCCAGGGCGCAGCGATCGGCCGGTTGAAGGAGATACTCTTCTCGATTGACAAAGACCCGTCCGGCCCGCGCATTGACCACAATGCCGGCCGGATCGAGCACACGTCCAAGAACGACCACGATTCTCATAGCGTCCCTCCTTACGGCCTGATGCGCACGCCGTGCTCGCGGAAGATGTTGGTGGCGATGACGATGCGCTGGATCTCGTTGGTGCCCTCAAAGATCTCGGCGATGCGGGCATCACGGAAGGCGCGCTCGATAGGATAGTCGCGCGTCAGGCCCAGCCCGCCGTGGATCTGCAGCGCCATGTCGATGGCCCGCGAGGCGACCTCCGAGCCGTACATCTTGCACATCGCCGCCAGTTGGGTGAAGGGCTGGCCCGTATCGACCATCCAGGCCACGCGGTAGACCAGGCTGCGCAGCGCCTCGACCTCAGTGGCCATGTTGGCGATCATCCACTGCACCGACTGTTTGTGGGCCAGTTCAGCACCAAAGAGGCGGCGACGCTTTGCCCAGCGCACCGACCAGTCGAGCGCCGCCTGAGCGCCACCCAGGCAGGCCGCGCCCAGCGTCAGGCGGCCCATGTCCAGCGACTTCATGAAGGAGACAAAACCCTCGCCGACCTTGCCCAGCACGTTTTCGTGGGGCACGCGCAGCTCCTCAAAGACCAGCTCGGCCGTGCTGGTGCCGCGGATGCCCATCTTGTCCTCTTCGCGGGCGACGGAAAAACCAGGCCAGTCTGTCTCGACGATGAAAGCGGTCACGCCACCGCGGGCGCCCAGCGCCGGGTCGGTCACCGCCATCACGGTGATGATGTCGGCATAGCCGCCGTTGGTGATATAGACCTTGCCGCCGTCGAGGATCCACGAGTCACCCTCGCGCACGGCGCGGGTGCGGATGTTGGCCGCGTCCGAACCGGCGTTGGATTCGGTCAGGCCGAAGGCAGCGATCTTTTGCCCGCGCGAGAGGGGGGTCAGGTATTTTTCCTTCTGCTCTGGCGTGCCGTCGAGGTGAATGACCATCGCGCCGATGCCGATGTGCGCGCCGACGTTGGTGGCGGTGGAGGTGCAGACCTTGCCCAGCTCCTCCATCAGGATACAGTAGCCGGTCTCGCCGGCGCCCATGCCGCCATATTTCTGCGGGAAGCAGACGCCGAGGAGGCCGATCTCGCCCAGCTTGCGCATGACCTCGTAGGGTACCTTGTGCTCGCGGTCGAGCTCGGCGGCGATGGGCGCCACCTCGGCCTCGACAAACTCGCGGATCATGCGGCGCAGTGCGGTATGTTCGGGTGAAAATGTAAAGTCCATGCTGGCCTCCTTACAGCGCGATCTCCAGGTCGCGCCCGGCAAAGACGTGCTGCGCGATGCGGAAGCTGTGCAGCTCGGTAGGCCCGCCGACGATCCCCAACGTCCGCGCGTCGCGGTACTTGCGGGCCATGGGATAGTCCTCCATGAACCCATAGCCGCCCAGCACCTGCAGCATCCAGTTGGTCACGCTGCGGGCGATGCGGGCGCCAAAGACCTT
This sequence comes from Anaerolineae bacterium, assembly GCA_034435295.1. Classification (GTDB taxonomy): domain Bacteria; phylum Chloroflexota; class Anaerolineae; order B4-G1; family DUEL01; genus DAOTYD01. Next base: position 8,585 of record DAOTYD010000147.1, on the reverse strand, counting down.
GACCACAGAGACGTCGAAAGCGTCGAGGCCCTCCTGGTCTGCCTGCCAGGCGGCGTGGTAGAGCAGGTAACGCAGCGCCTCGACCTCGGTGACGGCGGTGGCGATATAGTTCTGGATGGCCTGCTTCTGGCCGATGGGCACGCCGAACTGGATGCGTTCGGTGGCGAACTGGGCAGCCACGTCGATGGCGCTGGAAGCGACGCCCAGCGCGGCGGCAGCGACGGCCAGCGCCAGGCGGTCCTGCGCCTGCTGGGCGATGGTCCAGCCCTGGCCAGGGGCGCCGAGGCGGTTGGCCAGCGGCACGCGGCAGCCTTCCAGGTAGAGCGTGTTGAAGGAGATGCTGCGCAGGCCCAGCGTCGGCTCGCGGTAGCCCACAGTCAGGCCGGGCGCGTCACGGGGCACCAGGAAGGCATCGATCCCCTCCGCGCCGCGGGCAAAGACCAGGAAGAGGCCGGCGGTGGCGCCGTTGGTCACCCACGTCTTGACGCCGTCCAGCACGACCTCGTCGCCCTGGACGACCGCGCGGGTCTGGAGGGCGGCAGCGTCGCTGCCGGCGTCCGGCTCGGTGAGAGCGAACGCGCCAATCACCTCGCCGGCGGCCAGGGCGGGCAGCCATTCTTCCTTCTGCGCGTCGCTGCCGTGGGCCAGGATGCTCATCGCCACCAGGCTGACGTGGGAGGCTATGGTCATGGCGACCGAGACGCTGGCGCTGGCCAGGGCCTCGATCAGCATGGCATAGCTCACACTGTCCAACGCCGCGCCGAAATAGTCTTCGGGCAACGTCGCGCCGAGAAAGCCCTGGTTGGCCGCTTTTTGCAGGATCGACGGAGGCAGCGTTTCCTGATGGTCCATCTCCTCCGCGTGCGGCGCGATCTCTTTGGCCGCAAAATCGCGGAACATGTTGCGGAACATGCGCTGTTCTTCGTTCAGGGTGAAATCCATGAATCACCTCCTCAGGGGACAAGAGACGGCAGACAGGGGGTAGACGGGGAGGCAGAGCCCTACCCCGTCTACCGTCTACTGTCTACCGGACCCCTTACCGGTCCTTAAAGCTCGGCTGGCGCTTTTCGAGGAAGGCGCTGACGCCCTCGCGGATGTCCTCGGTGTCGGCCAGGCCGACGAACTGTTCCGCTTCGATCTGGAGGCCCTCTTCGATGGGGCGCTGCAGGCCGTCGTTGATCGCCTTGAGCGCGGCGGCGACAGGGAATTTGGACCTGGTGACGATCTTGCGGGCCAGGCCGCGCGCCTCTTTCAGCACGGCGCCGTCGGGCACGACCTTGTTGACCAGGTTGAGGCTGAGCGCCTGCTGGGCGGTGAGCATGTCGCCGGTGAGGATCAGTTCGATCGCCTTGCCCTTGCCGATGATGCGGGGCAGTCGCTGCGTGCCGCCCCAGCCGGGGATGATGCCCAGGTTGATCTCGGGCTGGCCCATGCGGGCGCGGTCGGAGCAGATGCGCATGTGACACGACATGGCCAGCTCCAGCCCGCCGCCCAGGCAAAAGCCGTTGATGGCGGCGATGATCGGCTTGGGCGAGCGCTCGATCTTGAGGAAGAGTTCCTGGCCGCGCCGGATAAAGGCTGCCGCCTCGGCATAGCCGCCTTCGGGATGGCTCAGGAGCTCCTTGATCTCAGGGATGTCGGCCCCGGCGACAAAGGCATTGGTGCCGCCGCCGGTGATGACGATCGCCTTGACCGCGTCGTCTGCCAGCAGCGCATCGATCGCCGCGTCCAGCTCGGTCACCACCTGCTTGTTGAACGAGTTGACCGGCGGGTGGTCGATGGTCAGGACGGCGACCTGTTCTTCAACTTCGGTGCGGATATACTGCCATTCTGCCATTGCTGATCTCCTGTCTGTTGTTTATGCGTACTCGTGGAAGCCCCGCCCCGTCTTCACCCCCAGGTGGCCGGCGCGGACGCGCACCTTGAGCGGGCGGGAGGGCAGGAAGCGCGGCCCCAACTCCTGGGCGAGCTGGTTGAGCGTGTCGACGACGACATCCAGGCCGATCTTGTCGGCGATGGCCAGCGGGCCGATGCGCTCGCCGCCGTAGGTCATCCCTGTGCCGGCGACCATGGACATGTCGATGTCAGCCAGGCTGGCGATGTTCTCCTGCACGCAGAGGGCGGCCTCGTTGATCAGCGGGAACATCAGCCGCTCGACGGAGAAACGGGTGCCGGTGGGCACCTGGCCCGACTTTTGCAGCTCTGCGATCATCTGCGCGACGACAGGGGACTCGCCGCCGGGGTGGTCATAAAAGCCCGCCCCGGTCTTTTCGCCCAGCCGACCGGCCTCGATCAACTTGACAAAGAGCGGCGCCGGCGCCATGCGCTCGCCATACTCGGAGTAGAGATACTCGCCCACGTGGCCGCAGATATCGATGCCGAGCATGTCCATCAGCGTGAAGGGCCCCATCGGCATGCCCCAGGCGGTGATCGCCTGGTCGATCTCGGCTGCGCTTGCCGCGCCCTCTTCCAGCGCCTTGGTCGCCTCGTTGAGATAGGGCATCAGCAGGCGGTTGACCAGGAAACCGGGGCACTCCTGCACCACGACCGGCAGCTTGCGCAGCGACTCGGTGAACATCACCACGTCGTCGATCGTCTCCTGGCTGGTGTCCAGCCCCGGGATGATCTCGACCAGCTTCATCACGTGGGCGGGGTTGAAAAAGTGCATGCCGATCATCTTGTGCGGTCGTTTGGTTGCCGCGCCCATCTCCGAGATCGAGAGGGCCGAGGTGTTGCTGGCAAAGATCGTCTGCTCGGGGCAGACCTCTTCCAGCTCCGCCAACACGGCCTTTTTGACCGACATCCTTTCCGGCACCGCCTCGATGACAATGTCGACATCGCCAAACTCGTCATAGTTCAGGGTAGGCGTGATCAGGTCCATCTTGGCCTGCATCTCGCCCGCGCTCATCTTGCCCTTGTCAACACGCGTCTGGTAGATCGAGCGCACCTTTTCCATGCCTTTATCGAGCATGGCCTGGTCGATATCCTTCATCACCACGGGCAGGCCAGAGAAACTGATGACCTGGGCGATTTCTCCACCCATCGTCCCGGCCCCAACCACTGCCGCCTTGAAAATGTACATCTTTCACCTCCTCACGTTTTACGTTTTACGTTTTACGTCTTACGTTTTACGTTTCCCCGATCCCCACCTTCACTCCATCGGAATCCGCTCCAGGATCAGGCATCCGCCCTGCCCGCCGCCGACGCACATGGTGTCGATGCCGTAGCGGACCTGGCGACGCTGCATCTCGTGGGTCAGCGTGGCGATCAGCTTGGCCGCCGTGCAGCCCACCGGGTGGCCCAGGGCAATCGCGCCGCCGTTGACGTTGACCTTGCTCCAGTCCCAGTTGTGCCCCTGCGCCTGCATCTCCCTGGCGTCGGCAAGCACCTGGGCGGCAAACGCCTCGTTCAGCTCGATCAGGCCGATGTCGTCGAGGGTGAGGCCGGCGCGCTTGAGCGCCTTGGGCATGGCAAAGGCCGGGCCGATGCCCATATAGGCCGGGTCAACTGCCGCATAGGCATAGGCGACGATGCGCGCTGTCGGCTTGAGGCCCAGTTGCTGCGCCTTTTCTGCCGTGCAGACCAGCATCGCCGCAGCGCCGTCCGAGATGGGGCAGGCGTTGGCTGGCGTGACCGTGCCGTCTTTCTTGAAAACGGTGGGGTAGAGGGCCGCTTTTTGCACCGTCAGGCCGGGGTTGATCGTCTCGTCATGGACGATCTTTTCGCGCGCCACTTCCTGGCCAGCGACCTTTTTGACGATCTCGACCGGCACAATCTCGTCGTCGAACTTGCCCATGCGCTGGGCCATAAAGGCCTTTTTGTGCGACTGGACGGCGTACTCGTCCTGCTCCTCGCGGGTGATGCCGTACTTTTCGGCCAGGTTCTCCGCCGTGCGGCCCATGATCTGGTTGCAGATCGGGTCGGTGAGGCCTTCCCACAGGCCGTCGGTCAGCTCCGCGTGGCGCAGCTTGTAGCCCCAGCGGGCTTCCTTGAGGATGTAGGGGATGTTGCTCATGCTCTCGGTGCCGCCGCAGAGGTAGAGCTCCCCGTCGCCGGCCTGGATGGCCTGGTAGGCCGAGGTCACCGCCTGCATGCCCGAGGCGCAGTTGCGCTGGACGGTAAAGGCGGGCACCTCGATGGGGATGCCAGCCATCAGCGCCGACACGCGGGCAATGTTGGCCGCGTCCGAAGGCTGGCCGATGTTGGCCAGGATCACCTCGTCCAACAGCGCCGGGTCCAGCCCCGTCTGCTCCAGGACGGCGCGGAAGACGATCTCGGCCAGGTCCTGCGCGCGCTTGGGGCGCAGCGCGCCGCCGTGGGCGCCCACGGGCGTCCGTACGGGGTTGACAATGACAACGTCTTTCACTTTTACACCTCCTCACTAAAGTCTATTGGGAGATCACGACGCGGCGCGCAGGCCGCGGATCACCGTCTCCAGGGCAGTGCGGTACAACACGTCCGTCCCCACTCCCACCATATCCCGCCGCAGCGGATGCTCCATCAGTTCCAGCACGCCGTTCAGCGTGGCCCACAGCGTCGCCGCCGCCTGCCGCGAATCGCAGCAGGTGAACACGCCGTCGGCGATGCCCTGCTCGATTGCCCGCACCACCCAGTTCAGCCCTTCCAGGCTGGCGGCGAGCACCTGCTGGTAGACCTGGGGGGAGACAGCCTGCTGGAAGCGGCCGCGGTCGACGGCCATGAGAAAGCGGAAGTAGAGCGGTTCGCGCTGAAAGAACTGCAAATAGGCCCAGCCGAGGCGGCGCATGCGCTCCTCCGCCGAGAGAGCACGGTCAGCCGCAAACGCCTCTTCCAGGTATCCGGTCAGCGCCGCCAGGCCCTCCAACAACAGATGCGCAAGAAGGGTCTCTTTGCTCTCGAAATAGAGGTATACGGTGCCCTTGCTGACCTCGGCCCGTTCGGCGACGCTGTCGACGGTGGCGTTGTAAAAGCCCTTCTGCAGGAACACCTCGCGTGCAGCTTGAAGGATCGACTGGCGCCGTTCCTCTTTCTCCCGCTCACGCCGCGCCCGTGTGGTCAAAAGGCCCCCTTTCCTGGAAGAACAACAGCCGGTCAATAAATGACCAACGGTCATTATACACGAAAAAAGGAACCGCGTCAATAGGGAAACTCGCCCACTTGCAAACCTGCCCACAATTTTTAAGGTTGACGCTCCCCCAGTCGGTGTTACAATAGCCCCCAATGCGAATCGACCTGCACATCCATACCACCGCTTCCGACGGCTGCTGGACGCCGGCCGAAACCGTCCAGCACGTTCAGGAAGCGGGAATCGAGCTCTTCGCCGTCTGCGATCACGACGCGCTGAACAGCGTCATGCCGGCGGCCGCCCAGGCCCGTCAGCGCGGGCTGGCCTTCCTCCCTGCCGCCGAGGTCTCTGCCCTGTTGAACGGCGTCGGCCTGCTGCACATCCTGGCCTATGGCATCGACCCTCTCGATGCGGCGCTCGGCGCGATGCTCCAGCGCAATCGAGAGCGGCTCGAATGGGGCAACGAAGAAACGCTGCGTCGGCTGATCCGGGCCGGCTACCCCATCGACCTGGCCGCCTACGAAGCCTATACAAACAACCCCCGCCGTGGCGGCTGGCGCGTGCTCAATTTCCTGATCGACTGCGGCATCTGCCGCGACGTGCACGACTTTTTCGAGCGCATCTATGTCGACCCGATCCGCCCACCCTGGCCCGACTTTCCCCCTCCCGCCGAGGTCGCGGCAGTTGTTCGCCAGGCGGGCGGCCTGCCGGTGCTGGCCCACCCTGGCGCCTCCCTGCGCGCCAGCGGCGTCAGCGCCGCAACGCTGGCCCCCTTCGTCGAGTATGGCATCGCCGGCATCGAGTGCTACACCTCCTACCACGATGAGGCCACGACCCAGACCTGCCTCGATTTCTGCCGCCGCCACGACCTGCTCATCACCGGCGGCTCGGACTGCCACGGCCCATTCGTCGGACGTCCCCTCGGCGCGCCGTGGATCGAACTGGAACATGTGCGGCTGGGGCCGCTGGAAGCGCATATCCTGCGCCCAGACAGCCCCTGGCCATGGGGAGATGTGTATGGCTAAACCGTTCAACTATGGCGGGCAGGCGATCATCGAAGGGGTGATGATGCGCGGTTCGCGCTCGCTGGCCATGGCAGCGCGCAACCCGCAGGGCGAGATCGTCCTGCGCGTCGAGCCGCTCAACCAGGCGCTCTACAACGGCCCCCTGGGCCGCCTGCCCTTCCTGCGCGGCCTGATCGTGCTGTGGGACGCACTGGGACTGGGCATCAAGGCGCTGATGTGGTCGGCCGACGTCGCCATGGGCGAGGAAAAGCCCGCTGGCGGCTTTGGCGGCCTTATGGGCTGGCTCTCCGGCCTGCTCGGCATCGCCCTGGGCGTGGGCCTCTTTATGGCCCTGCCCTCCTTCCTCGTCGGCCTGCTGCCCTTCGAGATGCCGGTGCTGGTGGACAACCTGCTCGAAGGCGTCGTCCGCCTGCTGCTGGTCATCGCCTATCTCTGGCTGGTCGGGCGCATGCCTGATGTGCAGCGCGTCTTTGCCTACCACGGCGCGGAGCACAAGACGATCAACGCCTATGAGGCCGGCGTCCCGCTGACCGTGGAGGCAGTACAGGCCCATTCGACCGCCCATACCCGCTGCGGCACGTCGTTCCTGCTGACGCTGGTGGTCATCTCCGTCTTGATCTTTGCTCCCCTGGGCGAGCAGACGCTGCTCTGGCGTGTGCTCAGCCGCGTCCTGGCGATCCCGGTCATTGCCGGCCTTGCCTACGAGTGGATCCGCCTCAGCGCCCGTTTCATCGACCGCCCATGGATGCGCTGGCTGGTCCGCCCCAACCTGGCCCTGCAGCGCCTCACCACCCGCGAGCCGGAAGACAGTATGGTCGAAGTGGCGATCCGGGCGCTGGAAAAAGTGTTGGAGAACGAACCCTGAATGCGGAGGTTGCTATGGCGTTGTTGTTCCTGGATTCGGCGAAAATCGAAGAGATCGAACAGGCAGCGAGCTGGGGCGTGCTGGACGGGGTGACGACCAACCCCACGCTGATGATGCAGGCCGGGACGGCCGATCTGCGCCAGAACACGCTCAGGATCGTCGAGATCGTCAAGGGGCCGGTGAGCGCGGAGGTGCTCAGCACGAACACCGACGGCATGCTCCGCGAGGCTGAGGAGATTCTCTCCTGGTCGGAGCACGTCTTTGTCAAGATCCCCTGCACGCCCGCTGGCCTGCGGGCGATGCACGAAATCTCGCGCTGGCCCAACGGCCGCATCAACGCGACGCTGGTCTTTTCCGCGGCGCAGGCCTACCTGGTGGCCAAGGCCGGGGCCACCTACGCCTCGATCTTTGTGGGGCGTTTGGACGACGCCGGGCTGGACGGGATGGAAGTGGTGCGCCAGACGCGCCAGGTCTTTGACAACTATGGCTTCAACTGCCAGCTCCTGGCCGCCAGCATCCGCCACACCACCCACGTCGTCGAGGCGCTGCTGGCGGGGGCCGACATCATCACCCTGCCCTTTGGCGTGCTGCAAAAGATGGCCCGCAGCCCCTTCACTGACGCCGGGCTGGCGCAGTTCCTGGCGGACTGGGAAAAGGCGGCCGGGAAAGGCGGTTAGGGCCGGCAGGCCTCGCCAACCAGGTGCACGCGCCATGCTGGCGGCGTGAGCCGTTCCAGCAGGCAGGCCAGGCGATAGAGCGAGGGGTGCAGGACCAGGTAGGTGGGGTCGCCCACCAGCACCAGGTCGACCAGCGTCAGGCCAGCCTGTTCCAGCAGCACCCGCAGGCGCGCTGGCGTGTTGGCGCGGTAGAGAGCGGGAAAGGTATCGGCCTCGGCGCGGCCGTAGAGCTGGCGCACCAGCCGCCCGCTGCGGCGGCCCAGGAGACGGTTTGCCAGCAGCAGCGGATGGCGGCGGTTGGGGGTCAGAAAGACGAACCGGCCGCCGGGCCGCAGCACCCGCGCCACCTGGGCGAAAACCCGCACCGGCTCGGCCAGGTGCTCCAGCACCCAGGAGCAGCAGATCAGGTCGAAAGACTCATCGGGGTACGGCAGCGCCTCGGCCAGGGCGCAGGCGCGGGCCAGGGCGGGGGCGCGGTGCTCGCGCAGCGAAGCCATATCGGGGTCCACGCCGGCCACCCAGCCGGCCTGCGGATGCAGCGCCTCCATCACCCCGCCGCGCCCGCAGCCCAGGTCGAGCACGCGCGCGGTGGGCGTCAGCCGCGCCGCTACCCGCTCCTGGTAGACGTGCGAGGCAGGCCGCCAGCCCGCATGCTCACCTGCATAGCGGCGGCGGCAGGCTTCCTGAGCGTCGAGAGAGAGCATACGGCCACTCTACGCGCGTATCGCGTATCGCGTATCGCTTATCGCGTATCGCGTATCGCTTATCGCTTATCGCTTATCGCTTATCGCTTATCGGGTATCGCATATCGCTTATCGCTTATCGCTTATCGCTTATCGCATATCGGGTATCGCATATCGCTTATCGCTTATCGCATATCGGGTATCGCATATCGCCGTGAGCGATAAGCAAGATTATCGATAAGCAATCAGCGATCAGCAATCGGCGATCAGCGATTAGCGATCAGCGATAAG